>DATJRJ010000267.1:0-11947 GCA_035504735.1 Binataceae bacterium (SeqCode)
GATCACCTCCGCGATGGGTCGAATTGGAGACCTGGAACGGATGGTCGGACGGGTGGCGAGTCTTAAGGCGGGTCCCCGGGATTGCCTCAAGCTGGGGCAGGCGCTGGGTGCCGTCGGCGAGCTGAAGCAAGCCTTCAGCGCGATGCGCAGCGCTGAGCTGGCACGCTGCGCGGCTGACCTCGATCCGCTCCCCGCAGTGGCGGATCAAATCTTCGCGGCTTTGACTGACGAGCCGCCGATGGCGGCGCGCGACGGCAACGTCATCCGCACCGGCTATGACGCCGGGGTGGACGAGCTGCGGACCCTGAGTCTCGACGCGCGCGCCGTCATCGCCAGGCTGGAGGCGCACGAGCGCGGACGCACTGGAATTCCCTCACTCAAGGTGCGCTACAATCAGGTCTTCGGCTATTACCTGGAAATCACCAAGGCTCATCTCGAACGCGTCCCACCCGAATATGAACGCAAGCAGACCCTGGTTGGGGCCGAGCGCTTCACCACTCCCGAACTCAAGGAACTCGAGCGCAAAATACTGAGCGCCGAATCGGGGCTGAAAGAGCTGGAAGCCGATCTGTTTCTGAAGCTGCTGCGCGCGGTGGGAACACATACCGCTGCGCTGCAACGCACGGCGCGTGCCGCCGGTGAACTCGATTGCCTGGTGGCATTGGCTGAAGTCGCGCGCAGCCGAGGCTACGTCCGGCCTGTCATCAATAACGAATCCGCGCTCATCATGCGCGACGGGCGACATCCGGTACTGGAAGCGGACCTCAAGCGTGGCGAGTTTGTCCCCAATGATCTGGACGTCGATCCGGAAAATCGTCAACTGCTGCTGATCACCGGACCCAACATGGCGGGCAAATCCACTTATCTGCGCCAGGTGGCGCTGATCGTGATAATGGCCCAGGCGGGAAGCTTCGTGCCCGCCACGCAGGCGCGACTGGGCCTGGTTGACCGTATTTTCACCCGTATCGGGGCCCGCGATGATCTGCGCCGCGGCGAATCCACTTTCATGGTCGAGATGCGCGAAACGGCGCGGCTGCTTAGCGGGCTGGGCGACCGCAGCCTGCTGCTGCTTGACGAGGTCGGACGCGGCACCAGCACCTTCGACGGGCTCGCGATTGCGTGGGCAGTGGCCGAGTATCTGCACGACGCGACCCGCGCTCGAGTACTGTTCGCGACCCATTTCCACGAGCTGACTGAGCTTGCGAGGGAGCGTCCGAGGGTCAAGAATCTCAGCATGGCGGTGAGGGAGTGGGGCGGCGAGGTGCTGTTCCTGCGCCGCGTGATTGAGGGTCCGGCGAGCCAGAGCTACGGGATCGAGGTGGCGCGGCTGGCGGGGCTGCCGGACTCGATCGTTGCGCGGGCGCGCGAAATTCTGTCTCAGCTCGAACGTGGCGAACTTAACGATTCGCTCGCCTCGCAAGCTGGCCAGGCGCTCCAGATGGGGCTGTTCGCGCCGGCTGAGAGCCGTGCGATTGCGGAGTTGCGGACGATCGACGTTGACCGTCTGACCCCGGTCGAAGCGCTCAATCTGCTCGCCCGGTTGGCCTCACGCCTGCGCGAGGAGAGCCGCGGCTAAGACTCTTATGCAGCGGCGCGGCGGAACGGAAAATTTGGCCTCGAGGCTTTTCGTCGCGAGCGTTGTCAGTATTTTACTCATGGCGGTTGGCGTCGCCGACGCTTCATCCAACGAGACCGCGGCTCTGATCGGCGCCTCGGTCAAACGTTTCGGCAGAATCGTCGAGTTGCGCTTTGCACTGAGCGGCGTTCTGCGCCGACCCGCCCTGAGCGCCCACGGCAGCCAGCTCTGGATCGATCTCGGCTCAACGCGCATCGATCTGCCGCAGCAACCGTTGGCTGGGCGCGAGGCTTCACCGGTCGATTCGGTGCGGATCATGGCGGCCGGCGACGGCACGGCACGGCTGGTGATCGAGGTCGACCAGCGATGCGATTATGCGATCGCGCGGACCGCGGATGGGTTGCTGGTCCGGCTGACGCCCGGCGGATCGATCCCGAACCTCGTTTCGCCGGCCATGAACCGAAGCGATGACACTCGCCCAGCGTCGGCGGCTTACCGATCGCTACCGCATCAGACCACTTCCCGCGCACTCTCACCGCACGCCGATACCGAGCTCGCGGCGCTCCATCCGCCCGCGCTGCCGATCCCGGAGACGGTGCAGCCGGAAGAGAGATCGCCGGTCGCGGCGCGCCCGATCGTAATGATCGACCCGGGCCATGGCGGCTTCGATCCAGGCACCGAGGTCGGCGCCCCGGTGCTGGAAAAAACCGTCGCACTTCAGATCTCCCTCCGCCTGGCGCGCGCGCTTGCGGCCCGCGGTATCGATGCGCGGCTGACGCGCGACCAGGATTACTTCGTGACGTTGCCTGACCGAACCCGGCTGGCGAACCTGGCCGGTGCCGATCTGTTCGTCTCAATCCATTTGAACTCCAGTTCCGATCCGAACACGGCCGGAATCGAAACCTACTATCTGAACAACACTACCGATCGCGCGACAATTCGTCTGGCGCGGATGGAAAACGCGGCTGGCGACGCCAACTATGGCGCATCCACGGCGGTCGACCTAAACTACATCCTGAGTGACCTGCGCCAGAGTTATAAGGCCGCCGAGTCGGCTTCGCTGGCGGGCATGATCGAGGCGCAAACCGTGGCAGAACTGGAGTCAAACCTTGGTATCAGAGTGAATGAACTCGGCGCAAAGCAGGGGCCGTTCTATGTCTTGGTCGGTGCGCGAATGCCGGCGGTGCTGGTCGAATGCGGCTTTCTGTCGAACCGTGCTGAGACATCGAACCTCGTGGATGAGCGCTATCAGCAAGTCCTGGCAGACGCGATTGCCAGGGCGGTGATGCAATATTTCAATTCCGATGCCGCGGCGGGCAACTTGTGAGACCGGCTGGCGTGCTCGGCGAAGAACCCATCATCAGCGGAGCGGCGCCGGCAGTGCCGCGCGACGAAGCGGGGTTAGTGGCAGCGCTCGCGGCGGCCGATCGTCCGGGCACCGTCGCGCGCGCCTACCTGCAATCGGTGCGCACGGAACTCGCGGCGCGCCATTTTGCCGGCGCCAGTGGCGCCGAGATCGTGTACGCTCTTACGGCTGCCGTCGACGTCCTGCTGCGCGCGCTCTACCAACACGCCGCCGCGGGTCAGGCGCGACGCCTGACGCGTTTGGAGCAGCGTCTGGCAGTGCTCGCGCGTGGCGGCTATGGACGCGGCGAGCTCAATCCGTTTTCCGACATCGACCTCCTGTTCCTGCATGACTGGAAGCCGGGTCCGTACCTGGAAATCGTCGCCGAGACTATTTTGCACGCGCTATGGGATGCGGGCCTGACGGTCGGCCACGCCGTACGCAATTTGAAAAGTACGCTCAAGATGGCGAACGACGATCTGATCGAGGAGACCGCCATCCTGGACGCTCGCTACCTGGCGGGCGACCGCAACCTGTTCGAGGAGCTCGAGAAGCTCTTGCCGGGCGAAGTCCTGAACCGCACTCAGCCCAAGTTCTTCCGCGCCAAGCTCAAGGAGAGCCGCGAGCGCCACGCCCGCTTCGGCGACTCGGTCTACCTGCTCGAACCGCATCTCAAGGAAGGCGAGGGCGGCCTGCGCGACCTGCACACGGCGCTCTGGATCGCCAAGGTAAAATACAAGATCCATTCGCTCGACGAGCTGATGCACAAGGCGATCATCGGCGAGGCGGAGCTGGCGGAAGTCGAGAGCGCGCGCGATTTCCTGTGGCGGGTGCGCAATTCGCTTCACTTTCTAAGCGGACGTCACTTCGACCAGTTGACCTTCGAGTATCAGGAGCGCATCGCACCGATGCTCGGCTTCAAGGCCGAGGACAGCCTCGGCGCCGATGCCTCGCTGATGCGCGCCTATTACCGCCATGCCAGCACGATTCATCGCTTCGCCGAGAGCCTGATCGCGCGCGCCACCGAGGAAATTACGCCCGGCCGCTTCCTGCGCCGCAACACACCGCGCCAGATTCGCCCGGGCGTGGTGATCCAGAATCGCGTGCTCGGCATCGAGGCGGACGATTTCTTCCGGCGCGACCCTCTGAACCTGGTCACGATTTTCGCCGATTGCCAGGCGCACCGGGTCGAGCTGTCGGGTTCCACCTACCAGATACTGCGCGACAACCTGGCATTGATCGATGAGCGCACGCGCGCCGACCCGCGCCTGGGCGCGGCCCTGATGGCGATCCTCGGCGCGCCCGAACGGGTGGCCGAGACTCTGGAGGCGATGCATCGCGCGGGCGTCTTGGGTGCGCTCATCCCGGAGTTCGGAAATCTGTACGCGCGCGTGCTGCACGACCTCTACCATATCTATACCGTCGATCGGCATTCGCTGGTCGCTGTGCGTGAGCTCGAGCGGCTGCGCGCGGGCGAGTTCAAGGAAAGCACCCCACTTTTGACCGAGGTCGCTCGCGCGATCGATTGCCTGCCGCTGATCTTCCTGGCCCTGTTGCTGCACGATATTGGCAAGGGCCATGGCCATGACCATCATGAGCGCGGTGCGCTGCTCACGGCCGATGTTTGCAGGCGGCTGGGGCTCGGCGGCGAGCAAATCGACGCGGTCGTCTTTTTGGTCCGCAATCATCTACTGATGTCTCAGGTGGCGCAGAAAGGCGATGTCGACGACCAGCAGATCGTGGCCGACTTCGCACGGCTGGCCGGCTCGATCGAACGACTCAAGGCACTCTACCTGCTGACCTTCGCGGACATGCGGGCGGTCGCGCCGAATGTATACAACAACTGGCGCGACATGCTGCTCGGCGACCTCTATATGCGTGCGCTCAAGATTCTCGAGCAGGGTGATCGAGAGGCAGTCGACCCGGCGCGCCGCCTGGCCGAGGTCAAGAGCGCGGTCCGCCAGCAACTGGCAGGGCATCATGCGCAGGTCGAGCCTATCGAGCAGTTCCTCGAGCGGATGCCGGACCGCTATTTCCTGACGGTGCCCGAAGGCGACCTCGCGCTGCACTTCGAGTTGATGCAGGCGCTCGCGAAGACCGACGGATTTGCGCTGGTATCCCGTCATCGGCATTTCCCGGAGCTCGAGTACAGCGAATTTCTGGTCGCCACGCCCGATCAGCCGGGACTGTTCTCGAAGATCGCGGGAGTACTCACCGCCAACAACCTGAACATCGTCTCAGCTCGCATCATCACCCGCGATGACGGCGTGGCGCTCGACAGCTTCCGCGTTTCACATACCATCGGCGCCGGCGGCGTTGCGCTGGAAGAAGACCGCTGGCTCAAGGTCGAGGCCGAGCTGGAACAGGTATTGCGCGGCCACCGCGATGTGGTGGAGCTGGTCGCCACGGCCCATCGCGAGTCGGCGCCCCGGCGTCGCCGCTTCGTGCGCCGGGTGCCGACCGAGGTTACCGTCGACAATCGCAGCTCCGAACAGTTCACGGTGGTCGATGTTTTCACGCAGGATCGGCTCGGGCTGCTCTTCACGATCACGCATACGATGTTCGAGCTGGGGCTGAGGATTCACCTGGCGAGGATTTCGACCAATGCTGACCAGGCACTCGACGTCTTCTATGTGAGCGATGCCGGCGGACGGAAAATCGTCGACGTCGAGGCGATGCGAAATCTGCGCGAGACGCTGTCTGCCAAACTGACCGAGAACGCGAGCGGGGCTGGCGGTTGAAGCAGGCGGGATGGGACGAGCTGATCGACCGCCACTTGAGGCGTCAGTCGGTCGAACGGGGGCTGAGCCGCAACTCGCTGGAAGCCTACGGTCGCGACCTACGTGACTTCCAGGATTTCTGCCGCCACCGCGAGATCGCTCCCTGCGCGCTCGACGCGGGGGCGATCACCACCTACCTCGAAAGCCTGGCTGCGCGCGGGCTTGCAATCAGCAGTCAGCGGCGGGCGCTTTCCACCGTGCGCGGGCTGGTCCGTGAGCTCTGCGAAAGCGGAATCTTGGAACGCGACCCGCGCCCGGCGGTCAAGCTTCGCCCCTATTCGCGGCCGCTGCCGCGGACGCTTTCGCGCCGGGACATCGATGCGCTGCTCGATGCCATTGACGGCAGCAGCGTGCGCGGGCTCCGCGACCGCGCGATGGTCGAGTTGGCATACGGCTCGGGTCTGCGGGTTTCGGAGCTGGTCGGATTGGAGCTTCATCAACTCGATTTGGGGCAGGGGCTGGTAACGGTGATGGGCAAGGGCAGCAAGGAACGGCTGGTGCCGATCGGTTCGGCCGCGATCAAGGCCCTGCGCGCCTACCGTAAGGCACTCGAGGCCGAGCGGCTGGCGCGGCTGGCCGCGATCAAAACCGTGGGTGCGCGCCGCCGACGCAGTGCTGCTGGGCTTGCGAAGCCGTCGTCGTCAGTCTTCATCACGCGGCTTGAGCGGCCGATGACACGCCAGGGCTTTTTCAAGGCGCTCAAGCAATGGGCGATAAACAATCCGCGGCTGGACTGGCTCAGTCCGCATACGCTACGCCATTGTTTCGCGACTCATCTGGTGGAAGGCGGCGCCGATCTGCGGGCGGTGCAGGAGATGCTCGGCCACAGCAATATCGCAACCACGCAAATTTATACACATCTGTCGAAGAGTCATTTGCGCAAGGTCCATCGCACGTTCCATCCGCGCGCCACCCTGCCCAAGACTCGGCCGGAACTGGATCAGGAAATTTGAACACCGCCGCCGAGTTTATCCGCGATATTTCGATCTGGGCGGTACCGACCATCTTCGCGATCATCGCGCATGAGGTCATGCACGGCGTGGTCGCGCGCTGGCTCGGTGACGATACCGCGGCGCGCGCCGGACGCCTTACGCTCAACCCGGTCTCGCACATCGATCCCTTCGGCACCATCATCCTGCCGGCCTTCCTGCTGTTCCTGCGCTTGCCGGTTTTCGGCTATGCGAAGCCGGTACCGGTCAACTTCTCGCGCCTGCGTAACGGCCGCACCGGGATGATCGAGGTCGCCGCCGCCGGCCCGCTGACGAATTTGGCGCTCGCGATCGCAAGCGCGGTCGCGCTGCGTATCCTGATGCCGCTGCAGGCCGGCCCGGGGCCTCATCCGATAGCCCTGCCGCTCTTCGATATGATGGATGCCTCCGTCATAATCAACGTGATGCTGGCGGTCTTTAATCTCTTGCCGCTGCTGCCGCTCGATGGAGGCCGGGTCATCGCCGGGTTGTTGCCGCTGCCTGCGGCGCGGGTTTTCGCCCGTCTTGAGCCCTACGGATTTCTGATATTGTTACTGCTGCTGTATACGAACTCGATCACCGCGGTGATTGATCCGGTAATCAATGCCATCGCGCGGATACTGCTGTGAGCGGAGACCCTGGCGAATCGATCGACAAGCCTGAAGCGGGTGCACCGCTGCGCTTCCGGTTGCCGGTCTACGAGGGGCCGCTCGATCTGCTGCTGCATCTCATCAAGCGCGCCGAACTCGACCCGCACGACGTCACCGCCAGCATCATCACCGAACAATACCTCGATTATCTCGAAGTGCTCGAGGCACTGAATCTCGACGTCGCGGGCGAATACCTGGTGATGGCTTCGACGTTGTTGCTGATCAAGTCCTTCTCGATGCTGCCTCATCCGGAGGCGGCCGATGCCGAAGAAGCCGACGAGCTGAAGCGCGATCTGGTCGAGAGATTGCTCGAGTATCAGCGCTATCGCGAGGCCGGCGCCAAGCTCGGCGAGCGGCCGCTCTTGGGCCGCGACGTGTTCGCGACCGCCGGCGAGACGATTCCCGAAACCGAGCGGCTTGAAGCGCCGCTCAAGGTTTCGGTGTTCGATCTGATGCAGGCGATGGCGGCGGTGCTGAAGAAGCTTACCGACCGGCAGCCGCGCGAGTTGGAGCTGCGCGATATTCCGATCGCGCAATGTATCCCGCGGGTGATTGAAGCGATCCGGCAGAGCGGCCGGATCGAGTTCAGCACGCTATTCGGAGACTTGGGCGAGCGGCCGATCGTGATCGCAACCTTTATCGCGCTGCTCGAACTTATCCGCCAGCGTCGGGTGCGGGCCTTTCAAGAAGTCCGATTTGGACCAATCTGGCTGGAACGCGGCGAAATGGATTCCGATCCTGCCGCAACCGCAATCGCGCCGCACAACGGCGAATAGGACGGCGGCGCAGGTGGAAGAAGAACGGCTCAGGGCGATTCTCGAGAGCCTGCTGTTCGTGGCCGGAGAGCCAATTACGATGGCGCGTCTGCAGGCGGTGCTCGAGAGTGTGCCGCGCGACGAGATCCGCAAGGCGCTGGCCGACTTGTCGCTGACCTATGCGAACGGCTCGCGCGGCATCGTGCTCGAGGAAGTCGCCGGCGGTTACCAGCTTCGCACTCCGCGCGAGCACGCTTACTATGTACGCAAGCTCCTCGCCGCCAAGCCGCCACGGCTTAGCCGTCCATTGCTCGAGACGGTGGCTATCATTGCCTATCGCCAGCCGGTGACGCGCCCGGAAATCGAACAGCTACGTGGTGTCGACAGCGGAGGTGTGCTCGAGACGCTGATCGAGCGCGGACTCATCCGAATCGCGGGACGCAAGGAGGCGCCGGGCCGCCCGATCGTTTACGCCACCACGCCCGAGTTTCTCGAAGTGTTCAGTCTGAAAGACCTGGCGAGCCTTCCCGATCTTGACGAGTTTCGCGCGCTCCAGACGGTAGGTGAAATCGCGGAGAGCGAGGAGCTCGCGGTTGACGATCCGACCGTCCGCGCCCCCGATGAATCGGCAGGATCGGAATCACCTGAACCGCAACCTGCGGCGGGCGACGATTCGGTGTCAGCTCCCGCGTCAGAAGACCAGCCCGTGTTTCCGGATCGCTCGGACGATAATTCGTCGCGCGACTAGCCAGCCGAATCGCTGTTGACCGCGTATCAGTAGGGGCGTCCGTCCTTGTGTCTGAAACGGCGCGCCCAGCGCAACTCGAGGTCGATATCCGGGTAGGTCACTTCGTCGCCCGGTCGGCGATCGCCAATTTCGAGATAGGTGGCAATCCTGCTGCCGCGATTAACCAGGTGATGACCATTCGGCTTGCCGGCCGGGAATCCGGCCGCCATTCCGGCAGTCAGCGTCTGCTCGCCCTCATCGGTAATCAGCGTCACTTCGCCCTCCAAGACGTAGACAAACTCGTCTTCGAGCGAGTGCCAATGACGCGCCGAGGAGTAAGCCCCCGGATCGAGGCGACTCAAATTCACGCCGAAATTCTTGAGGCCGAGGGTCTCGCCGAGAACGCGTCGCATGCGTCCAGCCACCATTGCCCTGAATGGTTCCGGATAGCTGGTAACACCCTTGCTCTCGGGTAATGAAGCAGGATCAATCGCGGGCGGCATTAGCTTCCGCACGGCCATCTGATCACCTCCAAACAAAGCTGCCAGTGATCTTATCGACGAGAGGTGCGGTTCGGGAACTGTACGGCGCTAGCCCTCGACGCCCTCAAAGTAGTCGGCCTCGGGGGCATAGTTCTCAAACCGCGTGAACTGGCTCAGGTAAGTGAGGCGGGCGGTATCGGTCGGACCGTTGCGCTGCTTGGCGACGATCACTTCCGCGACCCCGGGCTCTTTGCTGTCGCGATGGTACATTTCGTCGCGATAGATGAACGCGATCACGTCGGCGTCCTGCTCGATCGCGCCCGATTCGCGCAGATCAGCGAGCAGTGGGCGGCGGTCGGGCCGGGTCTCGACCTGGCGATTGAGCTGCGAAAGCGCGACCACCGGAACCTTCAGCTCTTTGGCGAGCGCCTTGAGCGAACGTGAAATTTCCGCGATCTCCTTCTCGCGCGATTCGCCATGCCGCGCGGCGCGCATCAATTGCAGGTAGTCGACGATGATCAGGCCGAGGTTGTTGGCGCGTTCGCGCTTGAGGCGACGGCATTTGGCCTTGAGCGTGATCGGCGTGATATCGGAGGAATCGTCGATAAAGATTCCAGCTTCGGCGAGCCGCGCGGCGGCCTGTGCGAGCTTGGGGAAATCGTCGGCCCTGAGAAAGCCCGAGCGGGCCTTGGAGCTATCGACCCGCGCCTCCGAACAAAGCATCCGGAGCACCAACTGCTCCTTGGACATTTCGAGCGAGAAGAACGCGACGCCGAGCTTGGGTTGCGCCTCAAGCGCCGCGTATGCGGCGATATTCAACGCCAGCGCGGTTTTGCCCATCGAGGGCCGTGCCGCGATTATAACGAGATCGGAGGCCTGGAAACCCGCGGTGATGCGATCGAGATCGAGAAAGCCGCTCGGCACCCCGGTCACCATCTCGCGGTTTTCGTACAGCCGCTCGATGATCTTGAGTGAGTCGCGAGTCAGCTCATTCATGGAATGGAACGAGGGCCGGATGCGCTGCTCGGAAATCTCGAAGATGCGATGCTCGGCCTCGTCGAGGAATTCGTCGACGTTGGCCGGCGCGTCATAGGCGCTGCCCGCGATATCGGTGGCGATCGAGGCGAGGCTGCGCAGCACCGCTTTCTCGCGCACGATGCGGGCGTAATGGGCGATATTGGCCGCGGTCGGCACGCAGGCCGCCAACTCAGCAACGTAGGCGGCGCCGCCGATGGTTTCGAGCGCGCCCTTGGAGCGCAGCGCGTCGGTCAGCGTGATCGCGTCGACCGGCTGGCTGCGGTCGGCCAGCTCGACCATCGCGCGGAAGATTTCGCGATGCGCTTCGCGATAGAAATCATCGCTGCTCAGAATCTCGAGCGCCTGGTTGACGGCCTCGTTATCGAGCAGGATGGCCCCGAGCACCGATTGCTCGGCCTCCAGATTCTGCGGCGGAACGCGCCTTAAAATGTCCTGTACCGCCGCCGCCACCGCCACACCAACCCCCCAAACCGAGATAGGATCTTCAAGTATCCGCGCCGCCGCGGAATCGGCAAGGGCCCCCATGCGCGCGCATCCAGAATCGTCGCCGTCTTTCCACAGCTAGCTGGTTTGCAGACGCCGCGAAGTATAAACCCGTGCCATCAGTGGACCCATCATTACGCCGAACATGAAGCCGGCGACGTGCGGCGCCCATGCCACCCCGCTCATTCCCGAACCCGGCAAGCTGTTCTTCAGCAGCTCGGCCAGTTGCAGGCCGAACCACAGCATTAGGTACAGGACCGATGGAACGTCGAAGAATTTGACGGTCACCAGCAACGGTAGCACGGTTCTCAGCTGCGCGCGCGGAAACAGGATTAGATGAGCGCCGAGCACCCCGGCGATCGCGCCGCTCGCCCCGACGATCGGGATCGTGGAGCCAGGCGAAAGATAAGCCGCCACCAATCCAGCGAAGATTCCGCAGAATCCGTAAAAGACCAAGTACCGAAGATGGCCCAGGTAATCTTCGAGCGCGGGACCGAAGATCATGAGGACATACATGTTCAGCAGTACGTGGATATAGCCGGCGTGCAGGAACATCGAGGTCAGCAGCGTCCCGAAAACCCAGAGTCCGTCGCCGTTCGATGCGGCGAGCGGGTGCAGGACGAAGTACGGTACCATCCCAAGGCGTTCGAGAATTCCGACGAAGTGACCGGAGTAAACCTCGACTGGAAAGATCAGCAGGTTGGTGACGACCAGTGTAGTGTTAGTGTCGGTGACGCGATGACGCGCGGCGTGGTCATAGAGCGGTATCATCGGCTTTGACCGGCCCCGGGCATTACCCGTATCCGCTTCATTACAGATGCGAGGCGCGGAGCGCTTGAGAGTCGCGGAGTAGTGTGCAAAAGCATTCGATCGTCGTCCTCGAACATTGGTTGGGCATGGCAGGACGGCGAGCCGCTCGCGTGAACCCACAGGCGTCGTGAACCGGGCGATGCTTCGGCATCGAAACCCGGAGGCGGCGCACAGGAGGCAAAGAATTATGGAGATCGTCAAACAGGACATCACGATCCAGACCGGAGGCGAACAGATGCCGTGCCATATCGCGCGGCCCGCATCTGGAGGCCCCCATCCGGCGCTGGTGGTCGTCATGGAGGCTTTTGGACTCAACAGCAACATCAAGAATCT
>DATJRJ010000268.1:0-35097 GCA_035504735.1 Binataceae bacterium (SeqCode)
TTGTACCGAAAAATTATCTTCGAGGTTCCTCGCCTCAACGGGAACCACCCGGACGGCATCCAGGTGTCTGTTAGTTCGAGGATTGGTCGCGAGCGCCCGCACAGTCAGGCTGGAGTTTCGCGTCAAGAAGACGTTTCGCCAGAGCTCCCTTTACAGGTTTCACAGCAGAGATTGCCCGACACCGCCGACCTCATCCGCCGGCGTATCGAACGCCTTTACGCCGAGCAGAGCGTGATCGACGAACAGGGCGCGAGTCACGATATCCTGCCAATCGCCGTGACGCCCGCGCGCGGCGCGTTTATCGCCGATTTGTGCCGCGCGGAGCGGCCTACGGCAACGCTCGAGGTCGGAATGGCGTGGGGACTTTCGACGCTCCATATTTTGGCGGCGCTGGCCGAAGTTCGCGGTTCGGCAGTCGGTCAGCCGCACCTGGTGATGGATCCGTTCCAGACCGCGCGCTTCGGCAATGCGGCGCTGCGCCTGGTGCGCGAGGTCGGGGCTGAACGGATGATGGAGTTCTATCCGGAGCCCTCCGAGATCGTACTGCCGCGGTTGTTGGCGAACGGCCGACAATTCGATCTGGCATTTATCGATGGAGACCATCGTTTCGATCCCGGCTTCGTCGACTTCTTTTTCGTCCATCGCCTGCTCAAGCCGGGCGGGCTGGTAATTTTCGATGACGTGCTGTTGGACGGCATCTATCTGACCAGCCGCTGGGCTGAAACCAACCTCGGCTATCAGCCGGTCGCGCAGCATCCCGCGGCCGGTCGGCGTCCGCCCCGCAGCAAAAGCGGGACACTGCGGCGCGCCCATATCGGTGCGTGGCGCAAACCGCTCCAGGAGGTCGAGCGCGACCGCTTTCATTTCATTCCCTTCTTTGAGGGTTTCGTGCCCTTGAAGGATATTCCGAAGCCCAACCACCGACGCGTGGAACGCAACCGCCTGAGTCATGCCGGTCTGATGGCCCTGCGGGCGGGCGACCGCCAGAGCGCGCGGCGCGCGTTTGCTGAGGCGCTGAAGATCGATCCGCTGCACACCGCCAGCTATCTGCGCTGGATGCGGAGTTTCATGCCGTCGCGGCTCGCCGCGATGTTTACGGGACGGACGCGCAGCCACTGAGGCTCGGCGCGCGCTGCCTTCGATCTTCAGGCTTTGCGGGTGCGGCCGGTCAGCGCCTTCGCGATGGGCGCGGGCAGGAAGGTGCGCATCATCCGGAGCGCATTTTTCAGATTGAACGGTTCGTAGCCGAGCGCGCGGATTAAGTCGCGGCGTGCCTCGGCGCTGCGCCCTTCGCGCATCGCGACCAATCCCCGATGGCTGAGCTGATTGACGTGTGCGCGCCGATTGTCTTCCTCGATCGAACGCATCAAGCGACGGCCGCGGACGCCATAGCGCGCGATAACCATCTCGCCAAGCGCGCGGCGTCCTTCGTTGTTGGTCTCGATATAGTCGGGATAGGGCAGAATCCTATAGCGCACCAGGATTTCCGGAACGTAGCTGAAATGGCCGAGTTCGCGCAGACGAAGCCACATGTAGACGTCTTCGCAGGCTTTGAAGACGCCTGGAGCTTCAAAGAAGCCGCCCACCTCTTCGTACGCCGCGCGCCGGATAACGGCGAGACTTGGGACGATCGGCCACCAATGCGCGAGCATCTCGTCGAGCGTCGGCGCATGGTCCCGCCCGGCGAGCACGAATGGGCCACGCACCGCGCCACCCGGCTCGAACATCAACCCGTTCGAGAACACCAGCGTGCAGGTTGGATCGCCCTCCAGGATCGGCAGGGTGCGGGCGAGCTTATCGGGGAGCCATTCGTCGTCGGCGTCGAGAAATGCGATGAACTCGCCGCGCGCGGCCCGGATACCGGTATTCCAGGCGACGCTGCATCCGCCGCGCTCCCGATTTACCACCCGAATCCGATCGCCATAGCGTGCCAGGATCGCGGCGGTGCCATCGGTCGAGCCGTCGTTGACGGCGATCAGTTCGAAATCGCGCCAGCTCTGGGCGAGGCCGCTTTCGAGCGCGCGTTCGAGTGTGTGCTCGCTGTTGTAAGCCGCGGTGATTATCGAGATGCGTGCCATCTATCTCAGGCGAATCGGGACCGGCCGGTGAGCCGTTGTGCGAGGCGCGCCGGCAGAAAGCTTCTCATCACGCGCAGGGCATTCTTGATGCTAAACGGATCGCACCGAAGAGCATGGATAAAATGGCGCCGCGCCTCGGCGCTGCGTCCCTCGCGCATCGCGAGCAAACCCAGGTAGCCGAGCTGGTTGACGTTGTATGCGCGCTGTTCGGCGCGAACATTACGGGCCATCCGGCGGCCTCGGGCACCGTAGCGTTTCGCGATTCGGCGAAAGGCGTACTTCTGATCGCCTCGATATTGACCGACGTTCTGCGGAAAAGGTCGCGTCGAATACATTGCGAGCGTTTCAGGCACGTAATGGAAATGACCGAGCTCACGCAGCCGCAGCCAGGCGTCGATATCAGAGCAGATGTGGTAAAAGCCCGGCCGGGCGAAGAAATATTCCACCTCTTCGAGCACCCGGCGACGCGCCACCGCGGTGGTCGAGATGATCGGCCATAGATGGGTGAGCATTTCATCCAGGGTGGGCGCGTGCGCCAGCTCGGGGCTGACGAAGTCGCTCAACGTCTCGCCGGTTTCGAGAAATTTTCGGGCGTTCGAGAACACCAGCACGCACTCGGGATCGAGTTCCAGCGGCGGCACGGTGAGCGCCAACTTGTTGGGCATCCAGATGTCGTCGGCGTCGATCCAGGCGACGAACTCGCCGCGAGCCGCGCGGCATCCGGTGTTCGACGCGGCGCTGCATCCGCCGCGCGGCTGATCGATCACTCGGATCCGATCGCCATAGCCCGCCAGAATCGACGCGGTCGAGTCGGTCGAGCCGTCATTAACGACAATAACTTCGAAATCGTCGAATTCCTGAGCGAGCGCGCTATCGAGTGCCCGCTTGAGGGTCCGCGCGCCGTTATAGACCGGAGTGACGACTGATACTCGCATAGATTCGGATACGTAAAGAGCGCGGCGGCTTACGCCATTCGTATCGGCACGACTCTAGCGGACTATCAGGTACCGCGCGACCTGCCGGTCAACGCCCGCGCCATCGCGGCGGGCAGAAAAGTCCTCGCGAGGCGGAGCGCGTTCTTGAGGTCGGTGGGATTATGGCGTAGCGCCCGTAGGAACAACCGCCGGGCCTCGCTGATATTCCCCTGGCCCATCGCAACCAGTCCCTGATGGCCCAGGTGATGGCGATGGTCGCGTTTGATCGCGCGCTCCATCCCGCGCCGTAATCGACGGCTCGCCGCCGCGCCATAGCGTTGGCGCACCAGCCGCGCGAAGACCTTCCGGCCGACCGCATTCTTATCAATATAGTCCGGGTAGTCCGAGCCTTCGAGCAGGACCAGAGGCTCAGGCAGATAGCGGAAATGACCCAGCTCGCGCATCCGCATCCAGAGAAAACCGACGCCGTTAGCGCGATAAGCACCGGGCTCTTCCCAGAAGCCGCCGGCCGCGTCGAAGGCCGCGCGGCGCATCACGGTCATGCTCTCGAGGATCGGCCAGTAATGATTGAACATCTCATCCAGCGCCGGCGCGTGCGCCGATTCGGGGCCGACGTAGAGACCTAACACCCGGCCCGAGCGATCGACCAGGGTTGCGTTGGAGTAAACCAGTACGCATCCAGGGTCGCGGTCGAGCACCGGCACCGTGCGCGCGAGCTTGTCGGGCAGCCAGACGTCGTCGGCGTCGAGAAAGGCGAGATACTCGGCGTGAGCCCGCTCGATCGCATGATTGCGGGCCGGCCCGTTGCCGCATCGCTCGCCCTCGATAACCCTGATGTGGTCCGCATAGCGCTTCAGAATCTCGGCGGTCGTGTCGGTCGAGCCATCATTGGCCACGATGATCTCGAACTCCGGAGCGGAGCGCTGCGCAAGGGCGCTGTCGAGCGCACGGGCGACGGTCGCCGCGCCGTTGTAAACCGCCATGATGACCGAAACCCTGATCATGCGGTGAATGCCTACTCCCGGTAGCCCGCCAGATCGCATAGGCGGCGGTATAGCGACCAGGTCCGTGCCGGCACCGCGCCGGAAGCCCGCGAGCGCCGGAGTGCCGGATCGGCGAAACTGCGATCGACTGGTGCGCCGAGCCGTCGCTCGATTTCGCCGAGCTTGCTCCCGTCCATTACCTGGTCGTAATGCACGAACATCCAGTCCCCGCCCGCCGGATAATGCACCTGCACGATGTAGCGATACATGTCGTACCAAATCCGCAGCGCGCGGGCGCGGTCCATCTGCACGTCGCTCAGATAACGGGCGGTCGCGCACTCGGTGACGATACTGGCGGCGGTGATCGCCGGATGGCGGAAGACGCAGATGAAGACCACGTTCTTAACCAGCGGGCGCCACGCGCCCAGCGTGTAGGAGAAGCGCGGGTCCTTGAAGCAGTATGGTTCGCGCGCGGTGACCGCCGCGATGCGCTGCAGAATTTCCGGGCTGGCCGGGAGCGATACCGATGGCGGCAGCGCCGCCAGCCAGCGCTGAGGATAGTGGATCTTCAGATCGCGCCGGCGTTGCGGCCGGAAAACCTTGGTCAGCACGCGCCGCCGATAGGCGCGCATCGGCGGGCCAATCAGGTCTTCGTTGATCGCGTTGATCTCATGATCCTCGAACTGGCCCTTGGGATTCGCCTCCCTCAAGCCGGCTTCGTCGATCAAATCGCCCATAAAGTAGCCCGCCTGCGCGAGCAGCCCGGCGGTCAGGCTGGTGCCGCTGCGGCCGGAACCGAGGATCAGACAATTGCGGGCTGTCATTTTTCAGCGGGTCCGAAACATCCAGCCGGCACCGAAAGTCACAATCGCCGCCGCCACGCCCACGGCGAGGCTCTCGAGCCCGCTGCGCCACCACGAGCGCGAAGTAACAAGGGTTTTCGCCGCACCCACGATAAACAGCGCCAGGATGGTCACGCTGGCCGAGACCGTCACCGCCCTGGGCGAGCCGAGCAGCGTGTAAGGGATGACCGGAATTGCGGCGCCGAGCAGATAAGAGAGGCCGACTCGGACCGCCGAGCGATGGGGCACATCGAGATGCTCATGGTGGAGTCCCAGCTCCTCGCGCATCATGACGTCTCTCCAGCGTTCGGGATCGGCGGTGATGTGCGCCACGATTTCATCGAGCAGCGGCCCGCTGAAGCCTTTCTTGCGATAGATCGCGCGCACCTCGTCGCGCTCGTGCTCCGGCCAGCGCGTAATCTCATCGTGCTCGCGCGCGATCTCGCTCTCGTAGATCTCGACCTGCGATCGCGAGGAGATGAACGCTGCCGCAGCCATCGAAATCGCGCCGCCCAGCATCTCGGCCATCCCGGCCATCACCGCTATCCGCGGCGCGGCGAACGCCGCGGCGACGCCCGAGGTCACCGCGAACGATGCCACCAGCCCATCGTTCAACCCCAGCATGACGTCGCGCATCCCGCCCGAATCGACGGTCCGCTCGTCCTCCGGATGTTGCAGGTGATGCTCGAGCTTGCGCTTGCCGGTTTGCGATGCCACGAGAATCCTCTATGCCGCGGAGACCGCGGCCGGCATCGAGCGCTGCCGGCGGCCATGCTGGGCCGCGCGTCGATCGAGCCGCGCACGTATCCGCAGCAGCCGCCCGATGGTCCGGCGGATTTCCGCGCGGCTCGGATGGTCGCCCAGGTAGGCGTACAGGAAGCGCAGCCGTCCTGCGCGTCCCACGAAACGGCCGACGCTGCGATCGAGGTGCACCAGATTGAGCAGCCTGCGTCGGAGTGCGACCCGGCGTGGGTGCGCGAAATCTTCGAGATCGATGAAATAGACCCGGAAGCCGGCGCCATCGGCCTCGAGCATCAGATTGGTTTCCTGCAGATCGCGCGTATAGAGGCCAGCGTCGTGCATCCGCCGCACCGCAGCCGCGACCGCCCGCGTGATCTCGATGCGGCGTCGCAAGTCGCGCCGCAGCTCGCCGTGCCTTCCCAGGGCGAAGATGCTCAGGGTCAGGGCATTCTCCAGCGCCTCGCTTACCAGGTACGAAACGCGCACCGCGCCGCTCCTCGAACGAACTTCGAGCGCGGCGAGGGGCGCGGGATGGGCGACATTCGCCGCCGCCAGCATCGCGGCTCCCCGAATCGCCCGGCGCGCCCGCGATCCGCGTATCCGTTCAGCGAGTCCGCGCAGCGGCGAGCGCGTCTCGATGCGTTTGACGAACACCCGGCTGCCGTCGCCGGCCTCGAGCCAGCCGGCGCGCACGCGGCTTTCAGCCTTGTGAACCGAGAAGGCGGTGCTCTCCATCAGCTCCTCGATTTGAAGAACGAGCGCGGCCCATCGAGGTGAGCGCGCATAAAGCAAGTGCCGGCGCATGCGCGCAATACTTTAGCCGATCGCAGCCGCATGAGCATCCGGGGCGCGTTTTCGCGGCCGAACGCAAGGCGCGACGGCGAGGACCTTGTGCTAGCGTGGCTCGGCGATGGTGCAGGTCTCGGTCGTCATACCGGTTTACAACGGCGCCGCAACGCTCGCGGCCGCGATCGACAGCGCACTCGCGCAGGATTTCGCGGATGGCTTCGAGGTGATCGTCGTCAACGACGGCTCGACCGACGCGACCGCCGAGGTGATCGATCGCTACCGGGGCCGCATCAAAACCGTGAATCGCGAGAATGGCGGTCTCTCGGCGGCGCGCAACTCCGGCGCTGCGCAGGCCACCGGCGACTATCTGGCCTTCCTCGATGCCGACGATCTGTGGCGGCGCGACAAGCTCGCTGCCACGATCAGTGCGCTCGAGCAAAACCCGGGCGCGGTGCTGGTCTACTGCGATGCCATCCAGATCGATGAAAGCGGCGCTCAGATTTCGCCGATCTTCGTAAGCCCGTCCCTGGCGCGGGCGCCCACGATGGCCGATCTGCTCGAACGCTGGTGGCCGATTCTGCCGAGTGCGGCGATGGTCCGGCGGCGTATCTTCGAGCAGCTCGGCGGGTTCTTCACGCCGATGCGATCGTACGAGGATATGGACTTCTGGCTGCGTGCGCGTGAACTCGGGGAGTTCGAGTATGTCGCCCGCGCGCTGGTCGTTTATCGCGTGACGCCGGCCGCCGAGCGGTTGGTGAAATACGAGCAGAGCTACACGCTGTTCGTGACGCGCGTCAGCGCGCGCTATGGGATAGCGGCGCGCCCGCTGCTGCGGGCGATTCGCCATGCCCATTCAACCGCGCTCGGCACGCGGGGGCTGCTCGCGATGCGCCGCGGCGAGATGGCGGCGGCGCGCCGCAGTTTTATCCGGGCGCTGCGTTACGAGCCGGCGGGCCTGCGCAACATGCTGCGCCTGGCGCGGAGCTTTCTGCCCGCTCCGATCGCGCGCGCGCTTTCCGGACGCACCGGCCGGATCGGGACCGCATCCGATCGCGAGCAGTTTGAGCGCACCGGCAAGCAAGTCAACGATTGAAGGTGTAATTCAGTCTGCGCCAGGCATCGTCGTCGATTCCGGCCCGATACGGCATATAGAAGGCGATCCGATCGAGCAGTCCCTCATAGCGCGCTCTGACCTTGTCGCCGATCTCGTCGAACCTGCCGCTGACCGAGTAGGTCTCGACCATCTCGTCGCTGATCTCGGCCGCCATCCCGTCCCAATCGCCCTTGGCCGCGCGTTGGCTGAGCCGCGTCGCGACTTCGCCCCATCCATGGGTATCGAGCACCACGCGATAGGTGCGGGTCGAGGCGTAGAAGGCAATCTGGCGGCGCACCTCCTCACGCATCCGATCGATTTCGGCGCGGCTTTTCCCGGTGATTACGAAGGCGATGCTGGCGATCGAAAAGTCCTGGCGCGTCCGTCCCGATTTCGCGAGCCCGATTTCGAGATTGGGCAGCACGAACTCGCGCAAATACTTTGGTGAGTGGAACGGATGCGCGTGCAACCCCTGGCACAATTCACCGGCGAGCTGGCAAATCTTTTCATTGACGCCGGCCAGGTAGATCGGAATATCGCTGAACTCGTGCGGCGCCGGAGTGAAAAACGGCGTCATCAACGAAAAATTATAGAACTTGCCTTGGTAGGCGAGCTGATTGCCGCCCGCAGCCCAGCATTTGAAGATCGCGCGCAGCGATTCGACATATTCGCGCAGGCGCGGCACCGGCGCCTCCCATTTAACGCTATAGCGGCGCTCGTTGTGTCCCTTGACCTGGGTGCCGAGCCCCAGGATGAAGCGGCCGCGGGACAGGGCAGCCAAGTCCCAAGCGATCTGGGCGGTGACCATGGGGCTGCGCGGAAACGCCACCGCAATCGCGGTGCCGATCGCGACTCGCGTCGTATGCTCCGCCGCCATCACCAGCGGCAGATAGGGATCGTCGCCGGTCTCGAGCGTCCAGAGCCCATCGAATCCCACTTCCTCGGCGGCCTGGGCCGCAGCGGGGATAGTGCGAAGGTCGCGCGAGACCAATGCGGTATCAAGTTTCATCGGCTGAGGTACTCCAACTTTGTCAGCCTCGGCTTCTACACTGCACCTTGGTCAAAGCCGAGCACCGAATCGAGCGCGGGCACTGCCTCAGTCTGGTAATTAGAGGAAAAATTCGCAAGTGCGCCGAGATCGGGAAAGAAGTAGTCGTCGACGTTCTGCTCCCCGGTAACATCCCACCCCAGCGGCCATCCGGTCCGCTCGAATGCCGCGGCATTCGATTCTCCAGCCGCAACGGGCCCCGCGATCGGCGCGAAGTTCGCGGTTCCGGGATGGCTGTGAATCAGGTGGAAGAAGAGGGCGCCAGTAATCGCACAAGCCGCGGCAGCCCCGATGCGCCGGCGGTAGCTCCGGCGCTTGCGTGCGGCGCGCGCGCGGCGCATCACGCGAGCTGCGAAATCGGCGCTGAGGGCCGGCTCGCCCACGTGGTCAATCATGACGTTAAGATTCACTTGGCACATCTCCATCGGCCATCAATTTCCGCAGCCGGGCGCGGGCGCGGAACAGGCGGGATTTCAGTGCGGCGACGCTCAGGTTGCTCAGCCGCGCAAGTTCGCGATAGCCGTATTCGTGTTCGCGCGCCAGCGTGATCAGATCGCGCTCGGGCGCGGGCAGGCGATCGATCGCATAGCCGAGTTCCGCGCTTCTCTGCTCATCGCGCGTGGACTCCTCGGCCCTTGGCTCGTGATCGGTTTGGTACGCGACGAAGATCCGCTGCCACCAGCGCCGATGTCTTAGGTGATCGATACAGACGTTCCGCGCGATCCTGAATAGCCAGGCCTCGAAGACTTCGGCCCGCTTGAGGCGTGGCAGCGCCAGCACCATTTTGACGAAAATCGCCTGGCACAAATCCTCGTAATCGTGGTGCTCGCCGGTCTGCGCAATTACGAACCTCGCGATGCGGCCCTGGTACCGGCGAATCAAATCCTCGAGCGCGCGCTCATCGCCGGCGCGCGCCTGCGCCACTATCGCAAGCGGTATTTCGGCAACGCTGCAGTTGGCCGCCGCGGAGGCGGAGCGATTCGCCATGTCTCGGATTATCTCACACCGGCTGCGAACTACATGCTCCCGCCGGCTCAGGGCCGACTTGTGCCGGCGAGAGCATGCCCTCGATCATTCTATCTAACTAACCCTTTTCGGGACCCGGAGGGCCCATGATGGATTGAATCTGCTGGAAGAGGGCTTTGAGCTGCTGATGGGTTTGCGCGACCTTGCTCAACTGAGCTGGGGTGAGCAGGGCGCGGATCTTGAGCGCGGTCTGCAATTGGCGGGTATCGATCTGCTGCTGAAGCTGGGCCGCCTGCCGCATCATCGGCGCCACGTCGGAGGCGCTCACCTGACCCGTCGAGAGCAGCTTGTCGGCGATTTTTTCATGAATCGAATGGAGCTGCTCGAAGTTGCTGCGGAGCTCAACATGATCCGCTTGCAGGATCTTGCCTACCTGAGTCTTTTGATCGGACGTCAGCTTGGCGGTTCTGAGCAGCATCAGGAATGGCGGACCGCCTCCCGGGCCGCCCATCATCATCATCGGCGGTCCCTCGCCGGGACCACCCATCATCATCGGCGGCGGGCCGCCGCCGGGGCCGGGTCCCATTTCCTGGGCGTACACTACGCCAGTCATCGCACCCGAAATCATCATCGCGGCGGCAATTGCCAAAATCTTTCTGCGATACATCGAGAACCTCCCTGTTCACCACGTAATGGCTTTCTCCACAAGACGAAGGCCCTTGGCGAAAGTTTCTCCAGCGCGGCGAGATTCAGCGAAGCTTGATGATCCGGCAAGGACGAAAATGACTCGCAGCCGAGATGATTTTCAAGTCTTGGCGGACGGATACGGATGTCGCGTCTAGGGAAAACCCCTAATGTTGGCTAGGTAATAATCTTATAGATAGCTATAGACATTCTTCAATAATAATAGGATAATTCTGCCACCATGACTCCGCGAATGTCTTCTCTCCTGTTCGCGAGGCGAAGACGGGCTGCGTCCGCTTCGGTACTCGTGGTGCTGCTGACCTCGATGATGATTGCTGCGAGGTCGTCGACCGGCTCAAACGGGGTAGGGGCAAATCCCGCGACCAGGGTGCTCGGCCAGGTCAATCTCACCAACACCGCGCCCAACTTCACCGACCCCTCCGGGCTCTTCGCGCCGACCGGGGTTGCGATCGATCGGAGCGTTACACCCAACCGGATTTACGTGGCCGATCAAAATAACAGCCGCATCCTCGGATGGAACGACGCATCGAGCTTCACCGACGGCGCGCCGGCCAACCTGGTGATCGGCCAGCCGGATTTCAACTCTTCACTATGGAATCAAAACGGCGGCGCGCCGAATGCTAACACGCTCTGGTTTCCGACCGCGGTGGCCGTGGATGGGAGCGGTAATCTCTACGTGCTCGACGATGGCAACAATCGGGTGCTCGAATACGACAGTCCGTTTACGACCGATACCACTGCCGATCGGGTCTTTGGTCAGCCCGACTTCTCTTCCAACCTGTGTAATCAGGGCCTCACCGAACCGACGCCGGAAACCTTGTGTCTGCCCTATGTCGGCAATGTCAACACGGGCGGGCTCGCGGTCGACAACGCCGGCAATCTGTATGTGACCGACGCGCGTAACAATCGGGTGCTTGAATATGACAATCCACTCGCACCCGGCGGCGGCACACCCGGTACTCCGGGGGCGGCCGGCGATACGACGGCCGATCTGATCTTTGGCTCAAACGTGTTCAATCAAGTCACCCCGGCTTCGCCGACCACGCTGAATAATCCCACCAGCGTGGCCGTCGATGCGTCGAGCAACGTCTATATTGCCGATTGGGGAAACAATCGCACGCTCGAATACTATGATCCGCTGGCGGCCGGCGGCGGCACGCCGGGTGCTCCCGGTTCGCCTGGCGATACCACCGCCGACGTGGTGCTTGGACAGCCGAATTTGAACACCGGCGGCTGTAGTGAGCTGCCACCCAACTATCCATCAAACGAACTCTGCTACCCGACCGGCGTAACCGTCGACAGCGGTGGAAACGTCTATGTATCGGATGACTACCTCGGCCAGCGCGTGCTGGAATTCAACGCCCCGATCAGCACCAATCAGAACGCGAATCTGATCATACCCGCGGTTCAATTCCCGGCGCAGCTCGCGGTCGACAGCTCCGACAATCTCTACCTTGCATCGGCGGATGCAGGTTATGTCGAAGAGTTCGACCAGCCGGTTACCACCCAGGTGGTTACCCCCAATCGCACCTTGGGACTGGGCGGGATCAACGGCGTGAAGCCCAGCGGAGTGAGAGTTCCCGGGGGTATCGCGATCGATTCGAGCGTCTCGCCAAATCGGATCTTCGCCTCAGATTTGAATCAACGCATCCTGGGATGGAAGAACGCCTCGAGCTTCGCCAATGGCGCGCCGGCGGACCTATCGTTCAACCCGCAACCGCAGAACTTCTACCCCAATCGGATCGCCGTCGATCCGCAGGGAAACCTATATATCAGCGGGGCGATCGTGACGCCTCCAAACCCTTCGCAGAGTGAGCTGTTGGAGTACAACACCCCCTTTAATGCTCCGCCGAGCGCGCCCAATCTTGATCTCGGCAGCATCCTCGGGATGGGCGTTGCGATCGATGCGGCCGGGAATGTATGGGCGGGCAACGGCACCGAAGTGACCGAGTGGGATAATCCAATGGCTCCCGGTGGCGGCACGCCCGGAACACCGGGTTCACCCGGTGATACCACCCCCGACCTGACCATCGATATGTCAAATTACGGCCAGGTGCAGGGCCTCGCGGTCGATTCGGAGGGCAACCTGTGGGTGGCGGCGGATTCCGTCGTTGAATTCGACAACCCGCTGGCTCCGGGTGGCGGCACACCCGGCACGCCGGGTTCGCCAGGCGATACCACCGCTGATTGGGTACTTAGCCCCGCTCAGTCACCGCCGGCATGCGGTGGCAATACCGTGACCGCAAACTGCTTTAGCGCTTTAGACGTGGCGGTCGATGATGCCGGCACGCTCTATGTCGTTGATAACATCAATAATCGGATCCTTGGCTATCAGAATCCGCTGCTACAGAATCCCGCCAATATCGCTCCGCAATTTGTCTTCGGTCAGGACGGCAGCTTCACCAGCGGCTTTTGTAACAGCCCGGGCGGAATCGGCTATTTCAATATCTGGTTCGGCGCGAGCGCCACCACGCTTTGCAATCCGTTATCAATTGCACTCGATCCAGCCGGCGAGCTGTTTGCCACCGACTCCAATAACAACCGGTTGCTTCAGTATGAACCGCCATTCGGTGCCGGACCGACAATAATCCCGACTGCCACGGCCACCGCCTCGGTCGCGGCCACGCCGACCACCGTCGCGACGCCCAACTTGACCCCGGTCGCCACCCCGACCGGGACCGCAATTGCAACCGCGACGTTCACGGCTACTCCCACTGCGACGCCAACCCCGATCGCCGGTCGCATAACGCTCACTCCGAAAACCCTGACCTTCGCCCTTCAGAAGCTTGGCTTCGACAGCACCACCGAGAGCGGGCCGCAGAATCTGAAGCTGATCAACAACCTGAAACTTCCCGTTCAGATCGTGAGTATTGTGGCGAGTCCGGGCGACTTTACCGAGACCGACGGATGCGGACACGTACTGGCGCCGCATCTGAGCTGCCCGATCGAGGTGCACTTCTCACCGACCACGATCGGCCCGCATGTGGGCACACTCACGGTTTATGATAATGCCACGAATAGCCCGCAGGTCGCACAATTGAGCGGACAGGCGACCTCGGCCACTCTGACGATATCGAAGAAAACCTTGAGTTTCGGGAAACAGACACTTCTTACCACCAGCCTTGGTCAGAGCGTTAAGCTGCTGAACCAAACTTCCGTCGATGTGTCATTCGAGGTCCCGGTAGCGAGCGCCGGCTATCAGGTCACCAACCTGTGCGGCGCTCAGTACGTTGCGGCGCAATCTTCATGCAATCTCGAGGTTAAGTTCGTACCGATCAAGTCCGGTTCCAATCCTGGCACGCTTACCATCATCGATGGCGCGAAAAACGCCAAGGTGATCGTGCATTTGCGGGGTACTGGCGTGGCTCCTTAATCGGATAGCAGGCGCGGTCGCCGGTTTAGCCGCGCTGCGAGCCGGCGGCGGCCAACAAGCGCGCGGGAAAGTCGGTCAGAATTCCGTCGACGCCCATCTCCAGCAGCGTGCGCATTTCGGGCTCCTCGTTGATAGTCCACACGTGGAGCTCGATTCCCAGCCGATGGGCGGCGGCGACGCTTTGGGGCGTCGCCAGTTCCAGTGCTTGATAGCGAAGCGGAATCTGCAGCGCCTCGGCAGGCGGGCGATAGTCGGCAAGCGTGCCGGATTTGAGCGCCGCAAATAGGGTTGCGATCTCGAGGCCCGAAAAGCTGGTAGGAATTCCGGGCCTGAGCGCGCGCACTTCGTCAAGCGGCGCCTGATGCTCGCTGGCGATAAGCACCCGCCGGCCCACCCCTCGGCGATCGATGACCGCGAGCATAGCCGCGACCACGCTCGGCGTGGTCTGCTTAATCTCGACGATAAAGGACTGGCCCGGACAGGCCGAGAAAACCTCTTCGAGGGTCGGGATCTTCAGGCCCTGCCCACGAAATGGAAAGCCGCCGCCGGCGTCAAAAGTGAACCCGGCGTCGGCGCCGGCAAGCTCGGCGTAATCGATCGCGGAAATCCGGCCCTCGCGGCCACAGGTGCGGAGCAGATCGGGATCATGCGCAACCACGATCACGCCGTCGCGGGTCGCATGGATGTCGAGCTCAGCGTACGGCACCCCGAGCGCAGCCGAAGCGCGAAACGCGGCCAGAGTATTTTCGGGGCAGGCGCTGCCGCCGCCGCGATGCGCGATCAGGCGTGGAACAGGCCGTGCAAAAAAGTCGCTGTCCACGGCGCGCATCGGCCCAACCGTTCCTGCGAAAGGTCCTGAATTATCTTATCGCTGATGCGGTCGTGCGCAGTCCGGCAGGATTAGAGGCCACCCTCGGCGCCGCCCGCATCTCCCGCATTCGCCGTACGGTAATGATGATAACGATGATGCAGGTGATGATGGAACCGGACGTGGATTCCGCCGCCGCTGCTCTGCTCCGGGACGATGGCAGCCACCGCCGTAACCGGGCTGGGAGGACCGAGCGCGGCCTCGGCAGAACCAGTCCCGCGCAGGTTATTCAGCGCCGCCTCGTAGCGTGCCTTGAGATCATCGAACAACGCGCGCATCCTGGGCGAAATCGGATGGTTCTCGCCGAGACGCTCGGTCAATGGATTGACGAAGCGATCGCCGTCCACGACCGCGAAATGGAGGTGTGGTCCGGTCGAGAGTCCGCTCGATCCGACCTTGCCGATCACCTGGCCGCCCCGCACCTGCGCGCCCGGCTGGACGCTCGTGCTGATCTGCGATAGATGGCCATAAATCGTCGCGATATCCCCCGGATGCTCAATCCGGATACAGCGACCCAACTCACCGCACCAACCCGCCGTCGTCACCCGGCCATCTGCGACCGCCTTGACCGGCTCGCCGTAGCGGGTGGCAAGGTCGATTCCGAGATGCGGACGATAGATATGCAGCAACGGATGGTAGCGTGAAAACGTGAAGCCCGACGAAATATAATTGAAATTGACCGGGAAACGCAGCGTCTGTCCGTCGAGGGCGCGGCCTTGGGCGTCATAAAGATGGGCGTTTCTGCTGCCGTCACTGAATGCAAAGGCATCGAAGGTCTTGCCGCTGTCGAGTTCGAGTTGCGCCGCCTCGAGGCCATTGGGAACCCGCCAGCTACCATCGCGCGCGACCTTTTCCTGGTAGATCATTTTGATGGTGGTGCCGGGTTCGAGGCGATTGAGCGGCTGCCGGCTATCGAAGGCCTTCTCGACCGCATTGACGATCTGGTTGGGGACGCCGTGTTCGGCGGCAGCGCTGCGGAAGTCGCCCTGGACGGGAAAGGCAATCAGGACCGGCCGCAGCTCGTATTGAATCGGCATCTCCCAGATTCGGATTAGACCGCTGCCCAGACCGAGTTCCATCACCGCTTGGCGATAATCGAGGTTGTAGCGGAAGCCCCGCAGTGCGCCGCTATCGGGATCTTTGTAGAGCGTGAGCGCGTGCCCCGCGACCATCGTCCCAGTATGGGCATGCTGCTTGAAAACGGAGGCCCATTGCAGGGCTTCGTCGGCATTGAGACCGGAAGCCTCGAGATAATGAACGGCCGGCGCCGTCTGGTCTAAAACCGTACTGACTCGGACTGCCGCCGGGGCCGGCTGGGCAGATTCCACATTAAACGGAACCGGCATGTTCGTACGGCCGGCGTATAGTTGCGGTTGGATTTGAGGCGTGGCGTTGGCGTAGTAGTCCGATAGACTGCTGCGGATGAGTAGAAAAACCGCACTTGCTGTACCGGCTAATGCCAGTATCAACGCTGCAGCGACGCGGCCCTTCCCAATCCTACCCAGCATAGGCACCCAAGGCGGCACGGTAAGATATAGCGGAGGCCGGCGCAACCCCGCACGTTCACTTTTTTCGGGATTCAATATTTTATGCTCAGACAAATTTATTCAAGCTCAATTAGCTTTTATAGTCTTTTGTGAGGTTTTACAATGATGGTTGCAGGACTGGATGTGGGCAAGACGCAGATCGGAATCGCAATTTGCGATGCCCCCGAAGGGGCCATTCATCCCGTTACGACCATCGCCCGCACCCCAGGATCGCTGCCAAACGACCTCGGCGCGCTCCAACGCGAGCTCATCCCGCGTGCGGTCGAAAGAATAGTTATCGGCCTGCCGCTCAACATGGACGGCAGCGAAGGACCCGCCGCGCGCCGCATGCGGAGCTTCGCCGCCCAATTGCAGGACGGCCTCAAGATACCGGTCGAGCTCTGTGACGAGCGGCTCACCACCTTCGAGGCGCGCGATCGGCTGCGCGATACGCCGGTCAGCCGGGCGGGCCGCCGCCGGGTGCTCGATTCGCTTGCCGCGATGCTAATTCTGGAAAACTGGCTCGAAGCCTATCGGCGCTCGCGCGCATGACTGGGGGAGCGCGATTTCGTATCGAAGGAAGTAACCGGTACGCTCATTGACGATGAAGTGGGGCATCATCGCGATATTGGTCGTATTACTGTCGGGCGCCTGTGCGTTCGGCGTCTGGTTCGCTTTCTTCCGGCCGGTGGCCCGATTTACCGCACCCCGGATTGTGACGATCGACCGCGGCGACTCCTTTCGCACTGCTGCCCGTAAGCTTGAGCGGGCCGGAGTCGTACGCAGTTCAATCGTGCTTATCATCTGGGCGGATTTCAGCGGGCAGGCGCGTTCGGTGAAACCCGGGGATTACGAGTTCGCGGGCGGCGAGAGTATCGGCGCGGTCCTGCACCACCTAGTACGCGGCGACTACCTGGTCTCGATCGTCACGATTCCCGAGGGTTTGACCGTCCGTCAAATCGGCGAGCGGCTGGAGCGAGCCGGCTTGGTATGTCAATCCGATTTCGACTTCCAGGCGCGGCAGGGTCCGCTGATAGCGGCGCTCGGGCTGGAACCGCTCGGAGCCGAGGGCTATCTCTTCCCGGCCACCTACCGGTTTTCGCCGCATGCCGATGCCGAGGCGATCGTGGCGCAGATGCTGCAACGCTTCTACGCCCTGCTGACGCCCACCGTCGAGCAGCGGATGTTCGAGCTGCACGTGGATACCCGCCAGCTCGTGACGATGGCCTCGATCGTCGAGAAGGAGGCCCGCGTGCCCGGCGAACGCGCCTTGGTCGCAAGCGTCTTTTATAACCGGCTGCGACTCGGCATGCCGCTTCAGTCTGATCCCACTGCTGAGTATAATCCCGAGGGAGAAGATGAGCCGGCAGTGATCGCGGTCCACAGGAGCTCGCAGTTCAATACCTATGAATTCGTGGGGCTGCCGCCCGGACCGATCGCAAATCCGGGTGAGTCGTCGATTATGGCGGCGCTCTATCCGGCGCATACCGATTATCTGTATTTTGTCGCGCGGGGTGATGGGACTCATGTATTCTCAAGGACACTAAAGGAGCAGGAACGGGCGATCGCCGCACTTAGGAAACATGAGGCTCAACCGCCGGCTGCTGCCGCGCTGCCCCTCGAAACTCACGCCAAATAGGTTATAAATCCCACAGTGACGAAACCGGTTGAGTTGCTCGGCCAGGCTCATCAGCGCCTTGCCCTAATCGCGGCCGCGCGTGCCGCGGCGCTCTGGATTATTCCAGCGCTGGTGGCGTTGGTACTGGCCGGCCTGTTCGATCGGATCGGCGCGCTCACCTGGGGGCGTCACGGCTACGAGCTGGCCGACGGTTTTTCCAGCGGGCTTCGAATCGCGATGGTTATCGCGGGAATCGTGATGCTGGCTGCGGGCGCGATTCGCGGATGGCTGGCGTGGCGCCGGATCGATTTCGTGAGCGCGGCGGGACGCGTCGATGAAGCGGTCGGCGGCCATCAGGAAGTTTTGACGCTGGCGTCGCTGAGCGACCCGCAGCATCCTCTGACCGAGGAACGCGGCGCACTGTTCCCCGTGCTCTGGGGACACGTTTCGACACTGCTGGCATCGTTTGATCCCGCCCGGGCTTTCGGCCTCGAGCTCGGCGAACCGCTAGGCCGCTCATCGATCTTAGCCGCCGCCGCGATCGTGCTGGTGGCGCTCGCGACTCTCGCCATGGTCCGGCCAGTCACTCCCGATCAGATTGTGGCAGGCAAGTTGGTCGAACTCGCGCGCGACATCGGCAATACTCCGGCCGGCAACGGACCCGCGCAGGAGATTATCGCCGCCACCGAACGCGTCGAGGCCTCCAAACTTCCGCCCGAAAAAAAGCTCCAGCAACTTGCCGATCTCACCAACCAGCTCAAACAGCAGCAGCAACAGGAAAAACCACCGCCGCCCGGTAAGGCGCCGCAACAGCAGTCCGCGAAAAATCGTAGTGGCAGCTCGACCGGCGGCAGCGGTACCGGCAAGGGTCAGGCGAAGAGCGCCGAGGGTAACGGTAATGGCGGCGGCGGCAAGAGCCAGGGCGCCGGCAATGGCTCGGGAAGCGGCACCGGCAAGGGATCGGGCCACGACCAGAACTCCCCGCAGGACGCCAACGCGAATCAGAATAAGAATCAGAACCAGAAGGCCAACCAGCAACTCGCCGCACTGCAGGATCAGATCGCCAAGGCGCAGGCCCAAATCCAGGCCGATCAGGCGAAGAATCCCGGCCCCAAGAATCAGCCCGGCGGCAAAGACCAGGGCAGCGCGTACAAGCCCGATAAGACCGGCAATCAGCGCCTCGCCTCGGCCGACCAGTCAGGCAAGGGCGGTAACAAAATGACGCAGCCCGGCAACGGCGGCGGCCAGAACCCGAACGGGCCGAAGCCCGGCAACAAGAACGCCACTACGCCGGGTGGCACGCAGGGCGATACCCATCTCGGGGAGTTCCCGGCGCCGGTCGCCTACCAGCATTTCTACCAGCCGGGCGAGCATGGACCGACGCTCTCCATCCACGACACGCGCTACGTGCTGTTCCGCCTGCCGGAGGCGATCGCGTCCGCCAACGGCGGCAAGCTGATGCTTGATACCAGCGGCCCGCGTGCCACAACTCCCTACGTCAACGTGCCGCTTAACGAGAGTCATCCGCTGGAAGTCGACCCCAACGAGCAGCAACTGGTGCCGCCCCGTTATCGCGATCTGATTCGATAGCCACGAAGGAGAAGGGATGGGAGCCGCTCCACAGATGTCCCCCGATGCGCGCGTCGCTGAGTTCCGCAAAACCTTCAGCCGCGCAGAGACCGAAGTCGGCCGCGTAATCGTCGGCCACGAGCAGGTGATTCGCAAAGTCCTGACCGCGCTTTTCAGCGGGGGCCACGTATTAGTCGAAGGCGTGCCGGGACTCGGCAAGACGCTGATGATCAAGACCTCGGCCGACGCGCTCGGAATCAGCTTCAAACGTATCCAGTTCACACCCGACCTGATGCCCTCGGACATTATCGGCACGCAGGTGTTGACCGAGAGCAACGGCGGGCGCGAGTTCAGCTTCCGGCCGGGGCCGATCTTCGCCCACATGATCCTGGGCGACGAAATCAACCGCGCCACACCCAAGACCCAGTCCGCCGTGCTTGAAGCGATGGAGGAACACCAGGTCACGGTGTTCGGTGAGACCTACAAGCTCGACGTGCCATTTATCGTGCTCGCAACGCAGAACCCGATCGAGCTCGAAGGCACCTACCCGCTGCCCGAGGCGCAGATGGACCGCTTTCTGTTCAAGGTCGTGATGACCTCGCCCAAGCCCGACGAGCTGCGCGAGATCATGAAACGCACCACCGGCGCGCACATGCCGGTTACCCAATCGATCTTCGAACCGTCGGTTGCGGCCAAGCAGATCGAGGCGCTTAAGACCCTGGTGCGCGAGGTGATCGTCGCTGAGCCGCTGGAACGCTACGCGATCGCGATTGTCGCCGCCTGCACGCCGAACGGTCCCGGCGCGGTCCCCGAAGTTTCTCAATACCTGCGCTTCGGCCCCAGCCCCCGCGGTCTGCAAGCCATCATCCTGTGCAGCAAGGTCAACGCGCTGCTCGATGGCCGGGTCAGCGTGTCCTACGACGATATCGACGATGCGGTGGTTCCTTCACTGCGCCATCGGTTATTGCGCAACTTCCAGGCCGAGGCCGAGAACGTCAGTACCGAGTCGATACTCGAACAGGTGATGAAGCGCGTCAAACGGCCGCGCACGTAGCGATGCTCGGATTGCCGCAGGAATTAAGCTCCGACTTTCTCGCCCGTCTCGAGCAATTACGCATCAAGACCCGGCGCGAGTATGCGGGACTCGGCAAAGGCGGCCATCTGTCGCCGCGGCGCGGCTCCTCGCTCGAATTCAACGACTATCGGCACTACTCGCTTGGCGACGATTTCCGCTTCATCGATTGGGGACTCTACGGGCGCACCGACAAGCTCTACATCAAGCTGTTCGCCGAAGAGGAAGACCTCCTGACCTACATCTTCGTTGATGCCAGCGCCTCGATGGGCCTGCCCGGGCCCGACCGCAAGTTCGAGATGGCGATCGCGAGCGCACTTGCGCTGGCCTACGTCGCGCTCTCTTCGGGCGATCGCGTGATGATTCGCGTCCTGGCCGGCAGCGGCGCCGCGGCGGCGCCCGGCCTGGTGCTCGGGCGTCATCGAATCGTCGATCTGGCGCGCTACCTGGCGGCGGTCAAGCCGGCGGGCGAGCTCGACCTGGCGCACGCGTTGGCCGGCGAGTTGCTCACGATCCGGCGCGCCGGCAAGGTCTTCCTGATTTCGGACTACCTGATGATGACCAACTCGGTGACGCGTGGCCTGGGGCTTTTCACCGCCGCCAACATGGACGTGACTGCGGTGCAGATCCTCGGCGGCGGCGAGCTCGACGGTTCGGGGCTCGACGGCGACGTCGAGTTGGTCGATGCGGAAACCGGCGAGGCGGTGCGGGTCTCGGTCGGTGCGCACGAGCGCGAGCGGCATCATGAGACGATGCTGCGCCTCTCGCGCGAGATAAAGACTTTCTGCTTCCGTCACGGACTGCATTACGTGTTGTACGTGACCGGCACAAATTTCACCGATTTCTTTCTGCGCGCGGTGAGCGAGCTGGGCCTGGTTCATTGAAGTGCCGCCGATGGGATTCTTTTTTCCGGGCGCGCTGGCCTTATTTGCCCTGACGCCGCTCCTGGTGGCTGCCTATCTCACCCGCGAGCGGCCACGCCGCGTGCGGATTTCGAGCGTGCTCGCCTACCGTGCGCTCGGCGCCACGCGCAGCAAGCGCTTCGGCGGATGGCCGCATCTGGATTGGCTGTTCTTCGTCGAGCTGCTGATCCTGTGCCTGGCGGTGCTGGCGGTAGCCGGGCCGTACGTGGTCCGTCGCAACCAGAATTTCGCGGTCGTGATCGATAACTCCGCGGCGATGCAGGCGCAGACGCCCGACGGCGCGACGCGCTTCGCCGGCGCCGTCGCCCATCTTCGCGAGCTGCTCGGCGAACAGCACTTTCCAGCCAACCTGACGGTCTATGTGACCGCGCCGCAACCGCATCCGCTGGCGGCGCCGTTCGGTTCGTTCGCTGCGGCGCGCCGCGCGCTCAACTCGATCGAAGTCACGGACGCCCCGGCCGATCCCGAAGCGCTCAAGGATCTGATGGCCGGCCTGCTCGCTAATCCGCATCTCAACGGCATCTATTACGCGGGGGCGTATTCGGTGGCGCCGCCGATGCCGCCGCGCCTGGTCGCGCGGCCCTTTGATGCGCCGCTCGCCAACGGTGCACTCGGCACTTTCACCCTCCGCCGCGAGGCGTTCGGCTCGCCGACTTTGCATGGCCATATAGGACTGGCGAATTTTGGCCCCGCGCCGCAGACCTTTACGGTCACTGTCAGCGCCGGCAAAACCAGGCTGGCTAGCGCGCGGACTTATCTGGCGCCCGACGAAATCGGCGCGGTCGATTTCCCGTCGCTGCGGCTGGCCGAGACCTACAAGGCCGAGCTCGAACCGGCCGACGGCTTCGCGCTCGACAATACTGCCTGGGCGACCGCCGGCGCAGTCAAATCGATCGCGGTGCTGTTCGTGAGCCCGGCGCCCGGCGACGCGAACGGACTCAACCAGCTCCCGGGCGTCAGAGTCACCGCGCGCCGGCCCGATGCTTATACACCCGAGGATCTGGCCGGCGCCGACGTCGCGATTTTCGAGTACGCCGTGCCCAAGGAACTGCCCAGCGTCAACACTCTGCTGGTGATGCCGCCGCCGGGCGACCCGGTATTCGACTTTGTCATCCTGCCGGCTTCGCGCCTCTCGATCACCGGTTGGAATACCACCGACCCACTGACTGACGCGGTCAACTTTCGCCTGCTGAATCCGCGCTTCGGCGAGTTCTTCGGCGTGCATCCATGGATGAAGCAGGTGGCGACCGGTCCGTCGGGAGGATTGGTGATACGCGGGGTGCGCGCCGGCCATCGCTTCGTCGCGATCGGCTTCAATCCCTTCCCTTACCTGGGCCGGCAAAACCTGCCGATGTCGATTCTGACCTTGAACATGCTGAGCTACCTGGCCGGCCTCGGCTCCGACAGCGGCGGCTTCCGGACGGGTCAGCCGTGGCAGGTGCCGGCGGGTATCGAGCGGATCGTGCTGCCATCGGGGAGCAAGGTCAGGGTGGCGGCCGGGGCAACTTTTACCGATACGGTCACGCAAGGCATCTATCAGCTTATCGGCGCGGGCGGTGAGAAGAATCTGCGCGCGGTGAATCTCGATGATCTCGGCGTCTCGGATTTGGCCCACGCCCCGGTACTCCATTTCGAGGCCGCCGATGGCGCAGGTGCGGAGCAGATGCTTTCAGTCGAAAAGGCTCCGCTCACTTCGGACCTGCTGGTCCTGATCCTGGTGCTTGCGATGCTCGAGGCCGTCGTCGTCTACCGGCGCCGCCGCGCTTTGATGCCGGCTATCACATGAAGCTGCCGTCCTATCTCGTCCCGGCCAGCATTCAGCCGTACCTGGAGAATCTCCAGTTTGCGCACCCGGCCGCGTTTTATCTGCTGCTGGCGGTGGGCGTGGTGCTGCTGTGGTCGCTCCTGCGGGTTGGGACGATTCGCCGCGTCGGCGGCCCGTTGCTGCGCGCGATCATGCTGGCGTTGATCGTGGTCGCGCTCGCCGATCCCGAGACGGTTACTCATTCGATCGGAAAGACGCGCCCGGTGATGGTCGATATGTCGGCCAGCATGACGGACGCCATGCGCGGCTGGAGCGCCGGCCTGCTGCGCGGCGGCTTCAAGCTTGCGCCGGGCGACCCGGCGTGGATCTTCGGTGCCCAGCCCGCGGCGGTGACCGCCGGCGAAGTGGTTAACGATCTCGCGAAGGCAACGCCATGCGCGGGATGCGATCCGCTAGCCACCAACCTCGAGAGCGCGCTCGATCGGCTGGCCGCCGATCCCGCAGTGCGCAACGGTCGGGTCGTGCTGATTACCGACGGATGGGAGAATCGCGGTGACGCGACGCGCGCGATCGCCGCGCTCAACGCCGCGCACATCAAGCTCGATATCTTCACACCGCCGGGCGCCGGCAAGGTTCCCGATGTCGCGATGACCGAGCTCAGCCTGCCGCCCGCGATGGCCAAGGCGGCGCCGTTCGCGCTCGGCGTCACGCTCACCAATCTGGGCGGCGCGCCGGTTCCCGGCACGATCTCGCTTTACGAGGACGACAAGCTTCTGCAGCAGCGTGCCGTCGTGCTCGCTCCCGGCCAGGAGCGGTTCGATTTCAGCGTCGCGCCCAGCCGCTCGGGGCTGGTCGAGTATCGAGCGATTTTCAAGGCCGGCAACCCGGCGCTCGATCGTTACGCGGAGAACGACTCCGCCCAGGGCTTCGTGGGAATCGGCGCGCGTCACAAGGTGCTCATTCTAACCGACAGCACGCGCGATGCCGCTTATCTCGAAACCGTGGTCAAACGGATGGGTCTGGAGCCCGAGGTCGTGGTGCTCGCTTCGGGCGTGTACGCCAACACCAATTACAAAGATTACGAGGCGGTTCTGATCAACAACGTGCCGCGCGCGCGACTCACCGGCGCGGTCCAGCAGGCGCTGCTGCATTATGTCGCGGGCGGCGGTTCGCTGGCCATGATCGGCGGCGATCAGAGCTTCGGGCTGGGCGGTTATGAGGGCAGTCCGCTGGCCGAGGCGCTGCCGGTAATCATGAAGCCGCCGCAGCATCGTCAGCGCCAGCGCGCGCTGGTCCTGATCATCGATAAATCCGGCTCGATGGGCCGCGAGGACAAGCTCGAATACGCCAAGGCGGCCGCACGCACGGTGCTCAAAACGATGGGCGACAACGATCTGATCGCCGTGATCGGATTCGACTCGCAGCCGTTCGTGATCGTTCCGCTCGAACCGCTGAGCCAGGCGCGTCCCTACTTCGACGAGATGATCGATCGGCTGCGCGCGGAGGGCACCACCTACCTGCTGCCCGCGATCGAGGAATCGCAGCGCATGCTCGCCGCGAGCGCCGCCTCGACTCGCCACGTCGTGATCCTGACCGACGGCGAGACCGGCGGCAGCGCCGTGATGTATTACGATCTGGTGTCGGGGATGCATCACGACGGCAACATCACGATCTCGACCATCGCGGTCGGCACCGAGGCCAACGTCCAGCTCTTGCAAGCCATCAGCCACTACGGCGGCGGCGGCTTCTATCAAACCGACAATGCCTCCAGCCTGCCGCGCATCTTCCTGACCGACGTCAAGCAGCACGGCGGCGAGGCGACGATGGTCGAAAAGCAATTCATCCCGCGTGCCGAGCATCCCGATCCGGTGCTCAAGGACCTTGCCGCGCGGCAATTGCCGCCGGTGCTGGGCTTCGTCGCGACCCAGCTCAAGCCGCGGGCCACGATGGATCTCTACGTCGAGCGCCAGGCTGCGGAGGAGCCGCTGATCGCGAGCTGGCGTTATGGCGCGGGTAAGGCGATCGCGATTACCACCGACGCGAGCGGGCGCTGGTCCGGCTCATGGGTGCGCAATGATTTCTTCGTCCCGCTGTGGGATCGGCTGCTCGGCTGGATGACGCCGCCGGTCCAGCCCACCGAGCAGCAGTTTGCCGCCGCGCTCGGCTACGACAACGGCCGCATCAACATCCGGCTGGTCGATTACGACACCGCGCCGGGGCATCGCACGCCCGACATGCTGACCGCGACTGTCACGCGGCCCGACGGCAGCAAGATCCAGGCGCTGCTGACCCAGAACGTTCCGGGCGAGCTGGCCGGCAGCGTCGAGGCTGCCCGTCCCGGCATCTACAACATCGCGCTCAGATCGCTGGGCGCGAAGGCGCAGGCGCTGCCGCCGCTAGCCTACGCGGTCAGTCCGGCGGTGGATGCCGAGTTGCCGCGACCCGCGCCCAACTATGGACTGCTCGAGACGCTGGCGACCGCGACCGGCGGACGTCTGAATCCCTCGCCGGCCGAAGTCGGGATGAGCCGCCCGACCTTCGAGCATCGCGTCTCGCTCAGCTCGTACTTCGTGGTGGCCGCGATGCTTCTGCTGATCGCCGAGGCGCTGGTCCGGCGCCTGACCTACTGAAATCCGCTCTCATACCGGTCTGACGAGCTGACGCTCGAACTCGCGCCTGAGCGTTTCGATTGTGTCGGCTTCCTCGACGCTCTTGTCGTCGCGGATTCTGACGATGCGCGCGAAGCGTAACGCCATCCCGTCTGTATACTGCGGGCTGCGCTGGATATCGCTATAGGCGACTTCGGCCACCACTTCCGGCCGGACGGAGACGATACCGCCGGTTTCATCGAGCTTCAGCGCCTGCAAGCGCTCCGTGAGCTCGCGGAACTGCTCGTCGGTCAAGCCTTTGAAGGTCTTGCCGACTTCCGCGAAGCGCCCGGTATGCTCTTCGCGCGCGGCGAGGTGATAATTCGACAGCCATCCGTGCCGCCGGCCGTAGCCCCATTCGGCGGCGACGATCACCAGGTCGAGCGTCTTGGCCCGCTTGATCTTGAGCCAACCGCGTCCGCGCACACCGGGCGTGTAATGACTCGCGAGCGATTTCGCCATCACGCCTTCATGGCCCGCCGCGATCGCGGTCTCGAAAAAGCGTTCGCCTTCCGCGAGCGAGGCCGGCACGATCCGGCCGGCGAGTCGCAGGCTCGCTTGTGCGGCGGCTTCGCTCAGCCGCTCGAAGCGCTCGACATACGGACGATCGATCAGCAGCGCGCCGTCGAGCGCGAGCAGATCGAACAGGAACAGTTGCACCGGCTGCTCGGCCTGCAGGCGCTCGACATCGCGGATGCGCCGAAAGCGCCGCATCAGCTCCTGGAAAGCGAGCGGCCGCCCTTCGACATCAACCGCGATCACTTCGCCATCGAGAATCGCGCCGCGCTCGAGCAGCGGACCCATCGCATCCGCCACCTCGGGCAGGCTCGGCGTGATTTCATTGAGACGGCGCGAGAAGATCCGCGCGCCGCGGTGCAGGCAATGGATTTGAACGCGCGCGCCGTCGAGCTTGTGCTCCAGCGCAAGCTCCGGGCCCAGCGCCGCGAAGGCCTCGGCGACGTCGCGGGCCGGATGCGCGAGCATCGGCTTGAGCGGGCGCGCGCTCTCGCGCCGTTCAGGTTCGGCCGGCGGCGCGCTGCCGCGCAAAATTCCAACCACCCGCCCGAGGTCGCCCTCGAGCATGTGCAAGCGGCGAACTTCCGCGACCGGCCGCGAAGCCATCTTCGCGATCGCTTCGAGCATCATGCCTTCGCTCACACCGTGGCGCATTTCGCGGATCAGAATCTTGGCGAGATATTTCGCTTCGAGCGCGGTCGCCAGCGCGAGCAGTTCGCCCAGCGCTGCGAGCTTGCGGCCGCGCGATTGGCGGCCTTCGATCGCCGCGATCGCAGTGAAGCGCCGATCGACCTCGGCGATCGTGAGGGTTGGCTCCGGCTCGCTCGCCCGCAACCGCATCGCGATTTCGATCGCCTCGCCGAAGTCGGTTGCCGCGGCGAAGATTTCCTCGCCCTGGTCGGCCGCGCCGGTCATCTCGGCCGCGATCTTCCAGATCGCGCGGCCGCTCACCTGCAGCCGGTTCTCATCGCCTTGCGCGACCGCCCGCCCGACCATGAAACGAGCCGCAATTATCGCTTCGGCAGGATCCAGCGCGGCCAGGAAATCGCCGGCCAGCTCTGCCATCTGCAATCGGCTCTGGGTCTGGCTAAGCGCCTGGCAGGTTTCGGCGAAGGCGAGGAAGGAGGCCACGAATGGAGATTTAATGCGGCTTGCGGCGCGCGGCGCAATAGCAGCGCCCGCTCGCGTGGATGGCGCGCTAGGCCGCGCCCGCGGTGCGCAGCGGAGATGCAGCCACCGCGGCCGGCGCCGGCTTGCTCCACCGCATCACCAATTCGGCGCGTGCGATGTACTCATCCTGTTCGTGTACGAAGCCGTGGCGCACCAGGATTCCGCCCAGGCTCTCGCGCGTGTAGTGCATCGGGTGGACATCCTGGTAGCCGCTCGGCGCCAGCGCTCGATACAACGACTCGATTATCCGCCACTCGGCCCGCGCATAGTCAGGCGTGCCGATCACCAATGTGCCGCCCGGCATCAAAACCCGATTCATCTCGTTGAACAGCGTAGCGTCGAAGCGCACATGCTCGATAACTTCCGAGCAGACCACGCAATCGAAACTCTGATCGCGAAACGGCAGCGCGAACGCCGATCCCTGCACCACCGGAATCGCATAGCGCCGCATGAAGCGCAGCTTCTCGAAACTGAGGTCCATCCCAATGGCGTAATTCAGGCTCTGCGTATCGATGCTGGAGCCGCAGCCGACATCGAGCACCCGATGCGAGCCGCGCGCCCAGCGGGTGATGATATGATGGCGGCGGCGATGCCAGTAGCGTTGGATCGGGATGATACTGTAGAAAGCGCGCTCCTCGTAATCGGCCGCGGCCAGCGAGTTGCGGAGCTTCCAGAGCTGTACGGCCGAGCGCGCGAGATCGAGGCCGAAGCTAATCAACCGCGCGTGCGAGCGTCCGCTGCCGCGCGGGAAATAGGTGAACGGCACCTCGGTAACGCTGAAGCCGCGCGTGTAGGCGGTCACCAGGATTTCCTCCAGCGCCTCGAAGTTGCGCCCCGCCAGATGCAGGTCCTGTAGCGCCGCGCGCCGGTAGAGGCGAAAGCCGCTGGACAAGTCCCGCACCGGCATCGAGAGCACGCGCCGCAGCACGCGATTAAGCAGGCGGCTCGAAAGATTGCGCACGAGGGAAGTGTAGGCCACCCCGCCATGCACGTACCGCGAGGCGATCACGATGTCGCTGCGCTCGCGCGCCCGCCACATCTTGGCGACGAAGTCCGGATCATGCGACATGTCGGCATCCAGCGTCAGCACATATGCGCCGCGCGCCTCGTCGAAGCCGGTTTCGAGCGCGCCGGCATAACCGCGCCGCCGTTCGTGCACAACCCGGGCGCCGAGTTCGGTCGCGATCGCCTGGGTGCCGTCGGTCGAGCCGCCGTCGACCACGATTACCTCGTGAATCAGGTGTAACCGTGCAGCCAGCGAGTTGAGCTGCGGGATGAGCGCCAGCAGGTTATCGCGCTCGTTCACCACCGGCAGGACGACCGAGAGGTCCATTGCGGCCGTTTTATGCGGAAAACCGGGACGAGGCAAATTTGGCCGGGACCGGGAGATGGCGGCTGTGTATGCCCATCGAACGCATGGCTTGCCCGCCCCGGGCGCGCGCCGTAACTTTACAGGGCGCATTTTGGTGGTGAGGTAAGACGGTCAGGTGTTAAAGCGCAGTTCTATCGTTGTCATCCTTCTATTCCTGTCACTGGCGAGCGCAGGGATTTCGCAGTTCCCGGCTTGGGCCGCGGCGCGGCCTCATATGCGGCATCCCGCCGAGACCGCCGAGACCCCGGGTATCCCGCTTAGCCAGATTCGAGTGCTGGGCGATCGTCCCGCGCCGTTCGCCCTCGAGGCGAAAGCCGCGCTGCTGATCGCGGCGCAATCCGGCACCGTGCTCTATGCCTTTAACGAGCATGAGAAGATGCAGCCGGCGAGCCTCGCCAAGATTATGACCTTTTACCTGACGCTCAAGGCGCTGCGCGATGGCCGGCTCAAGCTCACCACCCCGATTACGATCAGCGAGAAGGCCTGGCGCCTGTCGGTCGACCAGAGCGTGTCGCATATGTTCCTCGACCTCGGGCAGCAGGTCCCGGTCAACGAACTGCTGTACGGCCTGATGGTCTCCTCCGGTAATGACGCCGCGATGGCACTGGCCGAGTACCAGGCCGGGAGCGCCGAGGCCTTCACCGATCAGATGAATCATGAGGTGCAGGAACTCGGGCTTACCGAGACCCACTTCGCCAATCCCGACGGCTTGCCGGTCGAGGGCGAATACACCACCGCCAGCGACATGGTGAAGCTCGCGCGCGACGTGATCACGCAATTTCCCGATGCCATCAAATACACCGGCACCAAGGAATTCACCTTCCACAATATCGAGCAGCGGAACTTCAACACGCTTTTGTTTTATGACTCGCGCGTCGACGGCTTGAAGACCGGCCACGTCGAGGAAGCCGGGTTCCATCTGGTGGCGACTGCGCATGCCAATGGGATGGTCCTGATATCGGCGGTGATGGGCACCACCAGCATGGAGAAGCGCCGCACCGAAACCGAGAAGCTGCTGAATTGGGCCTTCAACACCTTCGTCACGGTCCGGCCCGATTGGCAGAAAGCGGCGCCCCCGACGCTGACGGTTTATGAGGGCACGGAGCGCGAGATTCCGATCGGCCCGCAAGCCGCTCCATACATCACGGTCGGCCGCGGCGAGGAAAGCAAAGTGACTCTGGCGGCATCGCTCACCAGCAAGTATCTGGTCGCGCCGGTTGCCAAGGGGACTCCGGTCGGCGAGCTGCAGGTGATGGTGAATGGGAAGCCGGAGGGATCGATTCCGCTGGTGACGCAGGCCTCAATGGGGCAGGCGGGATTCTTCGGCCGTCTAGCCGATCGGGTGCGGATGAAGCTCTAGGCTCGCCCGAACCTCGAAATGCCGCTCTCTCTGGGAGAGGCCGCCGGCAGCGGCGGTTGAGGGTCCTTATTGGCGGCGCAATTGCCCGATGCGCCGCGTCCGCTGGCTTCGGTTACTTGGAGAAAGGATCCACCGCTCCGCGTAAATTTCTCGGCTGCGCCCTGAGTTTCGCTCGGGCGCTCCGCTCGAAATGACGGAGAGGGAGCAACGCCGACGGCTCTACCTTGCCGGATCACTTCTCGATACGCAGACGCCATGAACTTCCATCGCGGCGCGGCTCCGCCACCACGTAGCCCTCGGCCTCGGCGGCGCGCGGGATATCGCGGATGCTGCGCGGGTCGTCGAGGATCAGCTCCAGGACCGCACCGCGCGCTATCTGCTCGAGCCGCACCTTGGCATGGGCCCAATTGAGCGGACACTTGAGTCCCCTCAGATCGAGCACCGCGATATCGCTCGCGTCGTCCATGGCGAGCATCCATTTTAGCAAAGGAGCGGCTCCGTCCGCATCGGCATTCGTGGGCGAGCCCTTGACCCCGGCGTAACAATCGCGCAACGTTTCGATTGCTCTAAACAGCGCCGCACGTCATAGTGCGCTCGCAACGGGGGGCAATTTGTATGGCAACCAGTGATGATGGTGGGTTCGAGTCGCGGATCGGCAAGGGCACCAAAGTCTCGGGAACTCTAAGTTTCCGCGCGCCGGTCAAAATCGAAGGGGAAGCCGAGGGCGATATCACCGGCGACGAAATCGTGATCGCCGAGGGCGCAGTGGTAAACGCCAAGCTGTCGGCAACACGACTGACGGTGGCCGGACGGCTCAACGGCGAGGCGACCGCACGCGAACGGATCGAGCTGCTGCCGTCCGCCCGTGTCCAGTGCACGCTGACGACGCCAAGTCTGGTGCTGCGCGAGGGCGCGCAGTTCCAGGGCGATTGCAAGATGCCGGCGAGCGCGAAGCTGGTGCAGCCCAGCGTGCCGGCCCAGCCGTCACTCTCACCCTGAGCCGCCCGCGGGGCCTAATCCGGGCGCCTCGACCAGCACGGTTTCCATCCCCTGGCTATCGCGCAGGCGGACGATGATCCCGTGCTCATCGATCTCGATGGTTTCGGAATCGCCCATTCGCGGTTCGTAAATCCAATTGCGTCCGTGCGCGTCGAGCTGGCGATAGGTCTGCTTGTGCACCGCGGCCGCGAGCGTAGCCGGATTGAGAATCGCCACGCGACCGGTAAAGCGCCCCAATCCGCGGCCCCGGGTGTGAACGATAATCAGCGCCTTGAAGAGGATCAGGCCGGCGTCGATTTCGCGGAAGCGACCGAGCTTGACCACCAGATCGCTGCGGCCGCCGAGCGAGTTCAGCGATCCGCGCAGGAACTCGTCACTCACCAGGTAGCTCGCGCTGCGCGAGAAGGGGCCGCGGCTATAACGCAGGGCCGCGCTTTTCACCAGTCCGGTCTCGTCCAGTTCGGCCTCGACCTCGTAATGGTCGCCGCCTTCGCTCGAGCGTCGCACGCCGCTCAGCCGATTTCCCGCCAGCCGCTCTTCGTCGATCGCGACCAGGCGTCGGTCACGCCGGAGCTCGTAGCGATACGCGCCCTGCGGGAGCGGTGAGCTGGCCAAGCTAGGCGCGATCGGCGATAAGCCGGGCGAGGTTTTCGGCGAGTTCGGGGGCACTGAGCTCATGCTTGAAGTATACGTAAACCTCGCTTCCGTCACTGGCAAGCTGGTGCAGCCGCGTCGCCCATTGTGCTAGCGCATCGTGATCGTAGGCCGCCTTGCGCAGCCGCACATAGACGAACGGAGCGGTCTTCTCGATTGGTGTCACGATTTTCTCGCTCTCCGCGATACACAACGCAGCCCCGAAATCGCGCAAGGTCTGGAAGGCCGCATCGCTAAACCATGATCGGTTGCGAAACTCGAAAGCGGCGCGCAGCCGACCATCGAGGCGGGCGAGAAACTCCTTGAGGCGGTCGAGGTCGATTTTGAAATCGGGGGGCAGCTGAAAGAGCACCGGACCGAGCCGCTCGCCGAGGCTGCCGGCGACGGTGGCGAAACGATCGACGGCCTCATCGGCACCGGTCAGCCGCGCCCGATGGGTGATTCGTTCGGGGGCTTTCAAAGCGAAGCGGAACGAGGCCGGGGTCGCCGCGGCCCAGCCCTCCAGCATCGCCGGCTTCGGCATCGCCCGGAAGGTGTAATTGATCTCCACCGTCGGTATTCGGGCCGCATAGTAGGCCAGCATCTGCTTGCCAGGCAGCTTTTCCGGGTAGAAGGCGCCCAGCCATTCGCGATAGCTGAAGCCAGAAGTCCCGATCCGCAGGGTTATCGACATTTTTTTCACCGGTCTCAAAAAATGGCCGCAAATACAGGCTTTTTCGTCTGCCCTCAGTATCGAGAAAGAAAATGCTGTGGAATTCAGCTTTCTCAATACCCTCCTAGGGTTGTCATGGGATGCTTAGAGTGTGATAGACCATGGTTGGCTTGAGCCTATCGATACAACAAAGCCTAGCGTTCGGTAGCCCGATTGCGATATGCTTTGAGAGTGCCAAGCGTAGTTAGATGGATTTTAATTAGGCGCATCTTATCAGTTTGAGACTATCGTTATCGGTCTTGGACCGGATATCAGGAGAGGAATCAATTAGAAATGGCAGACAGCGCGAAAGTTCTTACGGTAAATGAGTTGGCCGATTATCTGCGGGTACATCGCTCTACTATCTACCGGCTACTCAAGAAGGGGCAACTGCCCGGATTCAAGATCGGCAGCGACTGGCGTTTCAATATTGAAGCGATCGACCGATGGCGGCTCCATCAGGGGGCTGAGCAATTGGCCGAATTGGGTGTCGGTGGCGCGGAGACTTGACGGAAAGAAGCCGTAAGCTTCAGTTTCTTCCATAAAGTTTGTTTCCGAGTCATCGCGCCTATGCTGATTGTGAGCGTGGCGTGGCGGATTGTCTCCCGATCTGTCGATATCGAAAGCAATCGATCTGATGGTCGTTCACCATCCCGACCGCCTGCATGAAGGCGTAGCAGATGGTTGAACCGACGAACCGAAAGCCGCGCCGGACGAGTTCTTTGCTCAAGGCGTCGGATTCGGTGCTGGTGGCGGGCGGCTTGCCGGTGCGCGATATATTCCGGTTTGGGCGCCCGCCGACGAACCGCCACGCAAAGGCGTCGAAGCTGCCGAACTCCGCCTGTATCAGCCGGAACGCTCGGGCATTGTCGATCGCTGCCGTAATCTTCAGCCGGTTGCGCACGATTCCCGCGTCTCCCATCAACCGTTCGATACGGCGCAACGTGAAGCGCGCCACGAGCTCCGGATCGAAGGCGGCGAAAGCGGCGCGATAGTTCTCGCGCTTGCGCAGGATCGTCTCCCAGCTCAACCCGGCCTGAGCCCCCTCGAGGATCAGGAACTCGAACAGCGTGCGGTCATCGTGGACCGGCACGCCCCATTCGCGATCATGATAGGCAATCGCGAGCTCGCTGATCGCCCATGGACATCGCTTGAGCCTGGCCGGAGGCATCGCGCAAGCAGGTTTCGAGCTAGCCGATTACCAGCCGCCGGCGCACGAAAACCGAGCCGAGCATCAGCAGAATCGCGATCGGCAGCAGATAGGGCGCGGCGCTGCGATAGTCGATAGCGGTCGCCCCACGATGCCTGAGCACTTCCGAGGGCACCACGGTGAGCGCACCGCCGGTCGCGGCGGCGAGGTTACGCAACAGCTCGATATCGGGTGGACGCAGCTTGAGCTCGGCGGCATCGGCCGCCACCGGTGCAACGATAAGCGGCTGGCTTTCGAGCACCCGCTCGAGATCATTCGCCCTGAGCATCAGAGTGGCGTTGTACGTGCCGGGCGGGAGCGTCCCGGTCTCGCCGCGATAGAGGGCAGTATCGACCTGGCTAAGCGCAACATCGAGCGTGAGATTCTTGCCGGAGACGCGGCAATAAAGCCCCGTGACCGGTGCAGAGTCGGCTTTCTGGGCTTCGATTTTCACGCCCTCGGGCAGGTCAGTAATACGTAAATCGAATGGTCCCGAACTGCCCTGGCGCATCACCCAGCCCACCAGTTGCGACCAGAATTCGGCATAGCGGTCCCATCGCACCCAGGCGAGCGTGGTTAGCGCGTCAGGATCGGCGGTGAAGGCTGCCGTCCGTCCCAGGCCGTATTGCCAGGTGGCGAGTAACGGTTGCGTCTTGCCGCCATGACGCAGCCGCAGCGGCACCTCGGCGCCGTCCTTGACATCGGCTTCGGCGGCATAGTCGAGCGGCGGCATCTGGTCTATCTCGATGCCGTTGAGGATCGTGCTATGGTCGCCGGCCGCGATAGCATGGTCATGGCGATTACGACTGGTAGTGCGCTGCGTCAGATGGACCAGCAGTTGAGGCAGTTTCTCGATATCGCCGACGCGGTAGAAGGTTCCGCCCGTGACGCTGGCGAAGTCCTTGAGCAGACGCAGATTGGCGAGGTCGGGGCCGATCCGGATGGTCGAGACCGGGATACCCTCGCGCGCGTAATCGGCGATCAGGGTGTCATGGTCGTGGTATTCGCGGTTGGTGTCGCCGTCGGTAAGCAGGATGACCTGGCGGACTGACAGCCCGCTGTTCAGGATTTCACGCTCGGCGATTTCCAGGGCCTCCTTGAAATCGGTGCCGCCGCCTGGCTCGAGGCGCTGGATCCGGTCCAAAAGTTGGGCACGGTCCTCGCCCAGGGGCTTGAGATGGGCGAGCACGTAGGGTTGCGAATCGAAAGCAATTACGCCAACGAAATCAGTGTCATCGAGCTGGCCCAAGAGGGCAATCGCGGCGCGTTTGGCATAGCGGATACGCTCGCCATCGCGGACCTCGGGGTCGCGCGAGTTATAGCTCATCGAATTTGACCGATCGATACACAAATAGACTGCGATAGGCTCGCGGGTCGGCGGAGGCGGTTGCGGCCGGAACAGGACCGGTAGGGACTTTTCGATCGCGCTGCCTTTGAAGCCGCCATCGAGCATCGTCGCGCCGGTGACCACCAGGCCGCCGCCGAGATCGCTGACATAGTGCGTGAGGGCGTTTTGAACCGCGGGGCTGAGACTGCTGGCGGTCACGTCAGTCAGGATCACACCCTGGTATTCGAGATAGTCCTGGGGATGATCCGGAAGCGCC
>DATJRJ010000269.1:0-6772 GCA_035504735.1 Binataceae bacterium (SeqCode)
GGCCGCCTCGCAAAGATGTTGACGGGATCGAAGGACACGTAAGTTTCCCATCAAGGGCGGCATGATCGCCTCGGAAGCTGTCCTCGAAAATCCAGCACGATTCCAGGATTACTGGAAATGGCCCCAAGTCGCCTCGGTAAACTCGCCGAAGATGCGGGATTTGACAACCAAGTCCCCATTTGCCCGCTGAATCGGGACAAGGAGACGACACACAGCACAACGACAGCAGTCTCGAGAGACGTACTACCGCAGCCGCACCGAATCGCTTGCGCAGAGGCGGCCTATCGAAAGAGAATCAGGAATCAGGTGCTTACGTTTACCGAGTCAAAAGCAAAGAGGTCTAGCGTAATGGATTACCTGAAATATCTTCTCCCTTTCAGCATCGTCACGCTTACCGGCCTGGGCGTGCTCGCGGGCGGTTTGTGGGCGTGGTCCGGCCTCGCGCTCTTTGCACTGATTTTGATACCCGACGTAATGCGGGACTTCGACTTTGCGCATCGGGAGATGTCAAAGTCCGGCGCCCTGTTCATGTTATGGATTCAACTGATTCCGCTTACTTTCCTTTGGGTCTGCTTTTGGCTATTCCTCCGCGGACGTCCCGAAATCGGTGCCCTGGTTGGCGCGATCGTGTCGGTAGCGATCATCACCGGAGCAGCCGGCCTACCGGTATCTCACGAGCTGTTTCATCGACCCGAGTGGATATCGCGCTTCGTTGGTGCCTTAATCAGCACTGCCTTCCTTTTTAACTATGTAGAGCTCGAACATAACCGCAGCCATCATATCGAGACCTCCTCGGCGCTCGATGTCGATACGCCGCCGCGAGGGATGTCGGTCTATCCGTTCATTCCCCGCCTCCTGCTCTACATCCATCGAAATTCCATTCGTCAGGAAATGCGGCGGCTCTCCGCTTATGGGAAATCGATCTGGTTCTCGCCGCAATCGCGGGTATTTTGGCAGTTGGTTGGTTCGGTTGCCGCGGTCGCAATCTTTTACGCGGCTGACGGCTGGCGTTCGATGACGGCAATGCTCGCCACCGGCCTTTTGGGCAGCACGATCGTCACGGTTTTCAGCTACGTACAGCATTACGGGTTGATTCGTGTCCCAGGCAGTCCGATCGAAAAGCGGCACGCGTGGAATCATACGCGGCCAATCTCGCGGATCCTCACCTTTGAGATCGTCACCCACTCGGGACACCATATTGATCCGTCCACACCGTATTGGGAGCTCGAACCCTATCGCGATGTTCCCCTCGTCGGCAGCGCGATCGCATGCTTCTTCATCTGTCTGGTTCCACCGCTGTGGCATCCGATGATGCGCCGTCATCTGTTGAATTGGGATGAGCGGTTCGCAAATCCTGCGGAACGCGAATTGGCACGCAGGGCCAACCTGGCCGCAGGATGGGAAAAGCCGGCCTGACGGCGTAAGGGCCATTGTGCGATTGTTTGGACTGCTCAAACGCGAGCCGCGCCCGGCCGGCACTGCGTTGGTCAAGCCGTTCGGGATCGAAGTATCAATCGATCCGGACCAAAGCTTACTTCAGGCCGCTCTCGCAGCTGGGATCGATTTCCCGCATAGCTGCAAAGTCGGCACCTGCTCGACCTGCCGATGCCGTCTGACGGGCGGCCAGGTCAAGATGATTCGCGACTTTTCCTACGTGCTCACGCCGGAGGAAATTCGCGACGGATACATCCTCGCTTGCCAGTCAAAGGTGCGGCCTGGTGAGCATATCCAAATCGAGGTCGAGATAGACAACAATCGTCCGCATTACCCGGTGGTGCGCCGGAACGGAACGATTTCAGGGTGGCGCGAATTGACCCATGACATTCGCGAACTCCGCGTCAAGCTCGACGAGCCATTCTTCTATGCGGCCGGCCAATATGCTTCGCTCCACGCGGCTAATCTTGACCGGCCCCGCGATTTCTCCTTCGCGTCGGCGCCTAGCGAGTCCGGCAACCTTGAGCTGGTTTTCTATGTCCGGTACGCGCCGGGAGGAATCTTTACTGGCTGGCTATTTCAGGGCGACGTAATCGGACAACCTGTGGTCGTGGAGGGTCCGCTGGGAGATTTCTGGATGCGACCGGCGCGGGCGCCAATCCTTTTCGTTGCTGGAGGAAGCGGACTAGCTCCGATTCGCGCACTTCTCGATGAGGCGATCGAGGCCGGCGTCGCCCGGGAAGCGGTCTTTCTGTTCGGCGCGCGATCACAGCGTGACCTTTATGACACCGATGCGATGGCGCGTATCGGAGCGCATTGGCATGGCAATTTCCGCTTTGTGCCGGTGCTTTCGGAGGAGCCTTGCGACAGTGATTGGGCCGGCGCGCGCGGCCTGGTCACAGAATTGATCAATGAAACGCAGGTGCCACGCCTCGATACGCATCATGTTTATCTGTGCGGACCGCCACGGATGATCGATGCGGCACTACCCGTCCTCGCTCACGCTGGAATTCCCTATTCTCACATTCATTACGACAAATTCACCGATGCCAGCACACTCACCGGCTCGAATCATTTGCCGTGAAGATCAGTTGGACTGGCGCTCCTGGCTGACCTCCGCTTGGCTGAACCCGCGGAGCAAGGGATTGTCGCGTCGTGAGTGCTGCTGCGAATTATTTGACGCCGCTTTCTAACCTCTATCGTTCAGACTGCGATGTGGCCGGGCCCTCTCCTACATTTTTGGCGTCCGATTAGGAAATTGCGAAAGGCCGTCGGGCATATCGCTAACTGCGAAGTGCCAAACGGTCAGCTCGCGGCTTTTTTATTTTAGTTTAGAGGAAAATTATTCTTGGCACGACTATCGCGTCGGGTGGTAGCCATGTTGCCGAAGCCGTCTAAGCCCTCCACCCACCTGTCACGCGCGGCACAAACGATAGAACACGACGACCAGCCGTTCACCGATGCGGCGCGGGCGCTGGTGAAGGCGGGTTTCCTTTTCACCAATCATCCGGACCGTCGTTACCAGGCATATGATCTCACGCTGACGCAGGTGGACGTACTAAGCGTGTTGGCCAGAGCCAAGGGCGCGAGCATCAGCTGTTCGGAAATCGCGGACCGAACTCTGATCACCAAGGGTGGTATCACCGGGATCCTCGATCGGCTCGAAGCCCGGGGGCTGGTCAAGCGAATCCCGTCCAGCGACGACCGGCGCAGCGTGCTGATTAGACTGAGTGCCAAAGGCGTTGAGCTCTTTCGCAAGCTCAATCGGGAACTCGTGCGAGGCAACAAGTCTCTGTTGGAAAAGGCGTTCAGACCGGAACAGATGAAAGAGTTCACCAAGCTTCTCGAGCTTCTGATTCGCGGCCTGGAGACGAAGTAAGCGAACGAGCGGATTCGTACAGGGTTTCAGGCTATGGCTAAGAATGAATCCGGCCACCCAAATCATACCGAACCGGCCTCAGGCGGGTCGCCGCGCAATGGAGTGTATCGGACGGAAGCTTCGATGCCTCCGGAACAGAAGGATCTTTATGAGGAGGTTGAGCGCCTCCGGGTGGAAGTTGAGCACTTGCTCGACGAGCAGAAAGCTTTTCAGAGAACTCCGCAGTCAAACGATGTACCAGCCGGTGATGAGGTTGAGCATCACGAAGGCGATGACTCCAACGCACAGGATCCCACTGCTAACCGCGGTCTTCTCTATCGGCGTCCTGTCAGACTGATCCTGGCGCTGGTTGTGGCGTCCCTCCTGTGCGCAGGTGGGATACGCTTCTGGAATTACCTGCAGTCCTATGAATGGACCGACGATGCCGAGATCAATGGCCATCTCGATCCGATCAGCACACGCATAAACGACACTGTCGTCCGGATCTACGTCGAGAACACCTATCACGTGAAGCGGGAGCAAGTTCTGGTGGACCTCGACCCGCGCGACTACCAGGTCGCGCTTGAAAAGGCGCGAGCCAATCTCGACCAAGCTGAGCAGGGCGTGAAAGCGGCGCGGCAGAACTACGACCTGGCCATCGCCAACCTCGACGCCGCGATCGCGACGAATGTGAAGGCACAGCTGGATGTGAAGCGTTATGGCGAGCTGTTCGAGCAGGCCGTGATTCCGCGCGAGACCGACGATGAAATCGTGATGACAGGCAGGGTCGATATCGCCGCAGTCGACTCGGACCGCGCCGAGGTCGGAGCGGCGGCTCAGATGGTCGGCCAGGCACAAGCCGCGGTCCAAGCTGCTCAAGCCGCGCTGGATCAGGCCAGGCTCAACCTGCGTTATACCCACATCGTCGCGCCTGCCAACGGAGTGGTCGGCGACAAAACCGTGCAGGTCGGCCAGCGCGTACAGCCGGGCGAGCAACTACTCACTATAGTTCCGCTCAACAACATCTGGATCACCGCTGATTTCCGCGAGACGCAGTTGCGCAAGATGCATCGCGGCCAACCGGTCACGGTTCACGTCGATACCACGGGACACGACTACAAGGGCTATGTCGAAGGCTTGCCCGGCGCGACTGGCGAACTCGACAGCCTGCTCCCTCCGGAAAACGCGACCGGCAATTACGTCAAGGTCGTGCAGCGATTGCCGGTCAGGATTCGCCTCTACCCGGGCGAGGACCGGGACCATAGATTGCGTCCCGGAATGTCGGTGGAACCGACGGTATGGGTGACCGGCCACCCAGAGACTCTATGGTGAAGCAATGGCAGCCGCGCCAAAAACCATCGATCCGCGCGGTTCGTCCACTCCTGCAAAGCGTCGAACCAATCAATGGGTGATCGCAGCGGTCGTCTCGTTGGCCGCATTCATGGAGGTGCTCGATACCAGCATCGCCAACGTTGCTCTGCCCTATATGGCGGGAGGACTGGCCGCCAGCTTAGACGACGCTAGCTGGGTGCTGACCTCCTACCTGGTCGCCAACGCGATCGTGCTGCCGATCAGCGGATGGCTTTCGCTCCGCCTCGGACGCAAGCGCTTCTATATGTCCTGCGTTGTAATCTTCACAGTAAGTTCGTTCCTATGCGGGATCGCACCCTCGCTCGGAATGTTGATCCTGTTTCGCGTTATACAGGGCGCCGGCGGTGGCGGCTTGCAGCCGGTATCGCAGGCAATCTTGCGGGACACTTTTCCGCCGGATCAGTTGGGTGCCGCGTTCGCGGTGTATGGAATGGTGATCGTGCTGGCGCCGGCGATCGGCCCGACCGTCGGCGGCTGGATCACCGACAACTACCAGTGGCCCTGGATCTTCTATATGAACGTTCCGATCGGGATCCTTTCGCTACTGCTGGTATCGCGCCTGATCGAAGATCCCGAGTATCTCACCAGGCAACTCAAGAAGCTGCGCGGGCACATGAGTATCGATTACATGGGAATCGGTTTCCTCGCGCTATGCCTTGGTGCTCTGCAGGTTATGCTCGACAAGGGCCAGGAGGATAACTGGTTTCATTCGCCGATGATTGCCACGCTGGCCGTGATCTTTCCCGTCGCGCTGGTGCTCTTCATTGCCTGGGAATTGACCCGCTCGAAGCCGGTAATGGATCTGCGGATGTTCAAGAACCGCAATTTCGCGGCGGCCGCGGCGATGATTTTTGCTTTCGGCATCCTGGTTTACAGCATGACCGTCTTCATACCGCAGTACGTCCAGTCCTATATGGGATACAACGCGGAGCTTGCAGGTAAGACTCAGTTGCCGGGGGCCTTGTTGCTGATCGTTCTCATGCCTCTGACGGCGAAGCTGGTCAGGCGAATCGAGGCGCGCTGGCTTATCGGAGTGGGCTTTTTGCTGAGCGCTCTTGCATCGTTCTATGTAACCAAGAACCTGGATCTTCAGATCGATTTTTACACCGCCGCCATGTATCGAGTCTGGTTATCGGTCGGCCTTGCGCTGCTGTTCGTGCCGATCAACACCGCCTCCTATGTTGGCGAACCCGAAGAAAAAGGCGGCGAGGTGTCCGGTACAATCAATCTGCTACGCAACATCGGCGGAAGTGTCGGCATCTCACTGGTTGAGACCATGATCGCGCGACGCGAGCAATTCCATCAGAACGTACTCAGTGCGGACGTGACTGGTGCGCGGCAGGCTTATCGCAACGTGACGAGCGGCTTGAATGCGGACCTCTTCCATCGCGGCCTCACCCATCCTCAGGCAGCGGCTCGAACTACCTTGCGCATCTACGACTCTGTAATCGCCCAAGCCACCGTGCTGTCCTACATGGACGTGGCGTGGCTCATCGGTGCGATGTGCCTCGTGATGGTTCCGCTTGCCCTAGTGCTTAAGCGGAACGACCCAAAAGTCGCCGCGGTGGACGCGGAATGATCACGAGCCCGCATATTGGCCGAAAGGGTTTAACCTGGGCAATTCTTCTAGTGCTTGCAATCGAATGGACTCTTTTCGCAACCGCTGTCTCGGCACAAAACTACGGAACTGGCCTGGCGCCAGCTCCACATTCCAGTGCGCCCGTGAATACAATGAGTTTCGGAACCAATGACCTAGCAAGTCCGTTGAGTGGAACCAGCAATCCAAGTCGGGCAGCTCCCAATGCCAGTTTGCTGGCGGTGCCCGTGTTCGGGACGGCGCCGTTTACGGTTGACCTCTATGTCGGATTAGCGAATACTCCCGGTTCGCTCATCTATGAATGGGACTTCGGCGATGGCGCGGAATCAATTCTGCCGGCCGAACCTTACATGCTCCACGTTTACCAGCATCCAGGAACATACACTTGCGATCTCGAACTGATCACCGCGCAAGGTATCACAACAACACTTTCCGCTACGATCACGGTGCAACCCGCGCGATAATTTCCTTAACCGACCAGCATCTGCATCTGCGCAGAACTCTGCGATCGT
>DATJRJ010000270.1:0-47356 GCA_035504735.1 Binataceae bacterium (SeqCode)
ATGCAGTGATTTCGTGTCTGCCGGGTTGTGAAAGCGCTATCTCTCAGTCGCGCTATCAACCAACGACCTGTTGGGACCATCTGATGGAAAAGATCCGCGTGAGTATGCCAGATCCCCTTTAGTAGTCCGCCCGCGCCCGAGGCGCGGCGTGAAGCGATCTTTTACCGGGACGGCCTCAACCTTACCGACGCGGGACGCTACGGCAGCGTCAGTGGGCTCTCGGAAATTATGCGTTAACACAGAAGAACCGGAAACACCGTCCACCGAGGACGTATTCCCGCTATCGCTCCTTGCGACTGTCGAGGCCATCTTCAACCTCGCCACGCGAATGTTGGAATTGTTTAGGGACGGCATTCCTTAGGACTTTGCTTTCTTTGAAGCTTTCGACTTGCCAGAACTGTTGAGAGCGACGGCTTGGCGAACGATCGCATTGAACGCGGACTCGTCAACTTCTTCTCTTTCGTGGATATCGATCGCGCGGCGTACGTTTCCGTCGAGACTCGAGTTGAAGAGACGGGCTGGACTTTAAGAGACGCGCCCTTGGAAAAGGTAAGCTTCAACCGAGGAACTTAAGGAACGGATTCGCACGCTTCTCTGCAATCTCGTTGGGGCCGTAACGAACGAGCCGCTCTTCAGCTTCCTTTTCACTCAATCCCTGCGGGCTGCTATCAAGCTCGCTAAAGATATCGTCAGTACTTTTGCTCTTGGCCTCATCAGCTGCGACGAACGACAACGCGGCTGCACCTTGAGCCACTGTCCCGTCTCCTTTATCGCTTGCTGATTCTCTTTCTGCCGCGCCGATTACCTCAGTAACTTGCCGGCGAGCAAGTAATCGATACTGAACTTTCCGGGACCGGAGCAGATTAGCCAGATAAAGAAGAGCACGTACAAGACTTCCGGAAGGTAGAGGAAATCGTCGAGCCAGTTAAGAGACGGGAGTCCTTTCGGCAGGGCGGAAAGCGTGTCGGTCAGAATGGCGACAGTCATATTGATCAATAAAGCCAAGCAGGCCAGACTCGAAAAAAACCCGACGATCAGTAAGGATCCGCCAACGAACTCGACGCTCGACACGAAATAAGCCATCTCGCGGGGAAAAGGGACTTTGGCCTTGACGAGTGTTTCGAAAATAGTTTTCCTGCCGGCGGCGACAAACAATTTGTTTGCCCCGGAGATGGCGAAGAACAGCCCGAGTGAAACGCGTGCCAGCAGGATCGCATATTGTTCCAAACCACTGCTACCCAGCAGCGCAAACTGGACCAAGCGTATCCAATCCATCCCTGGTTCCCCTCCATCAGAGCATGTGCTGTAACGATACTACGTATCCTACAGCTCGACTTCACCGGTAACCGCCTTAATGGACTTGCCGGGTCTCTGCGTTGCTCTCGGTTCTCGACAATTATGCTGCAAATCCAAACACCGGTGTCCTTAGCGAATTCTCGCGCCTCGATTATGTGTCCATTCGTTCGACCCATTGAGCGCGCGATGCGGGAGCCGCGAATGGATCCGCAAAGTACTGTGTTTCCCGCGCAACCTTGTCGTCCCTGAACTCCATGATGCTCACGGTGTAGGACGGCTTGACGTCGTACCTAATGATCAATTCGGTGATCCAAAGATCACCGCCGCCGATGATTCGCCGGACAGCAAACCGCTTTTTGTTCGGCTGACTAGCGCGTTGGTTCTGTATGTTGCGTCGACCGCGGGTTCGCTCCCCTGACTGCGGGTATTCCAGCACCGCGTCCTCGTGATAGATGTGGTGCTCCGTTTCAAAATCGTTGGCATCGGATGCCGCCCAATGCTGATCCAGTGCCGCACGGATCTCTTGATCTCGCGCTCCAGAATACTGCTCCTTCGTTTGCTGATCGTTCATCTTGAGCCTCCAATTTGAGAAGAAGCTAAATGCATTAGCGGAATCGGAGTGTACGACTCGTTAATCCGGGCTGTCTATTCGATCATCCCAGTCTATACCGCGTCGTAACGTCCAACTCCTGATTAGTCGGATTATCGGACAAATACCAGGCTAGTACCTTCTCCCCTACGAGTTGCTAATTCGCGGATGGTCTTTCACGCTGAGGTATTCCAGTCCACGCGGCCCGATCGCGATTACTTGCATGACTTCAACACGACGCGAAACCTGTAAGACGTTCATTTGATTGCTTCTCACATCGAGCTCGTGGTGATTAAAGGTTTACACTGGAAGGATCATCCTTCGGGAGACACGATGCGTCAGGCGCGTCGTTGAGAGGTTGGAATATCCGATAGATAACGATTCAGCTCGGAGAATAGAAACTCAAGGCCTCGCATCGACTGCAGTTCCGCGAGCATCGCGCGGCGAGGCTCGAAGGGCCACGACGCCAATCGGGCGAACCCTCTCTCCTCCAATCTTGAACTGAACTCGTTGAGCGGTTCCGCCAACTCATCGGCTGAATGTTGCTGCGCAATCGCCCGAGCAGCGGAAGCGCTGAAGCGTTCAGCGCCGCTAAAGAACTCTAGCCACGAGACCAGCTGTCCACGAATTGTATTGAAGACTCCCTCGCGCGCAGACTCCGTCAGCGGGTCGAGTTGCGGCATTCGACTGAGAACTCGCGCAATCGCGATCGAAGACAGCTGGTTCGAAATCCGGCGAAGATTCCCTGCCGCTTCGACGATCCGATCATGGTAGACTGCGCAGTTGCGTCCTTCCATCCGCGCATCATCGGCGATCTCGAGAAACTCGGTTAGCACGCGCATCGTTTCCGAGTTCGTCTTCAGGATTTGATCCTCGCTGGTCGAAGCTGAGCCGCCTGCCGCGAGCGCGAGGGTATTGGCGATGACTTTCCGCATCCTGGGCAAGAGCGAATCACCGGCGTATTCCGGCCACAAGGAAAAGAAGACTATCGCCACGACAAAATCGCCAAGCAAGACACCCCAGATACGCCAAAGTGGCTCGTAGATATTGACAGACGGGCTCAACCCGATGAACACCAACGAAAAAATGATCCCCATTTGCTTGCCCGCGTACGACATCCGCGCATTGCCGAGCGAAGAGTATGCAAACGGATAGAAGACCGCGAAGGCTGCAAGTAAATAGGTTGGGAGCGTCTCGAAGTTAGGCGACACTATAATGATAGCGAGAAGGGAAATCGTTCCTCCGATGACAAATCCTATGATTCGGAGATACATCTTGTGCAGGGTTGCTCCATAGGTGGGAGTCGCGACGGTTATTACGGTCACCAGGATAGTGAATAGGTCCGGGCGGCGACTAATTAGGCCGATTATATAGCAGGGCACGATACATAACCCGACTTTCAGGCTGTAACGCACAGCCGCAGGATCTGCATCCCTGGTCAATCGAGGCATCCGACTATTTGACGGATCCGCGGCCGTGGGCTGCGGAGGTTCATCCAGTGGGCGCTCGATGAGCCTGGTCAGCACCGCCAGCGAGTCGATGAATTCCGCAAAATTCTCGACTTCCGCCGAACTGGCTTTGCCGATGTATGCTGGTCTGACCTCAACGACGCGCGCCGCCAGATTGTCCATCGCCAAGCGCACACGCGTCCGCGTGTCGGGAGCTTGCTCGTCTGCGCCTATAGCGAGGCGCGCCGGAAGGTTACGGGAGATCTCGTCGAGCGAAGCGGTGATCGCATTTACCGCCCTTCGAATTTCGTCTCGGACCATCGTCCGAATTTCCCGAGATAGATTCTCACGCACCGTAGTGATTAGGCGATCCACTTCGAGACCGATGCGAGCCGCGCGCGTAATCGCGGCAAGCAGGATCGCTCGGCGATGCTCGGACGCGCCCTCGGCCGACACTTGAGCAAGAAGCGCCATATGTGCCGGGAGGTCGGAAGTCGGTGCCAGCAACGACGGTCGCGGTACGCTTTCGCCGGCGAGAAAAAAGTTCGTAGCCCCGAGAAGCCGCGAACGGGCACGCGCGATGCTCGCTTCGAGAGACTCCATCAGGATCGGCTCGCCGGGGTCTGGCCATAACCAGTTGTCGAACAGGACGATCAGGCCGAAGGCAATCGCGCTGCCGTCGAACGAGGCTGCCGCGTTCCAACCGATTGCCTCGGGTGAAAATATCACGCCGTAGAACGTAATGAGGCAGACTATCTGTATAACGACCAGACCCACGCCGAGCTTGCGCGTCGCTCCGAGGTAGGTTGAAAATGAAACCCATGCGAAGATAAACGGCAGCGTCAACCACGGCGTCTCCGCTAATGCGCGCGCCATCACCACCGCCGTGATTAGCGCGAGCATCACCGCGATTTGCCATGCCAAGGCCTTGCGAATCGACATCATCGGTCCTGAGCCCGCCAGAAGCCAGACAATTACCGCGCCCAGCGGAGTGTTGACGTGACAAATCGCGTCCAGTCCAATTGCGATCGTCACAATCGTGGAGATGCGTAAGGCGGTGCGGATCTTCCGGCCGCTTGGAGTAAGTTCGCGTGCGACTAGCGTTTCGAGTCGATCCAACCAGGCAAATGGCCGTTGGATGCCGAACTGTTGCTCTATGAATCCTGCCACGTGCTTAGCTCAGCAAGCGTATCGATTTTCACAACCGTGGCCGCACGCAGCGAGACAGAAAGAAACGCGGACATGCAGTGACTCTATTAAGAAGCTTTGTTCTCGACTCTAGATCTTACAAATCCCAAGCGCTCTTGGGAGTCGTAACGCTCAAATGGTGCTAATCGGGAGCGTTATGGTTGAGGTTGCTTTAATTTTCGGCATCGCCCGTCAGGCGAGAAGCAAATTCCCCTGACCATTCAGCACAATATGTGAGGGCCGCCGCGAGCGTGTTTCTGCTCGTTGGCCGGCAAACGAAGTTTGTGTTAAGCCTCGCTCTTCTCTCTCCCTACATGTAAGGCGAGAGGGTATAATGGCGTGAAGCTGTCTTTGACTCCCTTTCCCTTTTTCTGCAAGGGAGAGGCTAGCGTGAGGTTTCCTTCTTTCACATTACAAATTTTCATTCGCCCTTAGACTTGGCGCGGTTCAGAGGAGTCATGAGCACCACGGTTCAGCCAATCGACGAGCTCTGCATCAACACCATCCGGACACTTTCGATCGACGCGGTCCAAAAAGCGAATTCGGGACATCCCGGAACGCCATTGGGCGCGGCGCCGATGGCGTACGTCTTGTGGACGCGCCATCTCCGGCACAATCCCATCAATCCCAAATGGCCCGATCGCGATCGGTTCGTCCTGTCGGCGGGACATGCCAGCATGCTGCTATACAGCCTGCTATTCCTCACCGGCTACGATCTTAACATGGACGATATCAAGCAATTCCGCCAATGGGGAAGCCGCACTCCGGGGCACCCCGAGTATGGTGTGGTGCCCGGGGCGGAAGTTACCACCGGCCCGCTGGGTCAAGGTGTTGGGAACGCGGTGGGATTGGCGATCGCGGAGCGCTGGCTGGCCGCCACATTCAATCGGCCCGGCCATGAAGTGGTGAATCACCACACGTACGTGATAGCCAGCGACGGCGACATGATGGAAGGCGTCGCGGCCGAAGCGGCCTCGATCGCGGGTCAGTTTCGGCTCGGACGATTGATCGTGCTCTACGACGCCAATCAGATCACCCTCTCGGCCACCGCCGACGTTACCTTCAACGAAGACGTCGGCGCGCGATTCCAGGCTTATGGATGGCATGTTGAGCATATCGACGGGATGGATATTGCCGCGGTTGATAGTGCCTTAACCAAGGCCAAGGCGATCGATGACCGGCCGTCGCTAATCGTGGCTCGCACGCATATCGGCTATGGCAGTCCGCATAAGCAGGACACTTTTCAGGCCCACGGCGAGCCTTTGGGCGTCGAAGAGGTGCGATTAACCAAGCGGGCGCTCGGATGGCCCGAGGACAAGAGTTTCTACATTCCCGACGAGGCCTTGGCCCAGTTTCGAAAAGCGGTCGAGCAAGGGCGCGACCTGGAGGCGCAGTGGCATCGACGCGTGGACGGTTTGGGCGCTACCGATCCGCTGTTGGCTGACAAGCTTCGGCGGGCGCTTGCCGGTGAACTGCCCAAGGGATGGGAAGCGGCCCTTCCCCGGTTCACGCCCGCGGACGGTCCGATAGCGACGCGCGACGCCGGACAGAAAACCATCGTCGCGTTGGCCGAGGTGATACCCAACTTGATTGGCGGCTCGGGCGACCTCGATCCATCTACACGCACCGCGCTCAAGGGCCACGGCGACTTCGAGAGCCCCCGGTTTACGCCGCCCGAAGGTGCGCCGCCTACCCAGGGAATGGTGGGCGGTCCGATTGGGTACGTCGGGCGGAACATTCACTTCGGCATTCGCGAGCACGCCATGGCCGGAATCGCCACGGGCATGGCCCTGCATGGCGGCATCCTGCCTTACGCCGCGACCTTCTTTACGTTTTCCGACTACATGCGGCCGAGCATCCGACTGGCGGCTTTGAGTAAGGCCCACGTAATCTATGTGTGGACCCACGACAGTATCGGATTGGGCGAGGACGGGCCCACGCATCAGCCGGTGGAACAACTGGCAAGCCTGCGCGCCCTTCCCGATTTCATGCTGTTGCGCCCGGCCGACGCCAACGAGACTGTGGAAGCGTGGAAGATCGCGGTGGCGCACGCCGACGGGCCCGTGGGGCTGGTGCTCACGCGCCAGAAGTTGCCCACTTTGGACCGCAGCACGCTGGCCCCCGCGGCGGGAACAGCAAAAGGAGCTTATGTCCTTGCCGACTGTGCCGCAGGTCCGCCCAAGCTTATCCTCATCGCTACCGGTTCCGAAGTATCGATCGCGCTCGAGGCGCACAACCAACTGACTCGTGAGGGAGTTGCAAGCCGATTGGTCTCGATGCCGTGCTGGGATTTGTTTCAGGCGCAACCGCAATCCTACAAGGACACCGTTCTTCCTCCCGGCGTCAAAGCGCGAGTCAGTATTGAGGCCGGCTCCACGCTAGGATGGGAGCGTTACGTGGGTCTCGATGGCGCGATCATCGGGTTGAACCGCTTCGGTGCTTCAGCGCCGGGTGAAATCGTGATGCGTGAGCTGGGCTTTACTCCGGAGCATATTGTCAAGGTTGCCAAATCTATCCTGGCCGGCAACCGCCCTGGGTAAGACATTCTAAAGCTTTAAACAGATCGCCCGTCTAAGCCAAGTTGCAACTCATGCGAGGGCGGCGGCTGTCGCACCATTGTACCAGGGTGACCTCCTCTCAGGCTTTTTGGATTTTCCTTGCCGGTATTTGTCACCCGATTGCGGATATTCGCAGTCCGGGTGCAGATCAGCGACTGCAAAAGCCGCGGGTCTCGTCAAAAGGCTGAAACCGAGCATTAGAAGCTCGCCATGGATCCGTGCTGCATCCCGGAGTGGGGCCGCGGCGTAGGCACAGGAGGGCGCAGTTGATACAAGTGCGTTCGGCGCCAACGTTCTCGCGAGGACGGCGTTCGTGAACCTGAAACAACTGCATCCCGACGAACCCTGGCTTTGGCGGGCGCAGTGGGCGGCAGGCGAGCTCCATTCGAGCGCCAAGCCCGGCGCACTCGCGGTCAGCGCGCTCGCACTCCTGTGGAACCTCATCGCGCTGCCGGCCGTAGTGCCGACGCTGCTCGCCCACGACCTACGCCGCGAACCGGAATTCGTGCCGTTCACGATTTTTCCCTTGATCGCCGTGGTACTGATCGGCGCCGCACTACATCTGATCCTCAGGTGGCGCGTCTACGGCGCTTCGTGTTTCCAAATGAAAGCGGTGCCGGGTCAGATCGGTGGAACCTTGGCAGGCTCCATCCACGTCGAACGCGGTCTCCGGCCGATGCGCCGGGTGATGCTTAAGCTCACGTGCATCAATCGCACCGGCAGCGCAAAGACGATATGGAGCGACGAGGCCGAGGTTGCGGTCGATGACGCCTGCGCGATCCCGGTTGCGCTTCTGATCCCGTCCGAATGCAGACCGACCGACGATACCAACTCGGGTGATAGTATCTTTTGGCAGCTCGGCGCGCGGGCGTCGGGCGGGCTGGTCAACTACAAGTCGAACTTCGAGGTACCGATCTTCCGAATCGCGGAGACCGCGGCTCAGGCCGCCGACGCTGACGATCTGCGAGTTCTTCGCGATCAGCGGGTAAGCGCGTTTCGTCCGCAGGGGTCGGCGATAAGTGTGGGTCTCACCGGCGACGGCCATACCCGAATCCACTTCCGGGCGTTTCGCGATCCATCGGTGATCTTCGCTCTGCTCGGATTTCTCGCGATCTGGAGTGGCCTCACGTACTTGGTCTTCAGGGAGCATGCACCGCTGATCTTCAAAATCATGTGGCCGGGTTTCGAAGCGATCTTCCTGATCTGGGGCATCTCGATGATGTTCGGCTCGACCTCTGTGCTCGTCGGCAACGGCGAACTCAGCGTGACACGGCGGCTCTTCGGCATCCCGGTGTCGACGCGCCGGGTTCCGTCGAGCGACGTGCACGACGTACGGTCGATCACGGGCATGACTGCCGGGTCGACTGCATATCGCCGAATCCAGGTGCGCTATGGGAGCGGCGGCCAACTCAACTTCGGCGACGGCATCCGGGACCCGATTGAGGCCGACTGGATAGCCGCGAAGATCGTTGCAGCATTGGGTCTCGCGTCGGCCGTGATTAGGCAGAAGACCGTGGCCTAGGCATTTGACGAACCGCCGCGGCGGGCTCGGTTCGACGTTGACCAGGATGGCCTGGTTGTTTACCTATCCGGGCTTATTCAAGCGGATCATCTAAGCTTTTTATTTGGATCGCCACGTGCGCGCTCAGGGGGGTGGGGGCGCGGGGGGTAGGGGTACGATGCCCGGGTAGCCTACCTCGGCGAATGCGGGAATAAGGGCGCCGGTCGCGTCGAGGCGCGTCATGCATGCGCACCAGTAGTAATTACCCGGGGGTCCGTTGACGATCAGATCTCCGGCGCTCTGAACCGTCGGAACTGTGATCACGTTCGTAATCGGCGACGAACCAAGTTGAAACGCCGGTTGCGAGGACAGGTTCACCGGCGGCCCGAGCTTGAGCTGCGGAGGAATCGGCTCGCCCGGCTGTACACTCCAAGTTGGCTCATATGGAACAGTACCGCCCTCAACCAACACCCCGAAGTCACTTGACATTCTGATACCCGGGCCACCCCACCCGACCAGGCTCTTGCCCTCGGGCATGATCCAGGGTTCCTCGTCGGTCGCGGCTTCATCCCAGAACCCGTGACCCGACAGAGTGTTGTATTGGGGGCCCTGCGCTCCGAAGGAGGGATCGTCCGGTCTCCCTGGCCCTGAGACGCCTCCCGAGTTAGCGCCATGCGTAGCGTCTTCGTCGAGCGACTCGTCCAGTGTATCGGCCACGGGGGAGTTGAGCTCGAAGGGCGTCGTGTCCGCTGCTTCCTCCTCGGGCGTCAGCGGTGTCGGCATCGTGCCAGTCACGATGGTCGGCTCCTCGTCGAACTCCTGGACCTCCTCGACCTCAGAGGTGAGATCCGGGATGTCTTCCAAGTCAGGTAGCGGTGCCGCCAGGGGCGCGATCTCTGACGCGGCCTCCTCCTCGTCGATTGATAGAGCGCCCAGATTCAGCACGGATTCCGTGACCAGCTTGGCGGCGGAATCGTCGACGGCCTCTTGAGAGGCCATGCCCGTCGGATCGATTCGCGTGAGCGGCATGCCCGCCGCAAACGCGTAGAGGTTGTCGCCGCCATTGAAGCCGACCGAATCCATCGAGAGAAATCGGCCCAATGCGGGCGAGTACTCGCGCGCGCCCATCGCGTACATCGAGAGCGCGGGATCGTAAAGCTGCCCTTGATACAGCACGCGCATACCAAAAGCCGATGTTGACCGCGGCTGTCCGCTGCCATCGAAGATGCGCATCGTGCCAAAGCCGTCGTAGAGGTAGCCCTCGGCGAGCCCGTTGTCCCCGCTCAGCGCGAACACCGACCGGTCGCCGCCCTGATGTACATAGTGCGTCGCGCCCGCACCAAAGCCGTCGAGAATACCCAGAACATCCTGCGGTCCATTCCCGCTGACGTAGACGCGGGCCTGGCTGGCGTCCGTGGCGGAACTAGTCGTCGCGCGCAGGACGCCGCCGTCCCAGACGAAGTACGTCGATGTGGGCGACTGTCCCTTAGTGTTCACCGTCTCGCCGACGCGCCGCCCGAGAGCATCGTACAAATACGAGACCGAGTTTGAGCCGCTCGTCGCTGACACCAGGTGGCCGAGGCCATCGAAGACGAGGTTGGCCTGTCCCGTCGATGTCGTCTCGCCTGCGGCATTCGTCGACAGCGGCACGCCGCCGACAGAGATGTAGGCGTCAGTGGCGTCGATCTGGTTGGTCGAGGTTCCAGACGCGGTGGCGACGGACATCCAGTCGGTCTCGCCGTCGAGCGTGAGCAACATCCGATCCGCATCTGCCGAGAGCGCGGCCTGTACGTCGGCGTTCACGAGCTCGCGATTAGGGAGAGGCGATGCCAGCGACGCATCGTCGCCCTCGGCGATGAGAGGACCGGCGGCGTCTATCTCGTACAGGTCGGTGTGCGGAGTACTCGCCGCGAGCTGACGCACGCGAGCGCGTGGGATTCCTTCGAGGCCGACGTCGTCGTTCCAGTTCGCGACCACGGCGTCGGGACCCGACGTGCCGTACGACACGTTGATGCCGCTTCGTCGGCCCCGCGCGTCATAGCTGATCTGCGCGGTGACGCCGGTACCCTGGCCTGGCGACGATGCGCGTGCGCCATAGTCGATTGCCGCCGGGCCGCCCAGACCCTCGTACGTGAGATGAGCAAGGGGCTTGCTGCCGACGCTGACGTCCGAGAGGCGTCCGAGCTGATCGCGTGCCGTCGCCAGGACCAACGGTGTGCCTGAAGTCGGTGTAAGTGTAGTCGACGTCAGGCCGCCCATGTCGTCGTAGACACGCGCGATCGCCAGCGGCTCGAGCGTGCCGCTGTTCTCGGTGATCTGATGACCGTCCGAGTCATAGGTCATCGTCACCATCGACCCGCTGGCCGCATCCGGTGGCACCGATGTTATCGCAGCGGTGTTCAGTCCTAACGCCGAGTAGGTGAACGATCTCGTGATGGTGCGGGAGTCGAGCCCGGGCGCTGAACCTGGTGTTACGATCTGGCTTATCGTTCGTCCCGCATTGTCGTACGTGTAGGACGTGGTCGTCCCGGCAGGATCGATAAGCTTGCTCAGCCGCGAGGAGCCCGGAAGGAAGGTCCGGGTGGTCACGCGCCCAAGCGGCGCGTCGGTCTCGATGATTCGATTCAACCCATCGATGACGAAGCTGGTCGTCTGATCGCCCAGCGCGTTGGTCGTTGTGATCCCGGTGCGGCGGTCGTCGCCGTCGTAGGCGAAGCGCGCGATCCGGCTCGGCCCAGGCGAGCCCACAATCGTATAGCTGGTTCGGCGCCCGTAGTCGTCATAAGAGAAGTTCGTCGTAATGAGCTGGCCAACGACGGTTGAGAGGAGCTGACCATACGAATCGTAGGCCTTCGACACGAGTTGATCGGTCCCCTGGAGCGTTCCGGTGCCGAGACCGCGATCGTCGAAGTGCTCTGTGAACGTGAGCTGTGTGCCGTTGGCGTCGGGCGCGGTCACGTCTTGCTCGTCACCGTCGGCGACCTCGCGCCAAACCGCGGTGCGCAACGAACCGTTGGGCAGTTGATCCGACACCGGCCTGCCCAGCGTGTCGAAGGTGGTGACGCGCGGCGGGTGGCTTCCGATGGTCGTCGTGAGCGTTCGCTGCGTGTCGTCGTAGACATACGAAGTGTGAACGGCGAGCTGGGGTCCGAGCGGTTGCCCGTTCGCGAAGCGCCAATTGTCCTCGCCCGTCACGCGACCCGTGCTGTCGTATTGCTGTTCGACCATCGACTGCAGGCCAGGGAAGAGCCCGGTCGGCTCGGCGTACGCTGGCAGGTTTGGACCGGACAGCACCGCCTCCCAGATCACCCGATCGAGCGTGTCGTATCCACGCCAGCGGTGCACGATCGTGGCGGGGTCAGCGGTCGATGGATCGGCGTTCATCTCGTCGATGATTCGACCGAAGCCATCACGCACGTAGAACTTTCCGACGCCTGACCCGTCGACATCGCTTATGAGCGCGCCTCCAGGAGCATACGTTCGGACCGAGACGGTCTGCATCCCTGGATCGTTTTGAGGAACCGTCGTCGGCCATTGAGGCTGCGGCGGCGGCAGGGGACGCGGCCAATGGTAGATGCCCGCTATCGGCTGGGCGATGACCTTATAGGTCGCCGGCGGCAGTTTCAGCGCGAGTTGTCCGTTCGTGATCTTGGTCGACACACCTGGCGCCGTTGAAATGCGCGCCATAATGGGTGGTCCTATCGGCGCGGGTAGCGGAATCGGGCGAATTCGTATCGGTGCCGGCGCCCCGGCAAGGCATGCGTTCGTCCAGGCTGCCAGGTTCGGGTTCGACGGATGCCCGAGGTCGACGCGCACGATCCGGTTGTTCGCGTCGTAGATATTGTGCGTGACGATACCCTCGGGATCGATGGAGTAGTCGAGGCGCCCGTCCGAGGCGTGCCGCTCGCATCGCGACCTCTGCGGCGTACCGTCCTTCGGCACCTCGACTAGCGTCTGCGGATGATCGAGCGGGTCGAAATTGAGCCACCGATCAAGGCGAGGGGTGATCTCATGGAAGCGCTGGCGGCTGTTGTTGTAGGCGATAGTCGTGCCGATCCATTGCCCGGCGTTGAGGGCGTCGGCGTACGCCTCCCACGTTACCAAGCTCGCGGGGTCGTAGACCTGCTCAGAGTTGCTGCCCCAGTGTCCCGTGCGTCCTTGCTCGACCATCCGTCCCAACGCGTCATATAGAATGAAGAGCTGCAGCGGTGTCGAACCGGGAACCTGGGTCGTGATCTGAGTAGGCCCCGCGCCACTCGCGTCGTAGGCCAGCGTCGTCGTTGTCCCGTCGGGCGCGACGATGCTCGTCGGAAAGATAGTGTGCCCGTTGTAAAGCGGAGATCCTGGGTATGAATACGTCGTGCGCTCCGTCGCGGAGCCGCCGATCTGCGTGTCGATCCAGAGGATACGATCCCAGGCATCACGCTCGCGGTGAATGCTCGCCTGAGTCGGCAGCCCGGGGTCCCTGACGTAATCCACGAGGGCGCCGGTCGCCGTGTACGAGTATTGGGTAACGTGCGACGTCGTATCGCCGGGTGCATGGGGCGCAGGCAACTTGGTCAGGGTGAGCGGCTTGCCATAATTGTCAGCCTCGATACATGTGCGTGCGCCCGAGGCGTCGCGCATGCCGTGCAGCGTCCCGTTGCGATAGTTGTAATCGATGGTCTCGCCGGTGGAGCGGTTGACGTTGCGCAGAAGTCGCCAGGCGTCGTCGTAGTATTCGGTGCGGACGATACCATGGAGATCGTGCACAACAACCGCATAATCCGGGGACTGCACTGCGGTCGCTGTCGTGCCGGTCGCCGCCGCCCCTTGGTTCCAGCGGAGGCAGGCCATGGCAGGGGTGATCAGACCCTGACTCAACTCCTGGTCGACTGAGATGGTCACTCGTTGATCGCCGAGCACGGCGGCGAGCGGAACGACGGCCAGCTCGCCATCAGGCAAACTGACGATGCCGATGCGTCCACTGCCGTCCGCAGCCGCGGCCACGGGACCAGTAAGCGCGAGCGTTTTCGGAGCTTTCGTAGCCTTTATAGTGATTTGCCCTTTTGCGGATGACGCGGTCGCGAGTTGCGTGCCTGCGGCTGGCGACACGAGCGTCGCAACGTTCCCCTTGCGCTGAAGAACCAGCGGCGCGGTGCCAATTGAGATTCCGTCGCGGGCCATCGCGGTCGAAAACAGGCCCGTTGGCACCGGTGCAGTCGGCGGCTCAGTCATACCGATCGAGCGGCGACCAGTAAGTTTCTTTGCGACCGGTCTGGGCGGCGTGACCTTGCCCGGGACCGGCGCCGGGTGAACCTTCGATGACGTCAGCACGACCTGAGCCTTCGTCGTATAGGTCAGCCCTGTCCCTTGTTGCAGTTGCAGCTTGGAGTCCGGTCCGAACACGGACGCAATGGCGGCACTGTCTCCTTCGATGTTGAAGGTATCGGGCGCCGCCGTCGCACGCAGGCGCACGCTTCCAGCTTTCAAGACGGACGCCCACAGAACTTTTCCCGCGTCGACCACTCGCGGTGGGCCCGAGACGATCGAGTAATTTCCGTGTCCGTCAGGCGACAACACGATCGGCTGACCCACCCAGATCGTTCCGGTCTGCTTTGGGTCGATCGCACTCAACTGCAGCATCCCCGCCGACTCAAGGCTCGCCAACGGCGGGACCATGGGGCTGATGCAGGAATCCTGGCAAATATCGACAGAGCCGAACTGTGCCAAGGGCACGACGTTCGCCGGATCGGGGTGCACGGAGTACACCGGCGTGCCGCCGCCGTCGAGCGATAGCGCCTCTTCTAAAATCTCGTCCGGGCTGAGTCCCAGCGCTTCGAAGAAGGCGAGGAAGTTGACGCCGCTGATTGCCTGCTCGCCGGGCAAGTCGTGATACTCGTAGGTGATATTGGCGTCGGTCGCGTTGCCGGCCTGGTTGTGTACAACGCGATCGAAATCAACCTCGAAGGGATCCTGCCCATAGTCGTTGTGGGCTACGAGGCGCCCGTCGCCGTCGTGAATTTCCACCAGATCGTGGTTCAAGTCCTGAGGCCGTCCGAAGGAGTAGCGGCGGTCGCCGTTGGAGTCCTTCGCTCCGTCGTTCTCGTGGCAGTCCTGGAAGCACTTGGTCGAGCAGTTCGCGTTGTCGGCGTTTACTTCGGCTCCAATCTTCGCAAAACAAGCGTCGCTGAACGACGGACAGACCTCTGCGTGCTTGACGGACGCGGCCGCATTGGATTCGACGTCGTTGCAGAAATCTTTTGAGCCCTGCGAAAACGGGGGTATGCCTATTTGCTGGTTAGAGGCAATGGCCGCTTGGGTTTGAGGGTCTGTGCTGTTGCAGAAACCTAGGTCGCTGGCGGCGTCGCATTCGCAGAGCGCGTGCCAGAAGTCCTTGTTAGGGCCCGGGCCGAAGTCGGCTTCCTCGCCGCACGAGAGGTAGTTAAGGTTGACCGTGCCATCGAAGCCGTTGGCGAAGCAGGGCTGGTTCGAGTTGTCCTGACAGGCTTGCCCGCAGTAGCTCCAGCATGAGTAGCCGTTCGCCGGCACGTTGAAGGGATGGTTGATCCCGTTGCACAGCGTATTGATCGTGTTGTCGATAGCGTTCGTGCAGACATCCTGGTTGTGGCACGACCACGAGCCGGGCGCCGCGTCGCTCTGGTTGTCGCAGATCTGATGACATGCAGGCGTTAGCTGGTCGTCCTCTACGTAGGTGGCCTGGGGAAACCCGCTCAAGTATGAGAACGTCGGTCCGTGGCCGTCGGCGTCGAGCACGCTCGAGAGATCGAACTCGTTGTTTTGGTCAGGAAACGTCTGCTTGAAGGACACGAGCGGAGCCGAGCAATCGTTCTGCTTCTGGCTGACGCACCTCAGCTGCGCGGTGGTGATGGTGCTGCAGGCATCCTCGAACCACGACCCAAGCAAGCCACCCAGCACGCAGAGCGCCGGATCGCGGTAACGAATCCACTTCGCGTAATTGTAGAAGAAGTTCCGCCCCGAGGTGTCGATGACCTTGGTCACGATCCCGCCGTCGTCGTTGGTGACCGTAGTGTCCCATCCTATCGTGAGCGTGTTCCCGGCGGCGTCGGACACCTGCGTGAGGCTGGCCCACTGGCCGCCGACCTTGTTGAACCCATAAGAGAGGCCCGACCCGTCGGTGACCACATAAAGGCTCGGCCCGTTGGTGTTTCTCACCAGTTGCAGCGGAACGTCGGCGGTCGTCGCTTGATAGAACGTGACGCCGTTCCTGTAGGACGAGCCGACCGGACGGAACGTGATTCGCTCCATCGCATCGGTAACGTAGACCACGTCACCTTCGCAGTCATGGCCGCCCGAAGGCAGCACATCCTCGATGTGCCGGGCGTAGTTATGCGACCAGCCGAACCCGACGCTCGACTGGTGATTCGCGCGGCTGCGGTAGGTTAGCGCGACCTCGAACGGGACGCCGTACCCCGGCACGTGCAAATGGGTCTTGCGCAGGATGAACTCGCCGTCGCCCAGGACGGGATCCGCCGTCAGGTTGGCGATGGGTCCAATGACTTCGGACGAGTCGGCGACCGCGTCGTCCGCCGCCGTGGTGAAATCCCCGAGGATCGGCACGAGGCCCACCTCGGTCGCGGCTTCCGTTTCGGCGGCGACCACCTCGACCTCGGCCGCCGCCGCAGCCTCGGCGGCTTCGGCGGCAATAATCGCGTCTATCTCATCGTCCTGAGCCAGGGCCCGGCTGGAGCAGCCGAGGATCATGAGGCACACTACGACTGCGACATACCCCCATCGCAGCACAGCTCCGATTCCGGCCATAAAGCCAACCTCGCGCGGAAATGTACCAGAGCTATCAGATACTGTCATCCTGAAGTTGCGCCGCTGCCAGTTGCGTTTGCCGAGAACCAGATCGGCGTAACGCTCGTCCCATTCCTGCCGCGCTTTGAGATAGACGCTGCCTTCCATGCTGACGCCTCGCTGCTCGCGATCGAGCGCGGCGCTGTGAATTGCGCGCTCGATGGACTTGGACCATGGGCAGATTGTGTGCCACTTGCTCAGTGTCGGAGGAGTTGCCTATCGTCACGACCGGGTCCGAGAAGCGCTTATGGAGAAGCCACCGAAGGAAGGAAAGGGAGCGATTGCGCTGAAGATCGCCGAGGCCGGGATTTCCGCGATTCCGGTCGTCGGAGGTCCTCTGGCTGTACTGTCCGAGCTTCTGTCGGAGCCGTACTCTCGAAGAAAACAGCTCTGGCTAGAGCAGCTGGCCGAGGTGGTGTCCGAACTTCAAAATCGGGTCTCAGAGCTGTCGAAACCTCTGGAAGAGAACGAGCGATTTCTGACAGCAGTAACCCAAGCGAACCAGATCGCGATGCGAACGCATCAAGAGGAAAAGCTGCGCGCTTTGCGGAACGCGGTTCGAAACTCTGCGCTGAAGTCCGCACCTGACGATGATCGACAACTGATCTTTCTCCGGTTTATTGATGAATTGACGGTATCGCACATTCGCGTTCTCGCCGTGTTCGATGATCCGGTGGCTGTCGTGGCAGCAGCCGGTAAACAGTTTCAGACCCTTGGCGGCGGACTCCAGTTGCTGCTCTTCCATTGCGTGCCGGAGTTAAATGGGCAGGGTCCTTTCTGCGAGCAGTTGTGCAGAGACCTCGAGAATCGGGGGTTGATTGCTCAGGGATCCAAGCTGAACGTAATGATGACGCCACAAGGCATGCTCACGCCGCGCACGACCGATCTGGGAAAGCAGTTTTTGGCGTTTATCAACTGACGGTTGCGCGGTGGTGAGGACCGAGACCTGTGCGGTCGTCGGATAGTCCAAGCTAGGCCTGTTGATTGGCATTGACCGTTCTTGGTGGTGACACAGTGGTGACACAGAATGAAGGTGGTCGATCCGGCGGATTCAGCAGCTTAGTAACTATCTATTTTTTTGGATTTTCTGGAGCCACCCGTCGGATTCGAACCGACGACCTGCTGATTACGAATCAGCTGCTCTACCGACTGAGCTAGGGTGGCCCTCTTTCGAACCCCCAGCCAGAACGCGAAGACTAACCTATGCGCGCGAACTCCGGAAGAGCGCATCAAGCGGAGAACTCTAAGCCGGCATCCCCCTTGGATTGACCTGCTATCTCCAGCCGAGACCGCTTTCGTAGCGCGCCAGCATATGGCACGCTGCGCACCACAGGGGCAACGTGAAAATCGGAATTATCGGCGCCATCGGCACAGGAAAATCGACTGTATTTCAGGGGCTCACTGGACTCGCGCCGACCGCGGGTCAATCCGATGCGAAGAATCGCGCGCGACCGGGTCAAATCAAGGTAGGCGATCCACGGCTCGATCTGCTTGAGAGTCTATACGGATCGAAAAAGAAGATCCCGGTCGAGCTCACTTTGTTCGATTTTGCAGCGAATCCGAAAGAGCACGGCAAGTTATTGGATCCGTCCCTATTCGTCCTGATTCGCGATCTGGATGCAGTGCTAATCGTCGTCGCCGGGTTTTCTAATCCCGGTCCCATCGATTCCGCCATCAGATCTATCGATGATGAGCTGATTTTTGCTGATTTTGACCAGGCCGAGCGGCGTCTCGAAAGGGTCCGCAAGGATCGCAGCGCTTCTGACTTCGAACGCGCCACACTCGAACGGCTGCTCAAATGGCTGGAGGCTGGCTCTCCCTTACGTACCCTCGAAATGACCCCGCAAGAAGAGCGCATTTTCTCCAGCTTCGGTTTTCTCTCGCGTAAACCCGCTTTAGTTGTGAACAATTGCGATATCGATGCGGCGTCGTCGCTTCCGGAACCTTCAGATCAGGAGTTGGCTACCGAACGCGGGCTCGAATTATTTAAACTGGCTGCGGTATTTGAGGCCGAGTTATGGGAGCTTCCGGTGAACGAACAAGCCGATCTCCTGCGCGAGGCCGGCCTGGCGGCTCCGGCGCGCGACCGTCTGGTCACCGCGCTCTATCGACGGCTCGGTCTCCTGACATTCTATACCGCCGGCGAGCCCGAGGCCCACGCCTGGTCGCTCACCGCCGGCTCGACCGCGCTGGAAGCGGCCGGGCGCATCCACACCGATATCGCTCGCGGCTTTATTCGCGCCGAGGTCGTGAGTTTCGATGATTTCGCGGCGTTGCGTTCCGATGCCCGCGTAAAGGAGGCCGGTAAGCTCCGACTCGAAGGCAAAGATTACGTGATTCGTGACGGCGATATCATCCATATTCGATTCAAAATCTAGCCCCGGTCGAAATCTAGTCCCGGCGGACTGTTAATAGCCGCGCCCGAACGGTATTCTGGTCTCCTTTACAAGGCGTTGCGATCTTGCCCGGCAGGTTCCGGTCAGAATCCTCGCAACTATTTCCAGAAGGATCACATTCCCGAAACATCTTCCAAACCTCCATATGAAGCGGCTCGAAACCCTGGTCATAATCCTCGCTCTAGCCTTCTATGTCTGGTTTCTGCGGTATTTTGGTCTCGCCCAGGTGCTCAACTATGTGGGCCTGGTCGGATGGGGCCTGCTGCTCACAATTTCGCTCGAGTCGGTCTCACGCGTGCTTAACACTCTCGGATGGCGCGCGACGATTCGCGATTATCCCCGCGGGCTGTCTTTTTTGGAGCTCTTCGCTGCACGCATCTCGGGTGAGGCGGTCGATTACGTGACGCCCTCGGCCCAACTCGGCGGGCAGCCGGTGATGGCCATGATGGTGCGGCGCAAACTGCCTATGGCGCGCGGATTAGCCAGCGTGGCGGTCGCGGCACTGGCAGAATCAATTGGCCAGATTTGCTTTATCACTGCGGCACTGCTGATCTCGCTGCCGCTTGGACGGCATTTACATGAGCTGCTGTGGCCGGTGATAGGCGGATTTGCAGTCGCGGTTGGGCTGGCCATCGGCTTTTACTTTGTCCAGGTGAAACGGCCATTCGGCCTGTTATGGCGTGCTGCCGACAAGCTCGACCTGCCGATGATGCGCGGGGACGAGGTGCGTCAGGCGGCCGACCAGGCCGATACGCTGTTGCTCGACTTTTACACCCATCGGCGTCTGCGCTTCGCCATCTCCTGCCTTTGCTATCTTTGTGCATGGAGTATGGGGCCGGTCGAAATCTATATCCTGCTCCATTGGCTGTACGAACCCGCCACCGTACAGACGGTCCTGCTGGTCGAGGCTTTGGGCTTGCTCATCGAGCGCGCGACCTTCATGATCCCAGCCAAGCTGGTGAGCCAGGAAGGCGGCAAGGCCTTGATTCTCGCGATGCTTGGTTATTCGGCCGATGTCGGCTTCGCGATCGGCTTCCTGAGGCGTATTAAAGAAATGGTATGGGTGATGTTCGGGTTGGGAACGCTTGCCCTGTATCGTTTGAGTACAGATCGCGCGGAACGCCTGCCGCAGACCGAAGGCGCGTTCCAGGGCGCAGAGGGAGATTAGTACCGTGAAATTCACAAATTACGCGGCTGCGGCACTCGCCGCCGCATTCCTTATATCCGCCAGCGCTGCGCGCGCCGGGGTGATAGTCGATGAACTGGAGACCGTCAACCGCGGCGGGCAGCCGGTTACCCACGCGCGCACAATCATGATCGAGGGCAACAAGCAGAAGATCGTCAGCGAGCACGACACCATGATTACCGACCTCGACAAGGGCGTGATGCTGCTGATTACCCCATCGCGCCGGACCTACAGCGAGATGCCGTTCCCTCCGCAGGGGATGACGCCGACCGCGGGCATGGCAAATATCAAGTTCACAAAGTCCGGCAGTTCGCAGACGATCCAGGGCTACAAGTGTGAAAACTATACCGGCGTCAGCCGCATGATGGGCACCCATTCGGAGATCGTGGAGTGCTTCTCCAAGAGCGCGCCAGGAGCCGATGAATTCGCCGCCTTTCAGAAAGAAATGGTCCGCAAGCTCAAGGGCACCGGCGCTGCCGCGATGGTCCAGGACGTGCCCAACGGCGTGCCACTCGCCTCTCAGTCGACCACCAGCATGAAAGGATTGACGATCCCCGGAATGCCGCCCGAGCAGGCACAGAAGCTGGCGCAGATGATCGCGAACCGGCCACCGATCGTGACCAAGACGACGGTTACGAAGATCACGACCAAGACCCTCGCCGATAGCGAATTCGCGCCGCCCGCCGGCTACACCAGGCAGGCCATGCCGACTATGCCTGGTGCGGGCGCTGGCGCACCGTCTGCGAGTGGCCGGCCGCCAGCCCGCTCACTGCCCGAGTGAGGCCGGGCCGGACCCAGCGCCACTCGACTTAGCTCGTGCCGCGCAAAATCATCGGCTTTCATCGGGATCAAAATCTCGATTGGGTCGCGGAGTTGGAATGCGGTCATGGCCAGCATGTGCGCCATCAACCGCCCTGGCAAATGCGTGAATGGGTTACGAACGCCGCGGACCGCGCCACACGAATCGGCGCGGAGCTGGACTGCCGCAAGTGCGACGATGGCGCACCGGCCGATGATTGGGCGGCGGGGCGAACTCGCTGAGCAGGGCTCGGGGCGCGCCTGTTAGCTGGTACGCTCGCGCATCCGTGATTTACGGCCGGTCATCTGCGCCGCCAGCCGGACCGGGAGGAAGGTTCTCAGCAGGCGCATCCAGGTACCGAACTGGAACTGCCCGGCCTGTAACGAGCGGCGAAATGCGCGGCGCGCCGTAAGCCGGTCACCCTCCAGCAGCGCGACGCGGCCAATGTGGTTCAGTCGGTTGCGCACCAGCCGGGGCGAGACCACGCCCGGAATGCCTTCGAACTGCACCAGGTCGCGAAAAAACGGGGCGACGTAAAATTCGTCGCGCACCGAGCTATGCAGCGGCTTCTGGTAGACGCGAATCGCCGGCCGCACGTAGCGGCCGGTGCGCGCCTCCCGCCGCCGGTTCCAATGCTGCGCTAGGCTTGGGCTGATGTACTCCTGGCGCGGTACGTAGTGATGATTTTTTTCGGCGAATGCGCAGGTCAGGAACACCCCGTCCATCCCGAGGTCGTCGAAGATCGCAATCCCGCCCGGCTTGAGGAGCTGGTCGATAAAGTAAAAATCGATGAAGGCCGCTTCGAAGCGATGGTCGCCGTCGATGAAGGCGAGATCGAAACTCCGGCTGGCGCTGATCATCCGCGGCAGCACGATTTGCGAGGGTTCCGCGTAAAAGTCGATCAGGTCGCCGGCGCCCGCCTCGCGCACCGCCCGGAGCGCGGCATTATGAAATAGCCTTAACTGGAAAGGATCGATAACCGCGTGGCATCCGGGCTGCGCGCTGCCGATCTCGGCCAGCGCTTCGAGCATGAACAGCGTCGACATCCCCCACGCCATCCCGATCTCGAGCGTCGCCGCAGGCCGGTATTGGCGGCATACGTCGGCGATGAACGCGCCGCGCTCGGCGGTCACGCTCAGCGTATCGAGCTCGCAAACCACACCGTCGTCGCCGATAAGTTGGCGCGAGGCGTAGAGCTGCTCGATCTGCCGGCGAATCGCGGCGGCGGCGGATGGCGCGCTCGCTGCACCCACCTAACAACCGTCCTGGAAAATCATTCGCGCTTCGATTCCATTCTCGATCAACTCGACACCAATGCGATCGCGCGGACCGGACTGCCGCTGCCATTGGCGATCTTGAGCGGCGCTGCGACCACGACCGCGCCGGTGGCCGGAAGTTGATCGAGATTGCACAAACTCGCCAGACCGAATTTGCCCGCCCCGTGCATCGTAGAATGATTCGGAAACGGCGGGTCGAATTTCGCGGCCTGCCCGGCATCGGTGCCGACGGTCTCGACACCGACTCCAAGCACGTTACGCTCACGGGCCAGGAATTCGGAGGCCGACTTGTGGAAGCCGGGACTGTGCGGGCCGTCGGGCGAGTCATTTAGAAAGGCGTCGCCGGTGCGTTTGCTCCAGTCGGTACGCAGCAGGAGCCATGCACCGGCCGGGACCCGGCCGTGCTCCTGCTCCCACTTGATCACGCGCTCGGGAGTGAGCAGGAAATCGGGATTGGCGGCAACTTCGCGCGAGGCGTCGATCACGCAGGCCGGGCCGATGAACTTGCCGGGCGGAATCGTGTCGGTGGTGTTGTCGGGGAGATCTTTGCCGGTCGCCCAATGAATCGGCGCGTCGAAATGGGTGCCAGTGTGTTCGCCGAGATCGAGATTGTTCCAATACCAGCCGGGTCCGCTCGAATCGAACTTGGAGATGACGTCGACCGCCAGCGGATGCGACTGTGCGAATTGCGGCGGCAGATGGATAATCGGGGTGTCGGGTGCGAGGCGCACGGTGAGATCGACCACCCGCACGCGGCCGGCGGCGAGGTCGGCCAACAACATCTGTAATCCCTGCGAGGCCATCGTTAATCTCCTCCTTGGCGTCTTATACCTTGGGTCGTACGGAAATTGGAACCGACCGGTGCCGCGGGCGCGCCGGTCTTTTTGACAGCCGCGCGCGTTTGATAAATAAATCGGGCGAATGATTGATCAATCCCGCGAGGATGGGCGAACATGAAAGTCAAAGCCGCAGTCGCGTACAAGGCCGGGGAGCCGCTTCGCATCGAGCAGGTCGAGCTCGAGGGCCCCAAGCAGGGCGAGGTGATGGTCGAGATCAGAGCGAGCGGCGTATGTCATACCGACGCCTTCACCCTCTCGGGTGCGGATCCCGAGGGACTGTTCCCGTCGATCCTCGGCCATGAGGGCGCCGGGGTGGTGGTCGAGGTCGGGCCCGGCGTGAGCTCTGTCAAGCCGGGCGATCACGTCATCCCGCTGTATATTCCCGAATGCCGCCAATGCAAGGCCTGCCTTTCGGGCAAGACCAATCTTTGCACCGCGATTCGCGAGACGCAGGGCCGCGGCGTGATGCCCGATGGGACTGGCCGCTTCTCGATCGGCAATACCCAGATTCACCACTATATGGGGACCTCGACCTTCGCAAACTACACGATACTGCCGGAGATTTCGGTGGCCAAGGTGCGCGAGGACGCGCCGTTCGAGAAGATTTGCTACATCGGATGCGGCGTGACCACCGGCATCGGCGCGGTAATCAACACCGCCAAGGTGCAGGTCGGCGACTCGGTAGTGGTGTTCGGCCTCGGCGGCATCGGGCTCAATGTAATCCAAGGGGCGCGGATGGCGGGCGCGCGCATGATCGTCGGAATCGATCTCAATTCAAACCGCAAGGCGATTGCGGAAAAATTCGGCATGACGCACTTCGTCAACCCCGAAGAAGCCGGCGGCGACCTGGTCGCCTACCTCGTCGATCTGACCGGCGGCGGCGCGGATTTCTCGTTCGAGTGCGTCGGCAACGTCAAGCTGATGCGCCAGGCGCTGGAGTGCTGCCATCGCGGATGGGGCACCGCGGTGATTATCGGGGTGGCTGGCGCGGGCCAGGAAATCTCGACGCGGCCGTTTCAGCTCGTCACCGGACGGACCTGGAAGGGCACCGCGTTCGGCGGCGCGCGCAGCCGGCGCGATGTACCGAAGATCGTCGATTGGTACATGGATGGCCGCGTTAATATAGACGATTTGATCACACACGTGATGCCGCTCGAGAAGATCAACGAGGCTTTCGATCTGATGCGTGCGGGCAAGTCGATCCGCAGCGTAGTTACTTTCTGAGTAACCCGTCCGGCCCGGCTTGAATGGCCGGAGCCGTTCGGCAATCATCCTCACGTGATCAGGGCTTCAAGCGTGGCGCTGATAATTGGGCTCGGGGCGGCGCTCGGCGGATGCTCACATTCGGCTACTCCGCAACAGCAATTTCTCGAAGCGTTAAAACGCGGTAACTCCGCGCAAGCGAGCCAGATCTGGCTGCACATGAATCCGGCGGAGCGTGTAAAGTTCGAACGTGGCCAGGGCTTGCAGCCCGCGCAGACGCCCAAGCAGATGCAGCAGGAAGTGATGCGCCGCGCGATGGAGCAATCGGCCGACGACGCGTCGGACCAATCCTCGGTCACGCCGGCGACGGGCGGCGGTGACATTAGTAATCTTCCGCGCTATCTGAATAGTCAGCAGTCGGGTGGCGGCGCGAATCCTTGAATCGGCACGAGTCAATCTAACTAATCGCGTTGGTCGACGTGGCCAGCGGGCTTGGGCGAGGTCCCGATCGATGGATTTCGAATTCTCCGCAGATCACAAGCTGCTCCAATCGACGCTGCACGATTTTGCCGCACGCGAGTTGGCGCCCGCCTATCCATCGCGCGACCGCGACGCCGATCTCCCGCGCGACCTCGTTCGCCAGTTAGGCGCGATGGGCCTGCTCGCGCCGATCGTCGAATCGCGCTTCGGCGGCAATGGGCTCGACTACGTCGCGCTCGGAATCGCCCACGAGGAAATCGCGCGCGCCGACTTCAACGCCGGCTATATCCTGCTGCTCTCGGCGCTGGTCGGAGCGATCGTCGCGCAGCACGGCGACGACGCACAGCGGTCCGCGATTCTGCCGCCGATCTGCCGCGGCGAGGCGATCGCCGCCCTCGCTGTCACCGAGCCGGGCGCCGGTTCTGATGCGGCGCACATCAAGCTGAGTGCGCGGCGCGAGGGCGATAGCTACGTGCTCGATGGCGAGAAAAGTTCGATCTCACTGGCCTCGTCGGCCGACGGCGCGCTGTTGATGGCGCGCACCGGCACCATCGAGGCGGGGGCACGCGGCATCAGCGCCTTTTATGTCGATCTGAACGACGCCGGTATCAGCCGTACGCGCTTTCGCGATCTCGGCTCGCGTGCGGTCGGGCGCGGCTCGCTATTCTTTGATTCGGTGCGCGTGCCGGCGACGATGCGCATCGGGCCCGAGGGTGCCGGCTTCGTGCAGGTGATGCAGGGTTTCGATTTCAGCCGCGCGTTGATCGGCCTGATGTGTCTTGGCGCCGCGCAGCAAAGCCTCGAAGAAACCTGCCAATACGTCAGCGGACGCCAGGCCTTCGGCGGTAGTCTCGCGCGCTTCGAGGGGGTCTCGTTCCCGCTCGCCGAAGGAGCGGTGCAAATTCGCGCTGCGCGCCTGCTCTGCTACGAAGCGCTGTGGCTTCGCGATCGCAGCGAACCGCATGGATGGCTGGCGGCGGGATGCAAGTGGTGGGCGCCCGAGCTGGCTGCGGAGGTGATTCACCAATGCCTACTGTTGCACGGCCATCTCGGCTACAGCCTCGACCTGCCGCATCAGCAGCGATTGCGCGACGTAATCGGCCTCGAAATCGGTGACGGCACCGCACAGATCATGAAGTTGCTGGTCGCGCGGGAATTACTTGGTCCGGCCGCGCGGCCATACTAATTGCAATAGTCAGTTAACTACCTGCGCGCTGCCGTCCTGACGACGAATATCAAGTCATTACCGAAAACCTATTCGATCTCTACTTGAGTCCGCTCGCCAAGAGCTTCTTTACCTCACTTTCTACCGCAGTGCCGTCGAAGAACCCGGGATTGGTCGAGCACCAGAACTTCACCGCGTTGACAAATACGAACTCGCGCAGCTCCTCGGTGGTGATAAGCCCGTCTTCGACCAATTCGTAGGCCTCTTCCGCTACCTCCGACATATCTGGAACGTCCCAGTGGCCGATGTCAGAGCCATAGAGTGCGTTGAGCCGGGCGTTGAAGGGCGTACCGTGGGGCCGGAAGGCCATCGCGTTCAATGGATCGTCGCCCTCACATCCGAAGTAGAACTGGTTGACGAAGATATCGCGGATCTCTTCTGCCGAGTGAATTCCACTCGGCGCCCATTCATCGATCAAACTGCGATCCTCGCCAATTGCCATCGCGTCCATCAACGCGCCCAGCAGTCGATCCTCGCGACCTTCGGTAAAGCGCCCGCCGTAGCGTCCGGCAAGTTCGAGGAAGCGGGCCTTGTCGACCAGCGCGGGATTATAATTTTCGACTCCTTCGCGGTTGCGCTTCTGCCAGTGCGATATCATGTCGCAGAAGAGATTGCGCGCCCATGGCACGCCGCCCTCCAGGAAGGCGAAAGTCAGTTTGGGAAATCGTTTCGGCACGCCACCGAGCAAAAGGGATCTGCATACGGCCTCGGCGCTGGCGGCAAAGTTGCCGAGATGATTGTGCACGTAGTTGCTAATCGATTGACGCGTGCCCCAGCCGTAGCCCACGGAGTGAAAGGTCGGCGCGATTCCCAACTCCTGGCATTTGGCCCAGAACGGATCGTAATCGTGCAGGCTGTCGAGGCCGAAGGTGTCCATCCAGTAAGCCCAGGTACCGACGCCGTGAAACTTCTTCTCGACTGCCGGAATCGGACGCCGTACATAGCTCGCCACCATTGCGCTCTTCAGGCCGAGCTCCTTGACGCAATACTCGAGTTCCGCAATCGCTTCCTGCGGTGTATGCATCGGAATAGTTGCCGCGGTGGTAAGACGGTCGCTGTATTCGCGGAACATATCAGCCCGCATATTGTTGATAGCGCGGCAGGCAGCGCGCCGCACCTCTTCGTCAGCGACCTCGATAGCCAGAAACGCCAGTGTAGGATATACGACTGAGTAATCCAGCCCCATTTCGTCGAGCCGTTCGTACATCAGCTTCGGCATCACGGCCGTCGCAAGATCAACCGTGTTGCGCGCCGGCAGGCCGCGCCAGGTCGGCCGCATCGCGCGGCGCTCGCGCCGTTCCTCCATCGAAAAGGATTTCCAGCGCGGATCCTGGAAGGTACCGTGAAAGGCGGTCTTCCAGCCTTCGACGACGCGCTCGCCGCCGGCCGCCTTGAGATAATCGAGCATCACCGGCATCAGCTCGAAGGTATGGCCGTCAGAGTCGATAATCGGATGATTGAGGCGAGCCCGGACGCGAGCCGACTTGGAGTCAGGACGGAGCGTTGCTGATGCAGCCATAATACTATCTCCTCTGCGACAGCTTAGGTATCACGAGTCGTTCACTGACTATTGCAGTTGACTAGGCATGAAACCGCGCACTCCATCGATCGAGGGCCGCGCGATTAACGACCGTTTTGGGAACTTCGCCATCCAGAATCGAGCGGATGGTCTCAACCGCCATCGCAAAGCCGGCACCTTCGACGTTCTGGCCATGACCGATGATATGCGGGGTCATGATGAGCTTGTTGGGGTCGACCTTAAACAGCGGGCTTTCGCGCTCGAGCGGCTCGTTGCCGAACACGTCGAGTGCGGCGCCGGCGATGATTCCCTCATTCAAGGCCTGCGCGAGGTCCGCCTCGTTGACCACACCGCCGCGCGCCGTGTTGACCAGCACGGCCTCGCGTTTCATCTGCCCCAGCTCCCGCATCGCGATCAGATTGCGCGTCTCCGCGGTCAGCACCACGTGGAGACTCACTACATCGGACTCCTTCAGCAGTACTTCGAGGCTCAGCTTCTCGATACCGATTTTACGCGCCGCTTCGGCATCGACATATGGATCGTAGCCGACCAGGCGCATACCCCAGCCGCTCAGCCGCTGCGCCGTCTCCTGCGCAACACGCCCCAGCCCGACCAGCCCCACCGTGCGGCCCTTCATCATCAGGCCGCGGTTGCCGACCCGGTACCATCCGCCGGCGCGGACCTCAGCCTCGTTGCGCTTGAGTCCTTTCATCAAGACGGCGATCAGCCCGACCGTCGCTTCAGCGAGGCCGATAAAATTCTCGGGTGTGGGACTGTTGCAGATCAGAACTCCGCGCCGGGTCGCGGCGTCCTGATCCATCTTATCCACGCCAATCACCGCGCATACCAAGACCTGCAGATTGGGACAGGTTTCGATTACGCGCGCTTCGATTTTGTCGCGCGGGCAGACCAGCGCCGCGTCGGCATCGCCAATCAGGTTGATCAGCTCTTCGCTGGTCGGGTCAGCGCCGCTGTACCAATTAAAGGGGCCGACCGTTACTTCGAAGCCAGCTTCGATCAACGTTTCGCGCGGATGGCCGACCGACGGCTCACGCGTGAGAACCACTTTTTTGTAACGCCTGTTCATTGGTCACCGACGGCGAGATGCGAATCCCGCGAAAGTTTCGGGGCACAACAAGCGCTGAGCTTCAGTCACCTGATTCGCTATATCGCATAGCTGCCCACCTGCCGTCAAAAACCAATTTCATGGCAATTGGCTCAATCAGAGATGCATGCACTGGATTTTTCGCGGCCGCAGAAACTCGGTCGCCCGCAGAGCCGGCATCCAGCCGGACGTTTAGCTCGACGCTATACACCAAGAAAGCTTGACGGAACACGATGGGCGCGCGAAGGACGGGAGCAGCCGGATCAACGTTTGCCGCCGCTGCGACGGCGCTCGCCACTCGGACGCGATGCCGCACGCGCCCGCGGCCGCTCGGCCGCCTCTTGCGCGGGCGCGGCCTGGCCGCGTTTTTCGAGCGAGGCTTTCAGCGCCGCCATCAGATCGATTACCTGGCCGTGACGCGGTTCGCTCGGCGCCTCGGTGACTTCCTCACCGGCAAGTTTCTGCCGAGCGGCTTCCTGAACGCGCTCACGATAACTATCGTGATACTTTTCGGGCTCGAACTTCTTCGCCGTAAGATCGTCGATTAGCCGCTTGGCCAGCGTAAGCTCAGCGGGTTTGACGCTCTCGTTCTGGCCGTGGTCGATATCAGCGGCCGAGCGAACTTCATCCGCATAGTAGACCGTATGCAGCATCAGGCCATCCTGATGCGGGCGGATTATAACCAGATGCTCCTTGCCGCGCATCGTGAACCGCCCGATTGCTACACGCTCGGTGAGGGTCATCGCTTCAGTCAGGAGGCGATAGGCCTTGGCGGCGCCAGGTTCGCAGCCGAGGAAATAGCCGGTTTCGAAGAAGATCGGATCGACCGCCGAGAGCGGCAGGAACTCGGTGATTTCGATCGAACGATCGTTGCGCGCCTCGAGGTTCTTGAGTTCCTCGTCAGTGAAAACTACATAGCGGCCCTTTTCGACTTCGTAGCCGCGCACCAATTCGCCGCGGTCGATGATGGCGTCGTCGACCGGGCAATAGATTCGCTGTTGAATGCGGCTCTTGTCCTTGGCGTGCAGCAGATTGAAGCTGACGGATTTCGACGAGGTTGCAGAAAACAGCGCGACCGGGATCGAAACCAGGCCGAACGAGATGTTGCCGTTGGCGATTGGCCGTGATGCCATGGGAACAGCGCCTCCGCAGGCAAATCGTAGCTTATGGAACGGCGAGAAACATCCCCTTTTTTTCGAGGGTTGTCGCTGAGACGAAATTAAAGCGAAACATGGCGCTCGATACTTATCGCGAGAAACGCAGGCCCGATCGCACCCTGGAGATGCTTCAAGACCAACAACGTCTCGAGCCGGTCATTAAAGAAACTCGAAAAGTTGCTCGCCTGAGCAAGGCGGAAACGGGCCCCCTCTCCAGGCGCGCAGAGCGTCGCAAAACCATGCCGCGCCGCCGTGGAGAGAGGGCCCAAAGTGCAGTCCGCGATCGTAGGATCGTCGAGAAACGCGCGCCTATGCTTGCGCGCGCATCACATTCGATGCCTGCAATCCCTTCGGCCCCTGGGCAACTTCGAACCTCACTCTTTCTCCCTGCTCGAGCGAACGGAAGCCATTTCCGTCGATAGCAGTATAGTGGACGAACACTTCCTGTCCGTCCTCCATCGTGATGAAGCCATAGCCCTTTTTGGGGCTGAACCACTTGACTGTGCCGTTAGCCATTCTCCCCCGAACCTCCTGACTAAAAAAACAGGCGGGCCCCCTCCAGAAGGCCAACCCAACTGCACATGCGCAGTGCCCGCGCATATACCATAAGACAAGTTACTTACCAAGTAGGCGCGTCAATAAAAGATTTCAAGCCATTGAGCCAAGGAGGGTACGCCAAAGGCCGGCGCAAACTGCCAATGCTCCACCCGCGGTGCCAATGCCTATCTCGCCCAAGCCGGTATGGGCCGCGCGTGGATGTGGCAATGGTCGGGAATCTGGCGCATCACGCCGTCGATGACGAAGCCGCGCTCGCCGTACCGATGACGGGCCACAATCGACAGGGCTTCGATCATGAAGGTCCGCTCGGCCTCGGTCGCTACCGCGCGATGCTCGCCAAGTACGGCCATCGGCGTGTCACACGAATCACAGTCCAGAATCGCGAACCTGAACGGATACACGAAACGGCAATACTGCTGCGTATACTCGCGAAGCTCACAAAGTTCGCAAGTCATTGCCGCACCGCCTCGAAGATCGGTGGAACAACCCGAGCGCTCTTGAACCCTGCGCGGGGGCCGAGCGCTCGAGTTAATGGTTTAAAAAGCCTTATACGAGGGCGCAGAAATCAATGGCTCGCGGCCGCCGGAGTGGCCATGGGCGCCGCCGACGTACTACTTGCGTGGGTCGAGCTACCACCGGCCATGTGATGGGCCCGATGCCGGCATCTATAGACACTCGAGACCGAGATCTTCATGTCCGACGCGACTTCCTTCGGCTTCTTACCACCGTTGAGTTCAGTCATCACCTGGGTACAGTCGACCTTCACGCCGCTCGCTGCATAGCCATTAGTAACGGCTACACCAAGCGCTATCGCGGAGACCACGGCCAGACATGCACCCAACGTCGCCAGCTTTTTCATCGCGAAATCCCCTCTCCCTTAGGCAGACCTTTTAAAAGGCGGATTATGCCAAAAAATCCTGTAACGCAAGAGCTGTCCGGCGCTCGTTCTACCAGAATCGGGTTGAGCATCGCACGGCCGGGTCAGGCGCGTGATTCATAATCTCAGGGTAATCCCCCGGCCACCTGACCAGATGAGTCGTAAAACGTCAGCGCCGATTTGCCGTCGCTGTTAACCGATAACGCCGCCAACGTCTTGCCATCCTGGTTCAGCAGCGCCAAACCCGGCAGACCATCAGGCGTGACGTCCAAGCCAGCCTGGGCACTTTTCGTACCGTACAAACGGACCGAGGGAGCACCTTGCCCGCTGACTTCGACGGTAGCGCGCAGGTCGCGATTCTTGTCCATCAGTGCCAAGCCGGGACGATCATCGGCCGTAACGCCGAGGGCCGCCTGCGGAATCCCGTCAGGATTGTACAAACGCACGCGCGCTACGCCGCGGGGAGTCACCGCGAGGGAAGCTCGCAAGGTGCCGCCCTGGTCATAAAGATCGACCGCCGGGCCGGTGTTGTCCATCAAATGGATATCCGCGCGTTTGTTGCCCGCACTATCCACCATCACAAATTCGCGTGCGGTCACGGTCTCGGCGCTGATTTCCTTCTGCGACGGATGATGATGCTTGATCGCACCAAATGCATCGCTGGAACTGAACAGTAGATTGGATGCCGCGCCGCCAGCGAGCGCCGCAACGACTATCACTGGCAGATACCACCAGCGTTCCTTCCCACCCATGTCACAATCCTCCTTCGGTTTCCGGGGACCTGATACAAACCACAGTTCATTAGCATAAACCGGCGACCGGATGGCACCGGGGTGTGGCGTGATCGAGCCGATTAACGCGTGCGGCTGCTGGGGAAGGCGGGCGGACGTTTACCCTTAACGGCTTCCATGCCCGCCGCCACATCCTCACCGAAGAACCCGATCATCTCGAGCGCCAATGAGGCGTCGAAGGCCGGCCCGGCCATCCTGAGCCAATGGTTGAGGCTGCGCTTCGTGAAGCGAATCGCCGGCTGCGGACCGGCGCCGAGTTTGCGCGCCACCTCGAGAGCACGGTCCATCAATTCGGCGGCCGGCACGCACAGGCTCACCAGTCCAATCCGTTCAGCTTCTTTGGCGTCGAGAAAATCAGCGGTCAGCAAATAGTACTTGGCCTTGGCCATCCCGCACAGCAGCGGCCAGATGATCACCGAATGGTCGCCCGCGGCGACACCGAGGCGGAGATGGCCGTCGGTAATACGCATCGTGTCGGCGGCGATACTGATATCGGCCAGCAAGGCGACGGCAAGTCCGGCGCCCACGGCCACGCCGTTGATCGCCGAGATGATCGGCTTATCGAGATTGATCATGTTGTAGACGATATCGCCGGCTTCTCGCCAGACACGGAGAATCTGGTCGTGATGGCCGAGCAGTTGATCGATCATCTCGAAGTCGCCGCCGACCGAAAATGCTTTGCCCGCGCCGGTCACGACCGCGACATTGGTTTGGTCGTCCTCGCCGATATCCTTCCAGACCTGGCTCAGTTCCCAATGCAGCCGGGCGTTGGTGGCATTGAGCGCCTCGGGCCGGTCGATGGTTATCAGCATGATTCCGGGCTCATGCCGCTCGAACTTCAGGAATTGATACTCGCTGTATTGCATGGCTCCCCTCGGCGGCCGAAGCGGATCAATGGCGCACGATCAACGCGCGTAGATATCGATAACCTTGCCGAGCAGATCGATCGCGGCCTCGCGCGGGCGCTGAAAAGAGTTGCGCCCGATAATCGAGCCGAAACCGCCGCCGTCGTGAATCGCCGCAACCTGCTCGAGCAGCGACTTATCGTCCTCGCGCGCGCCGCCCGAAAAAATCACAATGCGCCGGCCTTCGAAAGCGCTTTGCACCACATGACGGACCCGGGCCGCGAGCGGCTCGAGCGGCACGCGAAGCTCTTCGTAAACCTTTTTGGCCGCGCCCTGCTCGAGATGAGCGGTGGGAAGTTTAACCTTGATCACATGGGCGCCAAGTTGCGCTGCGATTTGAGCCGCGTACGCGACTATGTCGAGCGCCGTTTCGCCCTCCTTGCTGATACCCGAGCCGCGTGGATACGACCACACCACCACCGCGAGCCCGTTGGCCTGCGCCTCCTCGGCGATCCCGCGCAACTGCTCGTACATCAGGCTGGATTTGAGCGATCCCGGGTAGATCGTAAAGCCGACCGCCGCGCATCCCAGCCGCAGCGCGTCCTTGACGCTGCCGGTCACGGCCGGAGCCGGGTCGGGTTCCTCGGCCAGCAGGTCATGATTATTGAGCTTCAGGATGAGCGGGATTTCACCCGCGAAGTCGGCGGCGCCAGCGGAGATAAAGCCGAGCGGAGCGGCGTAGGCATTGAGCCCGGCATCGATCGCGAGCTGAAAATGATAGAGCGGATTGTAGGCGGGTGGATTGACGGCAAAGCTGCGCGCCGGGCCGTGCTCGAAACCCTGGTCGACCGGCAGAATCACCATCCGTCCGGTGCCGGCGAGCCGCCCATGATTAAGCATCCGTGCCAGGTTCGCGCGCACGCCCGGATTTGCCGACTCGTACCAACTAATAATTTCACGTACTCGCTTCGTCATTGGTTCCCTCGCATACTCGTTGAATCGAAACCGCCGCTCATTGGTTGAGCAATTCGAGCGCGCAGTAAGCCGCGCCGAGCAACCCCGCGTCCTGGTTCATCACCACGCGCACCTCGATACGGCGCAGCACCTCTCCGAGCCGGCCCTTGTCGTTGAAGGCCCGCAGGAAGCTCTCCTTTTGTAGCATCGGCAGGATCTTCGGGGCGATCCCACCGCCCAGGTAGAGGCCGCCGAGCGCGAGCACCTTGAGCGCCAGGTTCGCCGCCTCCGCGCCGTAGATCGCGACGAATATCTCGAGCGCATGAACGCATCGCGCATCGCGTTGCGCGAGCGCCGCCTGGCTGACGACGGCTGCCGGATCGGCGGCCCTTTCGATCTCGGATTTAAGCCAGTCGGGCTCCGCTTCGGGAGTGCTGGCCTTCAGAAACTGGTACACATTCATCAGACCGGGACCGGACAGGACGCGCTCATAGCTGGCATGGCCGAATTCGGCGGCGACGAACTTCATCAGCTCGATCTGTTCGGCGCCACGCGGCGCGAAGTCGCAATGACCGCCTTCGGTCGCGACCGCAAGGTAACGGCCATGATCGGCAATCAACGCCGCCTCGCCGAGTCCGGTACCAGCCGCGGCGACCGCCATGTTGCCTTCGCCGGCACGTGCACCAGATTGCAGCACCACGGTTTCCTGCTCGCCCAGATGAAGCACGCCGTAAGCCATCGCCTCGAGATCGTTCATCAAGCGGACCGGCGCGCCGCCGAACTTAGCCGCCAGCGAGGACTGCTCGACGGTCCAGGCGAGATTGGTGGCGTGGCTGCGACCGTCGATCACCGGACCGGGTACGCCGAAACAATACGCGCCAGGCGACCTTGCGCTGCCGAGAAAATCCGCACACAGCGCCTCGAGACTGGCAAACTTGGCCGTGCGATAGATTTTATCCGTCAGGCGCTGAAGCCCGGTACCCGCAGTTCGCCACAGCGCGAGATGGGTCTTGGTGCCACCGACATCGCCGGCCAGAACCACTCTGTCGGCCATCTCAGATCCTCGCTACGGCGTGCGCCAGGCGCGGCCGTCAGTCGCGATCATCAGCGCCGCCTCAATTGGGCCCAATGAACCGGCCGAGTAGAGCGGCGGCTCGCTGGGCGCCTCCGCCCAGGCATCGAGAATATTCTGCACGAATTCCCACGCGGCTTCGATGGTATCGCGGCGCATGAAGAGCGTCTGATCTCCCAGCATCACGTCGCGCAGCAAGGTCTCGTAGGCCTCGGGCGAAGCGGTCGCGTAATGAAAATCGACCTTGACCGGCGCGAGCCGGAGGTCAGCGCCGGGCAGTTTCGAGATGATGTTCAGCGAGAGGCCTTCATCGGGTTGAATCCGGAGCACCAACACGTTGGCTTCCAGCGGTGGGCGCGGCGGATTATTGAACAGGATGCGCGGCACCGACTTGAAGTAAATCGAGATCTCGCTGGCGCGCTTCGGCATCCGTTTTCCGGTCCGCAAGTAGAAAGGCACGCCCGACCATCGCCAGTTCTCGACGAAACATCTGAGCGCGACGAAGGTCTCGGTGATCGAATCCGGCGCGATATGCTCCTCCTGCCGATAGGCTTTGACTTTCTCGCCCTCGATCAGACCCTCGGCGTATTGGCCGCGCACCACGAAGCGGCTGATTTCATCGGCATCGAGCGGCTTGAGCGAGCGCAGCACGTCGAGTTTCGCATCGCGCACCGCGTCCGCGCCGGTGCTGCGCGGCGCCTCCATCGCGATCATGCATAACACCTGCAGGAGATGGCTCTGCACCATATCGCGCAGGGCGCCGGCGTGATCGTAGTAATCGGCACGCGTGCCGACGCCCTCCTGCTCGGCCACGGTGATCTGCACGTGATCGATAAAGTGCGCTGACCACAACGGCTCGAAGACTGCATTGGCGAAGCGCAGCACCAGCAGGTTCTCGACCGTCTCTTTGCCGAGATAGTGATCGATTCTGAAAATCTGGCTTTCCTCGAAGTAGCGCGCCAGCCGGGCATTTATCTCGGCCGCACTGTCCAGATCGTGACCAATCGGCTTTTCTACGACCACGCGCGTGAATTGCGGGGCGTCGGCCGGCTTAACCATGCCGGCGTTTTTGAGGCTATTCGAGCAATCATCGATAAACCCGGGGGGAATCGCAAAATAGAAGATTCGATTGCCCTGGGTGGCGGATTTCTGGTCGATCTCTTCGAGCCGGGCGTGCAAGGTCTGGTAAGTTGCCGGATCGGTGAAGTTGCCGCGTACGTAATGGAGCAGCGGCGCAAACTTGTTCCAATGCTCCTCCTGGAGCGGCCGCCGCGAGAACTGCTGGATACCGCTGCGGGCGAAGTGGCGGTACGAATCGTCGTTCAAATCCTCCATCGAAAAGGCGACCACCGCCGCATGCTCGGGCAGTTCACCATCCACGGAGAGATTGTAGAGCGCCGGCAGCAGTTTGCGATGGCTCAGATCGCCCGCGCCGCCGAAGATTACCAGCACGCAAGGCGGCATCGGATGGCGACCGCGGGGCAGATTGTTATGGACAGTCGTATGGATATTTTCTGTCATGGGTAGGTTACCTTCCGAAACCAGGCGGTTGAAACGCCCGTTGAACTGAACGCAGCAAAGCGATTCGGTCGAATGGACGCCGTTCAGTGGCGCGCCGGCATCCGATCATCATTCACCAGCGCATACAACTCGGTACGGTTGAAGATTCCCGCCACCCCCCGCGTTAAGGCGACCGACAGCACCTGCACCGGCTGATCGTAGATGGCAGTCTCATCTTCGGGACTGATAGCGTTGCTGTCCATCGGCGGGTCATCGTAACTCGAATCGCTCTTGCCTTGCCAAAATGGCACGGTGAAGGGCGGCTTGTAGATGGTGACTTCGAGGGCGAACTCCGCCGCGCTGAACCAGGCTGGTCCGGCATCGCCGCCGGGTCCCGGCCGCTTGTCCACCCAGCATCTCACTATCCGGCTCTCGAGCACGTAATCTTCGTTCAGGTCTTTGGTCGGATCATAGCCGCTGCTCTGCGAGGTGCTGGCGATCAAACCCGCTTCGGTCGCCGATTTCACAATCGCATCCTGGACAATCGGCGCGATCGGCGCGCTATAGAGTTCCTGGGTCGGACGTCCGCTTGGATCTTCGGTCACGCCGATTGCAACATCGCCCTGATATGGCTGGGCGGCAGCCCCGGCACCGGCGCCTCCCGCTTGATGCGCGTCGACCGGCATCAGAATCAGAATCCGCCGCCTGGCGTAGCTGTTCTGATAACCTTTGACTTGGTAGGGATAATACTCGACGTTTTGGACCGCAGGCTGTGGGGCGCCGGACTGGTAGGTGTTGGTGGCACAGGCCGCGAGCCAGAAAGAGGCCGCAGCCAGAGTTGTAATCGCGCGCGATGGTCGCCCCGCTTGCCACACCGCACTTCTTCCCCTAGCTGGTGGTTGCCTGTGCGCGGTCACGAAACAGGAACAACGTTCCTCCGACCTCGATTCTATCGCCGCTCTTGAGCACCTGACGCCCGGCGAGCGGCTGACGATTGACCAGCACTTGGCCGCCGGAGGCCGCGCTAACTACGAAATTACGCCCTTCGCGCCGAATCAACAGATGCTGCGGCATCACCTCACGATCGCCGAACAGGCCAACATCACTCTCCTCGGCTCGTCCGACCGTCGTGACCGGTTTGATCAGCGGATATTCGCGGCCCTCGCGCGCATTGCGGCTTTGACTGCGGACCACCATCAGCCAGCCGCGCTTGAGCAGTTCGCCGACCAGCCCGATAAAGAACCCGATCAGCATTCCGAGCACGATAATCGCAATCGCGCGGCCGAACTCCTGCGGAAAGATAGTGGTGAGGATCCAATAGGTGAAGCCGCCCAGCGCGCCGCCGATAATTCCGCCGATCGCGCCGTTGCGCCGCCGCGCGTTCGAGCGCGTAGCCCATCCAGCGCCCAGCCCGACCATCAGTCCCAGCAGGCTCCAGCCGATTATCCGCCCGAGGACGCCGCCCACCAGGTCGAACGCAAACTCGCCGACCAGCAGGCCCGCAGCACCGCCGATTATGCCGAAGATGGCGCCGCTGCTGGTGCCGCGCACCGCCTGGTTCCACTGGTCGACACTGAGGGCCTCGATCGAGGCCAGGAACACTGCGATAAAGAGCCCGATCAGCGCGCCGAGCAGGACATCGCGGCCGTAAACGCTGCGGATGCCGAGGAACGGCTCAGCGGCCCCCCACGCGGCAAAGCCGCCGAGTCCGCCGGCCACGGCATAGAACATGAGCTTTTCGCGGGAGACGCTGGTCGACATTTTCCCGGACCCAGCATTGCAGCTTGCGACGCTCTCATTCAAGCGCCACGCGTAATACTGTCGAAATGGAGGCGGACGGCGCGATCAGTTGGCGACCGTGCTCCAGGTTCCCCGCGAGCCGGAGGGCGTCGACTCGAAGGTGCCGCTCAGACGGTCAGCGCCGCGCGTCCCTTCGAAATAATAAGTCTCGGTGCCGTAAGGAACCTGGAATTGCAGACGATCACCGCGGACGAAGCCCTCGATCGAAGTGAGACCGTAGCCAGGTTCATTGATCACGAGCTCTCCATGCAGAAATCCATTGGGCTGCGGACGCAATCGCAGCTCCATCCCGATATTGCTATGCCCGCCAATGCCTTGAATCTCGCCGCGGGCGAGCAGCGGGGTGTCGAGCGGCGGAAAGCTGCCGGCTACCGGAGGGAAACTGCCCCCCATCGAGCCCCCGCTCGCACCGGCTGAGGCGCTCGAACCATAGCTGGTGGGCGGCGGACCGTCTTCGACGACGCGGAACTTTTTCTGCGCAAAGTACTGACCGTTCAGATAGAAATTTACGGTGTAGACGCCGGGCAGGAACGCCCCGCCGGCCGAATTGCCGACCCGTCCGCTGAAGGTCGCTGTATGCAGAGTGCGCGGCACCACCTGGATGTCATCGACGCTGCCTAGCGTGCCGCCGCTGGGAGCGACATAGGCGGCGTCGACCCGATACTCGTTCGATTCAAGCCCGAATAGCCGGTTGCTGAACGAGACCTGCCATCCGACAAACAATACTTTGGAAACCCTGAAGCTGCTGCTGGGGCTGGAGAGCGCCGTGCCGCTCTTGGTGGTATTGACGAACCGGATCTCGATCAGCTCGAGCGGGCGACGCTTGCGCTCCTCGAGCATCGCGTACTTCTTCTCCTCCTCGGTGCGCTTCGCGTTCTCGGCGGCGGACGCGACCGAGGCCGCGGCTGCCGCCGCCGCAGCCTTACCCCGCGCGGCCAAGTCCTGGGTGACCGAAAACCGCTGTTCGGTCAGGAGCTGATCATTGGAGAACAAGGCGATCTTGTAATTGCCGGTCGGCTCGGTGCTGAAATCCGGCATCAGGGCGACACCGCTAAAATCAACCGCCTTGTCGGCCGGGCCGACAAATCGGCTCACCGTGCTCATCGCAATCTGCGTCCCCGAAGGATCGTAGAAGCGCGCATCGATCTTCTCGTTCGTACCTTCGAGCCCGGCGAGCTGATTGTTGAACGAGGCGTTCCATTGCAGGTAACGCGCCGCGTTGAGTTCAGTGTCGGTGAAACTTGCCTGCGGCTTGGAGAGCGGGGTGCCTTCACGCGACGAGAGCGTCAGCGTCATCCGTTCGAAGTCCAAAGGATGGCGGCGGGCCTCTTCCAGCAGTTGCTCATGCTTCCAAGGCAAGCTGTCGATGTATTGCGTGATTCCCAGTTCCTGTTGCAACTCGGGGTTCGAATATAAATAGGTCGCGCCAAATGCGCCGCCGCCCAGAAGCAGCACCACCGCCGCGACTCCGATCGCACGCCGCACCGGGCTTCGGTGCCGGGGCTGAATTGGGCCGGTGTATGAGGGCTCGGGCGGCAACACGAGACCGGCGGTGCCGCTGCGGCCGCTGATACCCTGCCCGGGAGCCGTGAGACCGCGCCCATAGAGCATCATGTCCCGGAATTCCTGGATCGATTGCGGGCGGCCGCTAACCTCGTATGAAAGCGCCCGATCGATCGCGCCGGCGAGATTGCTCGATACATCCGGACGCAGATCGCGCACCGGCGGGAAGCTGAAGGGCGGAAACTTCTCGGGATCGCGAGCGGTAAGGATGTAATGCAGTGTGGCGCCGAGCGAGTACAGGTCGCTGCGGGGATCGACCGCGCCCTGATATTGCTCCGGTGGTGCAAAGCCCAGCGTGCCGATCATGGTGCCCTTGCGCGCGGCCCGGAAGAGGCGCGCAATGCCGAAATCGACCAGCACTACACGGCCGCGCGGCGTGAGCATCACGTTCGAGGGCTTCATGTCGCGATAGATAATCGGCGGCGTCAGCCCGTGCAGGTAGCCGAGCACGTCGCACAACTGGCGGCCGATATCGATCACCAGCCCCTCGGAGAGCGGACCGCCGCCGCCCGCAGCGATCTCCTCCTCGAGGTTGCGCCCCTCGATATACTCCATCACCAGGTAATGGCGATTGCGGTGATCGAAACGATCGGTGATCGCGGGGATCGCGACGTGCTTGAGTTGCGCCAGCGTATCGGCCTCGCGCGCGAAATAGTCATTGGCTTCGATGCGCTGCTGGGGGTCGATGAAGTGATCGACCATTTCCTTGATCGCGCAGGCGCGGTTGGCGAGCCGCTGGTCGCGCGCCAGATAGACCATGCCCATTCCACCGCCGCCCACCAGCCGCTCTATCTGGTAGCGGTTCTGGAGGACGGTACCCGCTTCGAGCGGGCCGGTTCCGATGGGATCGGATGTGGGCGGGCTACTAGCCATTAATTAATCTGCAAAGACAACAATCACAGAGACATTATCAGTTCCGCCGCCCGCGTTGGCCGCCACCACCAGTTCACGGCTTGCCGCGCGCGGATCGCTATGGCGGCGCAAAATCGCGCCGATCTCCGCGTCATCGACGTGCGCCACCAGGCCGTCGCTGCACAGCAGCACGCGATCGCCGCGCTTCAAGCGTAATTCCATCGCCTCGGCACCGGCCGGACCGCTGGCGCGGGCCCCCAACGATCGGGTGATAACATTTTTGTGCTCATGATGGCGCGCTTCTTCGGCGGTAATCTGGCCGATTTCGACCAGCCGCTGGACCAGGGAATGGTCCTTTGTCACCTGGCGCGACTCCCCATTGTCCAGCAGATAGGCGCGGCTGTCGCCGACCCAGGCGATCGCCGCGCGCGGTGGTATCACCAGCAAACCGACCGCCGTCGACCCCATCCCGCGCGCTTCCGGATGTGTCGATTGATATTCGATGATTTTTGAATTCGCCTCCTCGAGCGCCACGCGCAGCAACTGAGCAAGGTCACCGCCGGGCGCCGACTCGAGCTTACTTTCAATGTAAGTCCGGATCGTGGTTACCGCAATTGCAGCGGCGATTTCACCCGCCTCCGCGCCACCCATCCCATCGCAAACCACGTAAAGATAACGTTCGGCCGGCTCGACTTGGGAATCGCGAAGGTATTCGACCGCCATCACGATATCTTCGTTCAGCTCCCGGACCATACCGACGTCGGTCAAAGCGGCCGAGCGGACCTGGATGATCGAGGCCAGCTTCACCAGCTCGGCCTTCATGGCGTCGACGTTTGGCCAGCGCGCCTCGGGGCTGAAACAGAGCGCTCGCCGCACCACCTGCTCAAGCGCCGGCGTGACGGCGTGGGGTGGATAAAATGGAATCGCCCCAGCCTCCTCGCGCCAGCTCTCGCATTCCAGGCGCTCGCCGGTCAGGCAGCTATAGAGCAGGGCGCCGATCGAAAAGATGTCAGCGCGCTTGTCGGCTTTACGGCCGCGATAGATCTCAGGCGCCGTATAGCCGTCGTTGAAGATCGGATCAGTTTGAAGCTCGTTGTCATTGCTGACGCTCTCGAGGCCGGTGACCTTGAGCCGGCCATCCGCGCCGTAACCGACCGATTCGGGGCAGATATCGTTAAGGCGCAAGCCGCGACGATGGAGAAACCCGACTGCCTGGCAGAGCTGGATGGCGACGTTGATCGCCTCCGGCTCACTCATCTTGATTCCGCCGGGACGCTCGGAAAGCGGGCTGAACGGCTCGTCCGGATAGACGAGGTAGACCCGGCCGCTCTCGGCAAACCCCTCCAATGCCCTTTGAAACGCCGCATGTTTAAGCGTGGTGGAGAGGGCGAGGACCCGGCCGAAAACATCGCCGAGATCGTCGCTGCCGCCGGCGGCAGCGGGCTCGGGCTGAGGCTCGACAGGCTTCTCGGTTTCGGCTTCCGCATCGAGAGCGTCGCCATCGGTAAGCAGCACCGCGCTCGCCTCAGCGCTCGCGACAGTCTGGTCGGATTGCTCAACCGTCTGGATGCCCGAATCGGCGGCGGCGGCCGGTTTCAACTCTGCTGTCTTCGCCTTCGGACCCGCCGGATCTTCCGCGTCCGGCGCGGTCTCGGCTGCAGAAGTCGAGGCTGCTCCATTGCTTCCGGGGGTGGCCGCCGGTTCGGCCAGCGTCAATACTTCGGGTGCGCCCTGCGGACCGCTTCGCTCGCGAAGCTGGTAATTGACCTTTGCCCCGGCCTGCTCGCGCACGACGCGATAGCGATTTTCGATCGAACTTTGGCTCAGCGGTTCGATAACTTCGAGCCCGTCTTTGAGAATCGTTCCAGGTTTCAGTGGGACTATTGCGGGTGAAGCGACCCGGACCGACGAGGCGAGCAGGCCCTGGCCGCATCGTTCGCAAAATCGGGTTTCCTCCGCCGCCGTCTGGCCGCATTGCGGGCACGTAAGCATAGGCATCAGCTCTCCCTGAACTGCAATCGTGCTTCGCCAAGCACAACTTCGTCGCGATCCTTGAGTTTGTAGAGCTGGTCGCGTCCCAGCCGGCCGCGTCCGGCAATGTAGGTACCGTTGAGACTGCCGAGGTCGCGGATAAAGTACTCGGTACCCTTGCAAATTATTTCCGCGTGGCGCCGCGAGACTCGTCCGATGCCTTCCTTGAGCGTCGCCAGATCGATATCCGGATGGTCTTCGGCGCCAAGCGACCGCCCGATCACGATACGTCCGCCCAGCAGATCGAACTGGGCTTTTTGTGCCCGCGCGACCAGCCTCGGCACCGGTCCCGCTGTTATCCCGGGGCGCGCGCCGTTCGAGGCCGGCCGTGGTGGCGGCGTCGAGCGCGCGACTGAAGATTCCGTCCGCGCAGCCGCTCGCGAGACTGGCCGCGAAGGACCGGGTGACGATCGCGGTACGACCGGTTTCGGTATCGAGGCCGCTGGCTTTGACGGCTTGAGCTTCAAATCCTGGGTCTTCGCGGTCGATGAGACCGACGAAGGCTTGGGCGGCGGTGCGGGTTTGCCGAGGCCTAGCTGCGACGGTGCTTGTGCGAGCGCATTGACGACGCTTTTCAGCCGCGAGCCCGGGCGCATGGGCGGCGGTTCCGGCGCCGCAGCCGGTAATACGACCGTCTTCATCATCGATGCGCCCGACGGAGCCGGCACGGGCCGATAAGCCGGCGCTGGAGAGCTTTGCGCGGCGGTACCAGGAAGCACGGTCGTCGCGACCGTCGACAGCGGCTGCTCGGGCATGCGTGCGCTATCGGCAGCATTCGGACTCGCGGTCGCCGGCGGACTCTGCGCCTCGGAACCAGGATCCGGCAGCGCGGTTTTCATCGCCTGCGCCGAGGCCGGGCGTTTGGCGACATCCTGATCGAGCGCCTGCATCACGACCCGCTCGGTCTGGAGGGAAACGTCGGGCATCAGCTCACGTACCGACGGAAAGCTGAAGGGCGGGGCAAGTTGCGGATCGCGGCCGGTCATCAGGTGATGCATGGTCGCGGCCAGCGAATAGAGATCGGAGCGCGGTTCGGTCTTGCCCATGTACTGCTCGGGCGGAGCATAGCCGACCGAACCGATCTGGGTGCCGCGCCCGCCCGGCGGCAGGAATCGCGCGATCCCGAAGTCCACCAGCATCGCGCGGCCGTCTTTATCGACCATGATGTTGCCGGGCTTCAGATCGCGATAGACGATTGGTGGGCTCTGTGCATGGAGGAACATCAGCACGTCGAGAATCTGGCGCGACCATTTCAGGACCGCCGCTTCGGGCATCCGCCCACCAGGACCGAACTGATCCAGCAGATGCTGTAAATCGCCGCCGGCGACGAATTCCATCACCAGGTAATGACGATTTCCTTCGGTGAAGAAATCAATGATGTTGGGTATCCCCGGATGAGTTAGCATCGCGAGCACTCGGGCCTCGCGCGTGAAGTCCTCCATGGCCTTTTTTTCATGGATACCGTCGCCGACGATCATCTCTTTGACGGCGACCGGCCGGCTGGAGAGACGGGTATCATTGCCGAGATAAACCCGTCCCATCCCGCCCGCGCCGATTACCTTGTTGATACGGTAACGGCTGTCGAGCAGATGCCCGGTAGGAAGCGGCTCGCCCGGTTGCATACTGAGTTTACGGAACTCGGCAGCCGGTTTCTGCCGCGGGGCAGTTACAGGATGCCCAGGTCCAAATAATCCTCTAGGAAATCGGGTCGATGATGAGCTTAAGAAAGGTCTTACCGATAATTATTTCGTCGCCTGCCTTGAGCTCGACCGGGGTGCCCGGCGCCAGCCGGGGCTGGCGATTAACATAGGTCCCGTTCAGGCTGCCGATATCTTCGACGGTTATCTTGCCGCTCTCGATCCGAAGCAGGGCATGTTTGCGCGAGACCTTGGCCTCCGGGTCGTCCTGATCTAGGTCGACCTCGGGGAAAGCGCCGGTCTCCGGATCCCATCGGCCGATCAGGTTGTTGCCGTCCTCGAGTTGGAACTCCTGGCCTTTGCGACCGCCGCGAACGACCTGAAATCTGGCCTTGAAGGCCGCTATTGCGGCCTCGGGCGTAACGGCCGGAGCGGCTGCCGACGGTGTTAGATCACCGGTCGGCGCCTTGGAATCAGTGGAAGCGGTGCCGGTCTCCGATGGTGCCGCTTCGGGCGCCGCCGCAGGAGTCTCAGCGCTGACGGCTGGAGCCTCACTGGCGGCTGGGGCCGCCGCGACTCCGCCGTTAGGCGCTGCCGCCGGAGCTGCGGCGCCGGCGAGCTTCGCCCCGCATCCATCGCAGTAATCCAGTCCATCGATATTTTCGTAGCCACATTCGCTGCATTTGACCATGTTCTTAGGCCTCTCCGCCGTGACTTTCCCGAGCTTCTCGCGCGTCCGCTACTGTCTAACCCGTTGATAGGTTTGTAAAGTCATTGAGCACACCGGATTCTTCGCTCGGCAGCCCTACGTCCAGATGATCGACCGTAATTGGCGCTTGCGTCGTCCTCAGCGTAGCGAAGAATCCCACTCCCTCCGGTGCATTCGTCCAACTTATCCGCCGGACGCCCTGTCAGCATAACCATTAATCCGGTTTGTTGAACTCCTTGAGCGCCTCCGGATCAAGCATCTGAGTCTTGCGCACGACCGCCTGGGCCTGCAGGAGCGTGGTTTTGGCGGCCTTAGTCTGAAGCGTCTGGGTCTTCTTAACCTCATCCATCAGGCCCGCCAGTGCCTGGGTCGCCTTGATATTGCCGAGCCGCTGCGTCCCTTGGATGGCGTTGCTTAGCAAACGCGTGGCGCGATCGACGTTGCCGGCCTTGAGCTCTTCTTCAGCGCGCGATTGAAGCTTGGCGATCGAGACCTGGTCGACCAGGTTCATCACCCGGCCGTTGACCTTGCTGGTAAGCGTGCGGTCGAGCGTATATTCGATCGTTACATCGGTGTTGATACTTCGTTCGCCGACTCCCGGAACCTCGTAATGGAAGGTGCCTTGGCCGATTCGCACCGGCCCGGGCCGACGCGGCGGCAATACCAGGGTCAGCAGGACCGATCCGGGTACGCCCGCTTCGAGGTCGCCAATCTCGTAACTGACATTGCGATCAGCGCCGACCAACGGCGTGCCGAGCGCGTAGATTTCGGGGCTGGCGCGGAATGCCTCACGAACCTGGACGCCCTGCGACAACGCGACATCAATTCGGCCGTTGCGCATCGTGACCGCGCGCAGACCCTGCAGTTCATCCTCGAAAATCCCGGGGATCGCGGATGGATCGCCGATAAAATGATACTTGCCGTGCGAGTCCTGCGCGATCCGCATCAGCAGCTTCTCGTTGAATTCCACTCCCACGCCCATCGCCGAAAAGGAAATCTGCTCGCGGTTCTGTGAGGCCAGATCGATACAGGTGGTTTCCTCGTAAGTCTGGCCATCGGTCAGTATCAGAACACGATTTAGACGGTCGGCAGTGAGGTTTTTCTTCACCTCGTCGATCGCCAGCCGCATCCCGAGCGCCATCTGGGTGCCGCCGCCGATCTCGAGCAGGTCGATGTCATCGATCGCACGCTTGGCGGCCGCCTTGTCGCGCACCGTCTCGGGCGAGGCGATAAGCTGGGCTTTGTCGGCGAAGGCAACGATCGAAACTTTGTCGTCGGCCGTGAGATTGTCGACCAGGAACTTGACCGCTTCGATCACGAACTCAAGCCGGCGCTCGTCGTACATCGAGCCCGAGCGATCGAGCACCACGCCCAGGTTGAGCGGCAATCGGCCGCCGCCGTGCCCATCCCCCGTGCCCTGGGCGACAGCTTCGAGCAGTACGTAGAGCACAAAATTTTCCGCGCTCGAGAGCACATACTGGCGGCTCGCAAGCGCCTCGAAAGTAAGCGGCTCGGCCATTAGCAAAAATCTCCTCGGCCAATTCTAGGTTCAAGGGTCGCATCTAGCAACTGATTGGCCATAAGATTCGCGATTTCGGACCATGAAGGGCGAAGTTTCGCTGTCTGCCGCTTCCGCCCGCAGCAGTCCGGCCGCCCCTTTTCTTTGATGGTGAACTATTTATCAAGCCGGAGGGCGTTTGACGATTCCCGCAATTGATCCTACATAGCAATCTCTCCGGTGCCATAAGCCGTCGGGACCGGTCACGCAACGGATGACGCAAAGGTATCGCCATAAGACGCTCAATTTGGCTAGGAAGGTCGCTTTCGTCACCGACCTGGATGTGATGTACTGTCATCGGGGGGCCGGAGGGGCGGTGAAGCACGGAACCGCGCACCGTCATATATATGCCTGATGCCGCTCGAGGGGCTGGTTCAGAACTCGACGAGTTAGCAACTCCGAACTCTGCCCTATTGCTTGCGAGGGCCGTGCGACGCGCCCTCTCTCCTATGACCAACTCAGGAGTGTGTTAGCCCTACGCCTATGTTTTCACTGGATAAGAATTACTTACAGCACCTGGTCGAAAGCTCGCCCGATATAATCGTAGCGGTCGATAGACACGGCGTCATCATTTATTACAACGATGGCGCCCGCCGCAGCCTGCACTATGGCCCCGCCGAAATCATCGGCGAGCCAGTCACCCGCATCTTTCCGTCACTCGAGGAAGCCCGGCGGGTGATGAAGGCGATGCGAGAGTCCGCCGACCCGGGCAGAATTTCCAGCTTCGAGACCATCTTTCGCGACAAGGATAATACCGAGATTCCGGTCGCCATCTCGGGCTCGATAATTCACGACGAGCAGGGCCAGGAGATCGGCTCGATCGGATTCGCGCGCGATATCCGGATGATGCGCCGGCGCGAGCAGTTGGCGACTGCCGGCGAAATCGCCGTCAGCCTCGCCCATGAAATCAACAATCCGCTAGAAAGTATCACCAACAACCTCGACCTGCTGTCGCGCGATGCCGAAAACCGGATCAGCGGCCCGGAGCGTGTGGTCGAGAACGAGCGCCTCGAATCGATCCG
>DATJRJ010000271.1:0-6684 GCA_035504735.1 Binataceae bacterium (SeqCode)
TCCCGCGATGAGCAGCCGAGGAACCAGCCTGCGGTTCCCTCAGAGGGGTCGCGGGGCGATACATCGCGCCTTTTGTACTGCGTCAGCTTCCGGCGGATGGAGGTTTGCCGTGCGAAGTCCACCGTATGCGGCTCGGGCATCGCCAAGACCGCTATAGCGGGCGATTCAGCGAGTTGCTCTTTCATGTGGATCAGGTTTCGAGAAGCCACAGCCGGATTTTCGGCGCCCGCAGAGGCTCGGCCCCATCGAGTATCTCAATTCTCGGTGGGCTGCATCACCAACATATCAGGTTCTAGGTTTTGACTAAGCACAAGTAGAAACTCGGATGCCGGGCGTTCCAAGCGTAGTCATTCCTACCGTACCTACGGCCTGGCAGCCGGGGTGCGCTTAGAGTGGGCAGGAAGAATGAGCGACCATATGCCGACTGTACGATGCGCTCACGGCGAAGGTCGAGGGCAAACACGGACCGCGAGCACGGTCCCGAGTTCAGGCCAATTGAAATCATTTGAGAATTGCTTATGCTCCTCCGAGGAAACTGACGAGTGCGAAGACCGGGACAGAGTCGATCAGTTTCGGGCATCTTAATGTCGACGGTCCTATTCACATTAACACTGATCCTGATGAGCAGCTCGCCGGTCACGGCGCAGAGGCCGATCGGGACCGTCACCCGCATAGATGGCGTCGCGATGCTCGAACGCGGTGGACGCAGCCTGAAGGTGGGGCCTGGCACTGCTGTCGCGATTGGTGACAAGCTTGTTGCGAGCGCTAACGGCAGGCTAACAGTAACACTCGATGACGGCGATCAGTTGATACTCGCCGAATCGACCTCGATCGTAATTCAAGGTAGCGCCGGAATTGGGGGTAACCTGGCAACCCCGATCCAACTCGTCGGAGGACATCTCAGGTCGCTGGTCGACGCGGGCCTACGCGGCCTCAGCCGACCGTTCGAGGTTCATACGCCCAACGCGATCACTGCGGTACGCGGGACCGATTTCGAGACCGCGTATATCGAGGGCAAACCGTGCCCGGGCTTCCCGGATTGCCTGCGTTATACTGACGTGGGCGTATACAAGGGCGTCGTTGAAGTTACCAATCCGGCCGACCTGAAAGCTTCGGTCCGAGTCACCGAAGGTTATGAGACCACGGTACCATGCGAATTGGCTCCATCCTCGCCAGCGCCGCTTGGGATTGGCGATCTGATGGGCCCAGGGTATCGATGAGCCGGTGAAATCGACGGCATTGCTGAAGACGGCGCTGCTGAGTGCGAGCATATGCGCATTGATGCTAATCCTCGCAATCGCGGTGGACGCCGATGCCAGCCAGTTTACCGATATCTTAAACCCCGCGTCGCCCGGCCACTTCGATGCCACAATTTTCGGTGCCGGGTTCGGCAGCGAATTGTATGGTGCTACGCACGAAGGCGTTGAACTCGAACAAAGCCTCACCGCCGGTATCGGCGCAGTGGCACGCATCAGCACCTACCAGCTCTATCACGGTAGTGGCTTCGACAATCCCATCAAGCCTGTCCCAGGCCAGAATGCCCCGTTTTTCTTCGGCCGAGTTGCTGGCGGGATCGATGTTGTGCCCTGGACCAGCACTCATCTGCTCGTGCTCGGCGGACGAGACTTCGGCGACAGCAATTCTTCGTCGATCGGGGCGGAGTTCTCGACCTGGGCCTTCATTCACAGCATTCACCCGGCGAATTTTTCGCTCGGTTTCAATCATTATTACGAAAATGAAGTATCTAATGGACTGATTGATATCAGGATGGTCTGTTTCTCGACCGGCTCGATGCTTCTCATGGCGGGCGCCGGCAGTGCAATATGGGGCGGTGGTACGCTCGGACCGAAGGTACAGGTCGGCCCCGATCTCGGAGTCTATCTACGGCGCTTTAAGCTTAAGCTTGATCTACAAACGGGTTATGGAAGCGACCACTTTTACGGGCTATTAAGCTTCTCGCGCCAGTTTGCTTGGGAAGAGTGATTGCCGACACGCAGCATCCTCTCTCTCAGTCCGCGAGAACGATTTAAGTCGATTTTGGGAGGAAAAACCCGAGCGGGGTCTCATGCGCCGATCATTGGAAGCTCAACCTGATTTCAGGAACGCCTCTACGTCCGCCCGATTGAGTTGACTGATAGCGGCGCTTGTAATTCGGGCTCGGGGCGGCGGTATGGCCGGCGAGCCAACCGTTCCAACGTGTGACTTCCTTTCGCGCCTCGCGTTCCGTCTCGAACAGCCGCGCAGGTTGCGCTCGACGGCCTCCTGGTCAAGGCGCACCATCAGCGGCGGCCCTACGTCGAGCACCGTCGCCGACGCGACGTCGTACCGCCCGAGCCGATTGTTGAACTCCATCGACCAGAACCTGTCGCCCCGTCGTGGTCTTGCTCTGAGAGCGTTCATTTCTGTGTCCGGGCAAGACGATTGTAACAGCCACCGGCAGCATTCCGAAATTCACTTTCCACGTAATCGGCCTTGGCGGTGCTGGACGATCTCGTGCCGACCCTCGTTAGACACTAAAACGCGATGGGCTCCGAGTCACTTTTGTAAAGTTCGGCCGCACTGCTTCAGCCGGAAATGTCCGGTTCCCATTTACCTTGACGCCCGCGCTCTCACTCCTCGAGCCATTGCTCGATGTTCTCCCGCGAGGGTTTTTAATTACCGCCTATTTGCGCCTGAATCGCTGCCAAGGACTTGCCTTCCCACTGAATTTACGTCGGAGCGGTGCCCGCGGGTACGACGAAAACCGTCACTCTGACCTATCGAGGTTTGTAGCAAAGTGAGGGAAGAGGCGACCCGATCGCGACGACCAAAACGTCGTACGCGACGTTAGTCGATTGACCAACCTTCCCGATGTACTTTCGCTCGCGCCAAGGCCGAAACGTCACCCATCGGCGAGGCGATCGGCCGTTGAACTCTGCGAGTCTACGCTCGCGGCAGATCGCTTCTTCCACGATTGCGAGCGTCTGATGCTTCCCCTACTCTGGCGGCCCGGCACGCATCAACCAGCTTCTCGAGTTCCATACCGAGCTCCTTTGCTACGCGGGCCGGTTGATTACCTCAACACCTGGGCCAGGCCGGCTGCGGTGGAATACCTGCCGACGTCGTCCATGTTCTCGCCATCCCGGTTTCGGCAGTCGGCATTGGCACCGGTTGTCAGGTTGCCGTTCTTGAAGGCCCAGAACGAGAGATGACTAACCTGCTGGTCCCACTGATTGGCCCAGCCGTTAGGCGTGATAGCGTCGCCCTGGCCCGGCACGTGCGTGGCCACCACCGGCCAGAAGTTCGATTTCCAGTACTTCATCGATTCGTCGTAGATGTCTTGCCAGTCTGACATCATCAGCTCGTTGTCTATCCACATCAGACGCTTGCCATAGCAATAGCCCTTGGCCTGGGAGGGCACCCGATGCACGTCGATGATCGTCGTGTCGCGGACTTCGAATTTACCGATGCTGGGCTTGGCAAAAAACACCGGCTGGTAAAAGTTTTCCCACTGGTCTGAGAGGTTGACGTTCTGGATGATGTCGTTGAGTATCTTCTGCTCGCCCACCACCTCGGCGTTGAAACGCGAGAAGCCGCCATTGAAGCCGTTGACCCGCGGGTCGTCTAGGGTCAGGTCGCTGCCGATAAACGGCGTACATCGCGCAGCAGTTGAAAGGCGCAGCGAGCGGCGCAGCGCCGGAATGACCAGGAAGGTGTCCTCGAACTTGGTGTAATCGGTGTAGTAAATGGTCAGGTCGGTGGTGTACTTGGCCTGTTCCGGCGCGGTAACCATCACGTACTCGCTATAATCCATCCCCTGCGCCTTTGGATCGGTCAGTGGCTGCCCGGGATCCCCGATATGACTCAGACGGCGGTAAACGAAAATGTTCGACTCTCGGAAGACGTTACCAAAGCGGTCTTCAAAGCCGGACGTGATACTGCCGCAAATGAGGTAGGGCACATAGGCGAACCAGTTGTCGATCAGTAACTTAAGTCCTTTGCGCGGCTCTTGCGGATTCGGGAATGGCCAGCCTGAAACATAGCCGGTCATGGTGTGGCGGCCGTCAGGTAAATCCACGATCTTGACCTGGCTGCTGTACTTCTCGGTGTAGTCCTGAAAGCTCTTAGGCGGCGGCAGGCTGTGGTGCGGCCCTATCACCATCTGGAAGTCAGGCGGAAATTTCCAGAAATAAGTCCCCTTGAACATCGCCTGCATTCCGGGTGGAAAGAACTGATTGTACTGCTGCCAATTCTGCATGTTTATGACAGTGCCGGGCGGGATTCCGCCGCCTTCCTCGGCGGCGAACGCGGGAGCAGCCAACAAAAGCAGGAGCAGGACAAGCGCTACCCTCAGCTGCCAACTTGAATCTTGTTTCATGGTCCTAAACCTCTCACTGTGTTCAAGCCGTCTCGTGTGCGAACCGCATGTCCTCGGGGTCTCGTAATAAGCTTTCTTAATTGAGCGAATCAAAATTACTAATGTAAGCGCAACCTAACGCTGCCTATCTATCGATGTCAAGAGCTGGTTATATTTGCTATTTCGCGCAAGCGCATGGCATTTGCCGTCTGCGCAGAACCGAACAACGCGGCGTTTGCATAAGTTCGGTGAATCATGAAAGTTGCGTGTGCGCTGGCATAACGGTTTGGCGCACCTAAAAACGCGACGACGGCAATCGAAGCTTCCGCCGTCGTAGATATGTAACTCAATCGGCAGCGCGTTAAGATAATTATAGAGTGCTACCGCATCGGCTACCGATCCGCCCATTGATTGCATAAGGAGATGAATCTGCTGAACCCCGCCAGTAGTCGCAATCGCGACGCCCTGCATAACGCGCTGTACCATCGCCTGATCGACGTTGCCTGCTAAAGTCGCGTATAGAGTGTGCGGAAGTTGAGATTGAGCTGATGGTATAGCCGCGCGGGCCGCTGGCCGCACAGGAATTTGGACCGTTCGCCGCTGTTTATCCAAGGACAGAGGGGGCGTGGAACGGTACTGAACCGAGCGCTACGCTTTGAGTAGTTGCGCGTCGAAGCAGAGCAACTGGCGAGGAGGGCCGCTGTGGTGAGGGCAAGCGATGCTGGAGAACTCGGCGTTCGAAACCTCCATCGCTCCTAAATTTCGCAGGCGCGGTTTTCTGCCCGAAGAAGATCCGCTAACGGCGTTTCCTGCTGATTCGGAATTCGCGATGCTGGATGAGATTGGCCGTGACCTCCCGAGCCTACTGCACGACCACGGATTCCGAGAATATGCGCGCACGCTGAACATTCCCCTCTGGCCCGATGCTCCGGTTCGGCTCCGGCAACTACCGGAACTCAGGCTCTATTACATCCGCACCAGTTTCCTGGCTTCCGCCTACGTCAACCAGGTGGGCGAGGAACCGGCCAGGGTGCTGCCAGCCAATCTGGCGGCTCCTCTCTGCCGCGTCTGCGCGCTGCTCAACCGACCGCCGATCCTCAGCTATGACGGGTACGCGCTGTACAACTGGAAACGCTTTCGGGACGACCTGCCTATCGCACTCGGCAACATCGATACCATTCAGAACTTCGTCCACCTGTATGACGAGCACTGGTTCATCTTGGTGCACGTGGAAATAGAGGCGCTCGACGCGCGGATCCTCGACGCCATTGCATCTATTGAGGCGGGATTTGCGACCGGCGACCTGAGTTCTCTGGATGGGGCATTAAGCACGATCGCCGGCACTGTGAATGAACAGGTCGGGGTGCTACGCCGCATTCCCGAGAAGATGGACCCGGCGCTCTACTACCGCACGTTTCGGCCTTACATCCGGTTCTTCGAGAACGTCTATTACGAAGCGACAGCAGATGGGACCAATGGTGGTTCCACCGGAATTCGAATAAATTTCCGTGGCGAGACTGGAGCGCAGAGCAGCGTAATGCCCGCGCTGGTGGCGTTCATGAAGATTCCCCACAAGCCGTCGATGCTGACGAATCATCTCGTCGACATGCGGAACTATATGCCCGCCGAGCACCGCGAGCTGCTCAAGGACATCGAGGCGATGCCGAGTGTTCGGCAGTACGCTGATCGCCAGGCCTTCAACGCGGTGCTCGACGCCGTCGCCGAGTTCCGCAGCGTCTACTATGGCTGGGCCCAGGAATACATCAACCGCTGGACCGATGACCCGCGCGGAACAGGCGGCACGCCGTACATGGAGTGGTTGAAGCAACTGATCGATGAAACGCTTGCCTTCAAGATCGGCTGATGGCTGAACCGAAGTTGGTTAATTTCGTTTAGTTCGTACCCTCATCTGCGCTCGCATCACCCTGAGGCAATGTAGCGGTCGCGCTATTGCGTTCGACCCATCCCGGAGATGACTCACACCCCGCTCGCCACGTTCCCCGTTCGCCAGAGTTCCCGTCCGTTCGGAGACCGGACGATTCGAACATGTAGCACTCGATGCGGTAAGTCGCGCACGAGGTGCCTGTTGATTCATTGCCCTGCCACCGAGGCATTCGAGACGCATTGTACGCGATAAAATCCCAGCCCATCTCGGGTTGGCCCTGCCAAACGTGCGTGCGGGAATAATTGCACGATTACGAACTCCCCCAGCAAGGTTGGAAGGGACCCCACGGCGTTTACTGCCTTTGACTAATTCTCAACGGGAGCGGTACCCTGCGCGGTAGCTGGCTCGGCGCTTAGTTGGTGCCCGAGGGGTCGAGATCATCAGATGGTGCCGCCGAAACCTG
>DATJRJ010000272.1:0-10866 GCA_035504735.1 Binataceae bacterium (SeqCode)
CGCGTTTAACCGAAAATTGGGAGCGCAGGGATGGATTGGGCTGCACTGGCCGCGCAAATACGGCGGCGGCGGACGAACGCTCCGAGAGCAGCTGGTCGTGGTCGAAGAACTCGCGAGACGTTATGCGTGTATTCTCAATTCACAATCGCTGTGCCTGATTCCGAGCTTGCTTGTCCACGGAACGGAAGCGCAGAAAATAGAGGTCATTCCTCGCATTGTGAGCGGCGAGATTGAGGTCTCATTAGGCTATACCGAACCGAACGCGGGAAGTGACCTGGCGAGCGTCCAGATGCGGGCGATCGAAAAAGATGACCACTTCATAATCAGCGGAGAAAAAATCTTTAATACGATGGCCCACTGGGCATCGTATCACTGGCTACTGGTCAGAACCGACGTGACCGCCAGACCAAAACATCGTGGCCTGACGATGTTTCTGGTTGACATGAATACGCCCGGGATCACGGTCCGTCCGATCGAGACCATCGACGAATCGCGCACGAACCTGGTCCATTACGACGACGTAAAGGTTCCGAGGAGCAGCATGGTCGGCGAGCAGAACCGGGGTTTTTACGTAGTGATGGAAGCATTGGGCGAGGAGCGTCTCCTGGTCTTCAACCCATATTCCTATCGAGCGCTTTTTAACGATCTCGTGGAGTACGCAAAGAGATCGGATCGGGATGGGTATCTTCTCGCAGCCAACCCTATAGCCCAGGATGTGGTCGCCGACTTGGATGTCAGACTGTCTGCTGCGGAATTACTCTACGAACGCGCCATCTGGTTGCTGGAACAGGGGCTTCCCGCCGTTAGCGAGATTTCGATGTTTAAACTATTTATGTCGGAAACCGGACAAGAGCTGGTCCGACGGGCTCTAGGCGTGATCGGTTTATCGGGCCTGATTCACTCTGATGCGAACCGAGCCGTTATCCGCGGGCTCTTCGCGATAGGGCAATGGGCGACCATCTTTCATACCTTCGGCGCCGGAGCCAGTGAACTGATGCGGAACCTTATTGCGATTCGGAGATGCGGGCTGCCGGCGGGATAGCAGAATGGATTTGAACTTTACCGAGACTCAGTTGATCCTGAGGAAAACCGCGAGAGAGTTCTGCGAATTGGAATGCCCACCATCGCTCGTCAGGGCCATGGAGACACACCCGGAGGGACATTCCGTTGAGCTGTGGCACAAAATCGTGCAAATGGGTTGGCTTGGGGTTTTCGTACCCGCGGAATACGGAGGCCATGGCGGCGGCTTTTTAGATTTGCTCATTCTGCTCCATGAAATGGGGCGGAGTGCATTACCGGGGCCTTTTTTTGCGACGACCGTTTTCGGCGGGACCGCGATTATGGAAGGAGGAAGTATTGAGCAGAAGCGCGAACTACTTCCTCGACTTGCTGATGGTCAGCTCCTGATTACCATCGCACTCAGCGAACCCGGCATCGATTTCGGCCTCGACCATCTCAACACCGCGGTCGTGCAACGTAACGGGCACCACTTCGTCACGGGCACGAAGGTGTTTGTACCAAACGCGCATATCTCGGATCTGCTCTTGTGTATCACTGCCGGGACAGGCTTATCATCTCAAGTTGAAAATGAGGTGGTGCTGGTCGGAAGGACGGATCCCGGCGTTACGTTGACCGCGATTCGAACGAATCTTCCCGACCGGCAATTCGAGGTCGCCTTGACAGATGTCCGGGCGCGATATCGTCTTGGAAATGGAGAGGACGCGCGGCCGTGGATGCAACGCGTGCTTGAAAAAGCCATGGTAGCCAAGTGCGCCGAGATGATCGGCGCAGGTCAAAAGCTCCTTGAAATGACGGTCGAACATGCGAAGGTGCGTGTGCAGTTTGATCGGCCGATTGGAAGCCTTCAGGCGGTTCAACATCACTGCGCGAACATCGCTGTCTGTCTCGATACAGCCGAGCTGATGACGTATCGGGCAGGATGGAACATCGAGCAGAGACTTCCCTGTCGCCGAGAGGCGCTTCGGGCCAAAGCGTGGACCAACGAAGCGTGTAATCAAGTCGCGGCGCTGGCACATCAGATCCACGGCGGTACAGGCTTCATGCGCGAGCATGATTTGCACATCTTTTCGCGCCAGCTACTGACCTCGGCTCATCTCTTTGGAGGGACGGGTTGGTGTCGTCGTCAAATCGCAAGAGAGATTGGACTGCCGATGTGACCCGCGAAGGCGAATAACACGGTTGAACGCTTGAGACGCATTGATGCTCTTGGTCAGTGACATGCGTACAAGGATTATGTCTCGGAGCGCTACGCCGGCCGCACCGTCAGGAGTGCCGCGCGTGCAGTCGCCTGCTGGGTCATCCTGACTAAGCGGCGCGCGAGATTGCTGGTGCGAAAAGAAGACGCTTCGGAGTTGCTCTCGATCAACGGACGCGAAGTCCGTATTACCAACCCGCACAAGCTCTATTTCTCGAAGCAAACCAAGCTCTCGAAACTGGACCTGGTTCGATACTATTTGTCAGTCGCGTCGGGTGCGCTTACCGGAATTCGAGACCGTCCGCTGGTCCTCAAGCGATATGTCAATGGCGCCGAAGGTGAGGCGTTCTATCAGAAACGCGCGCCGGCGCAGCGCCCTTCGTGGTTGCGAACGATCGCGCTCGCATTCCCTTCGGGGCGTACTGCGGAAGAAATCGTTGTCGATGACGCGGCCGGGCTTGCCTGGATCGTCAACCTTGGTTGCATCGAGCTGCATCCGCATCCTGTGCGCGCCGGCGATCTCGATCATCCGGACGAGTTGAGAGTCGATCTCGATCCTGGTCCTGGCGTCGGTTGGGCGGAGGTGCGCGCAGTTGCGCTCGAGGTGAAATTCCAGTTGGACGAGATGGGCCTTCGCGGGTGGCCCAAAACCAGCGGGTCGCGAGGGATGCACATCAATGTGCGGATTTATCCGCGCTGGACCTTCAACGAGGTGCGCCGCGCAGCGCTCGCTCTATCGCGAGCGGTCGAACGACGCGCGCCCACCGTCGCCACTTCGAAATGGTGGAAAGAGGAGCGCCACGGGGTGTTCCTCGACTACAACCAGAACGCAAAGGACCGGACGACCTGCTCGGCATATTCTGTGCGGCCGCTCCCCGACGCTCGCATATCTGCTCCTCTTCACTGGCACGAGGTGCCCGACTGCGAACCGTCTGACTTTACCGTGCTCACAATTCCAACACGCTTACACGAGATCGGCGATCCGCAAGAAGGTATCGACGGAGCGGCCGGATCGCTCGAAAAATTGCTCGAGCTTGCGGCACGGGACGAAGCGGAGGGCCTCGGCGATGCACCCTGGCCTCCGCACTTTCGCAAGACCGAGGGCGAACCGCGCCGGGTTGCCCCTTCGCGTGCCAAGTCAGACGCAAATCTGCCGCGGACGAAGATGCCGCTGATAGTTATTGCGAACTCACCAAGCAAAGAGGCAGCGCTTTCCGGTCTGGAAAGATGGAAGCGCAAACATCCCGAGGTTGCGAAGCTTCTCGATGCCGATGACGTGCTAGTCGATTCGATGCGCGGCAGATCGTCCAGTTGGACCCGGATCCGGATAAACCTGCGCCGTGTGCCCAAAGAGTTGCGGCCTCTTCAGGAAACTCCTGATCCTGATGACCACCCGACTCGCGAATGGCGCAAGATACGTGCGTCGAGAAAAGGTACTTGAGCGCGTATCGGCTCAGGGATCTCTGGCGAAAATGGCTTTCAACTCGTAAGGCGGAACAACTTCAAGCTGCTCGTAAGTGCAATCCCCCGGCTGCTTGTCGGTACGCCACCTCCGGAACCGCGCCATGTGACGGAAGCGCATGCCCTGCATATGCTCGTACGCGACTTCCACTACCAGCTCGGGTCTGAGCGGCTCCCACGATAGGTCCTTGCCGTGGCTCCAACGGCTCTGACCCCCCGGCATCCGATGCGTTGCATCGTTTGAAGTGGGCTCCGCCCACGACTTCCACGGATGATCGGCGAGAGCATTGCGACGATAGGGAGCCAGAAATCTCACCAGTTCCCGACGCTCAGTTTGCGAGAAGCTCGCGCATACGCCGACGTGCTGCAGTGCCCTTGAACCGTCAAATAGACCGAGCAGAAGCGAGCCGATGGCCGTGCCCGCGCTGCCCTTGTGCCATCGAAAGCCGGCTACGACGCAATCGCAGTCGCGTTCATGCTTGACCTTGAACATCAGCCGCTTGCCAGGTTGATAGGTGTCGGAAATCGGCTTGGCCATAACCCCGTCGAGGCCCGCGCCTTCAAAGCGCCTGAACCAATCCGATGCGACATCTGGATCGCGCGTTGCCGGAGTTAGATGGATTGGCGGAACCGCACTGGCGAGCAATGACTCCAGTTTTTCGCGCCGCTGCTCGAAAGGTTCGCTTCGCCAATCGCGATCTTCCTCGCACAGCAGATCGAAAAAGACTATCGATGAAGGACTCTGCCGGGAGAGCAGTTTCACCCGCGAGGCGGCAGGATGAATCCGAAGCTGCAATTCCTCAAAGTCGAGCCCATCGTTCTTCGCGACCACGATTTCGCCATCGAGAACGCATCGAGCGGGCAGCCCCGCCTTCAATGGCTCGAGCAACTCGGGAAAGTATCGATTCAGCGATTTCGCATCGCGGCTCTGGATGAGAATTTCGTCCCGGTCACGGAAAATCAAGGCGCGGAACCCGTCCCACTTGGGTTCGAAGATCCACGTTTGGCCCGGCGGCAACTTGTCAATTCGCTTCGCGAGCATCGGCAGGATCGGCGGATTCACAGGAAGCTGCACGCTTTCAACGCTATTACCGTGACGGGAACGAACCAATCCTGAAGAACTCCGGTTATATAAACTTCGTTTTTTATTCGCCGTCCTGGCGCGGTTGGTAGTTTGTTGATCTTGTATCAGTGCGAATCGAGCAAGTGATCAACAATCTGGTCGGCAATGCCTTGAGGTTCACCCCTAAAGGCGGGGAAGTTGCGATCCGGGTAGCCCTGAGCGGTTTCGGTCGCGAGGAAGATCGGACGGCGGCGCGAGCTGCCGGTTTCGATGCCTTTTTGGTCAAGCCGACCGATCCGAGTCGTCTCCTCGAAGCATTGCAAACATAACTGCCCGCACGCAGGCGCTGCACTCGCAGAGCGCGCCATGTAAAGCTTTCATCAAGAGCCGGGCTGGTGAGGGATGGCGCCTGGTTAATGTCATGTCAGCTCATGACGACGCCGGAAAGACATGCTCTTGGCTTATTAACCTGGGAGGCTTGACCGAATGCCATTTAGAGCAATATCCAGGAGCAACATTTCTTTTGGATTGGTGTCGATACCAGTCGAGGTGTTTCCAGCCATAACGTCGAAGTCCGTACACTTCAATCTGCTTCATGCCGAGGACAACAGTAGAATACGAGAAGAAATTTACTGCATTGCCGAAGATAGGCGGATCGAACGCAGCGAGCTAGTACATGGTTTCCAGATTCAGAAGGGAAAATACGTAACTTTTACGAACGAGGAACTTAAAAAGCTTGAGTCCGGTGCAAACCAGGAAATCGGCATAATGCAATTTATACCGATTTCCGAGGTTGATCCGGTTTACTTCGCGAGTGCATACCTGTTGGGCTGCGGGTCCAGATCTGCCAAGGCTTATCATCTTCTGAGGACGGCGATGATCAAAAGTCAACGCGCCGCGCTCGCCAAGTTTGTCATGCGGGGTAAGGAGCATCTGGTGTTAATTCGTCCATATCGGGACGTGTTGATGCTCCACACCATGCATTATGCAGACGAAATTCGTTCCTCTCGGGAAGTGGATTCCGGCAAACGAACCTCTATCGAAACCTCCGAACTCAAGCTTGCCGAGCGGCTGATTAGTGATCTTTCTAAAGATAAGTTCGAAGCGGACAAATTCGAGGATACCTATCGCGAGCACATCTTGAAGGTAGCGAAACAGAAGGCGGGTGGGCAGGAAATCATTGCCCCGGCGGCTCCGCAGCGAGGCAAGGTAATCGATCTCATGAGCGCGTTGAAGGACTCGCTCAAGACCAGAGAAAAAAAAGGACGGTCCAGAGCTACCGAAGATAAGACTGCGCACAACCATCGATCGCGGGAAAGTCGTGTCGCCCGCTCCGGGGGTTCGGGAGACGGGCGAAGCCACCGCCGCATACACTCATAACGAGACTAACGTATCCATCTATCTGAGATTCAAGTGGTCCTGGAGGTCAGTCGCTTGATAGCGTTCTCGAGTGGACGCTCCGAGGTACCATAGTCACTCCAAACTTTACTCTTTTTGAGCAAGGCGGGGGCGGTACGGACTGTAAAGCGCGTCGGGTCCAAGGCCGCCCTGACCTGTCCCCAATTTAGGGGCATCGAGACGGTCGCGCCCGCACGCGCGCGCGGCGAAAGCACCGCAACCGCGGTGGACATCCGATCGTTGCGCAGATAGTCGAGGAAGATCTTCCCGCCGCGATCTTTCTTGGCCATCGTGGTGAGATATCGGGCCGGGCTATCGGCCGCCATCTGTATGACGAGTCCCTGTGCGAATGTTTTCGCGATCGTCCAATCGAGCTTTCCCTTTTTAGGCTGCGAGATCGGAGTTACGACGTGCAGTCCCTTGCCGCCAGTCGTTTTGCAAAAACTAATCAACCCGAGCGCGTCGAGTCGATCGTGGAGCTCACGCGCACCCTCGATTACGGCATTGAAATCCAGGTCTGGCGCCGGATCGAGATCGAAGATAAGTCGTCCCGGGATTTCGGGCGCATCAGGCGCGCAGTTCCATGGATGCAACTCCAGCCCGGCGACCTGAGCGATAGCAATCAGTCCCTCGACGGTGTCGATTTGCAGGTAAGGTTGATGATCTCCCGAGACCTTCACAAGCTTGAGCAATTTCGACATCCCCGGCATCCCGTGGCGCTGAAAAAAGTGCTCGCCGCCGATCCCATCAGGCGCACGTACGATTGAGCACGGGCGTCCCCGGATGTGCTCGATCATCCAGTCTCCGACTGCCTCGTAATAATGCGCCAGATCGAGCTTGGTAACGGGTTCGCCATCGCCGGCGTCGGGCCACATCGCTTTGTTAGGATGAGAAATCGCGATCTTCATCACGCTCGCCGAGTCGCCGGGCTTCAACTTAGGCGATACGAACGCGTTGGAACTGCTTTTCATCGGCACCACCTCGGCCGCTTCGCCTCCGCGCAAAGGCACCGGACGCTCGGCCACGACTTCGGAGGCTGGTTTGTCTTCGCGGAGTCCTTTGAAGGCGCCCGCCCGCACCATGCCGTCGCCGGTCCATCCCGCGAACTCGATTTTGGCTACCAGTTCGGGCTTCAGCCAGTGGATGCCGGTTTGATGGCGCGGTGCATTTTCACCCTCGAACGGATTCTCATCGACCGTAAGTTCCTTCAGCCGTGGAAGAATTCGCCCGACCACGTCTTCACCGAAACCGGTGCCAACGCGTCCGACATAGACGAGACGTTTACCGCGATAGACTCCCGCGAGCAGTGATCGGAAGCGGCTGCCTTCGCTGGTCCACCCGCCAAGCACTACTTCCTGATCAGGGCGGCACTTCGTCTTTGTCCAATTCCGCTGGCCGGGACGATAGATATCGTCGAGATGCTTCGAGACGATGCCTTCCAGCGCCATCTCCCGTGCTGTTTCGAGTACCGATTCGCCAGCAGCTTCGAAATGCTCGACGTAACGGAACAGCGAATCGTCATCGAGCTTTTCGACGATACGCTTCAAGAGCGCCTTGCGCTCGCGCAGGGGCATCTTTTGAAGGTCATTGCCTTCGGCGAACAGCAAATCGAAAACGAAATAAACCAGGTTCTCGGTGTTGCCCTTCGCAAGCGCCGCCTGCAAGGTCCCAAATTCGGGTACACCCTGCCTGTTGAGCGCAACCACCTCACCATCGTAGATGCCGTCAGCAAGATCAGCCGCCGCGCGTGCAACTGCGCCGAACTTCGCCGTCCAGTTGAGGCCTTTGCGTGTGCGTAGCACCGCCCGACCGTCCTCGACCCGCGCCTGAATGCGATAGCCATCCAACTTGATCTCGTGAACCCATCCCGCTCCCGAGGGCGGCCGATCGACTAGCTTGCATAGCTCGGGTTCGACAAATTCGGGCATCCGGCGGGAATCGCGAGGCTTGTGTTGGCTCGATGGCGCTTTGGAACGCGCCTCCTTCGCCACGGATTTTTCGCTGGCCACACCGGATGCGCGTAATTCCGCGGCGCTGCCCTTGTTCGAGTTCCAGATCGCGTCGGGCGGCGTCTGATGCCTGGTGGCGAGCATAAAGGGCTTAGGGCCGCGACCCTTGCCCGCTGCAATATCGGCCATCGCGCGCCCCGACGCGATCGAGCGGTCCTCGGCCAGCAGAGCACCACCATCATTCTCGCGCGCGAATTCATCGCGATGCTTAATCAGCAGCCAACTGTTCTTCTGGTCGCCCGGCCGGCGGTTCCTGATCCGAACCAATACCCATCCGCCATGCAGTCGTTCGCCCTCGAGCACAAACTTCAACTCGCCCTTTTTTATCGCGGCCGCGGGATCGCTCGCTTCCGGCATCCAGTAGCCGCGATCCCATAACTCGACCGTGCCACCGCCATATTGGCCCTTCGGAATGGTGCCTTCGAAGTCGCCGTAGTCAAGCGGATGGTCTTCGACCTCGATGGCGAGGCGTTTATCATGTGGATCGATCGATGGCCCCCGCGTGACGGCCCACGATTTAAATACGCCGTCAAGTTCGAGGCGGAAATCGTAGTGAAGACGCGTGGCGGCATGTTTTTGGATTACGAAGCGGCGGACCTCGGAAGGTACGATCGTATTCTCGCCGCTTGGTTCAGCAGTTTTGCTGAAATCACGTTTGGCCTTATAGCGGGAAAGCTTGTTTCGCTCGGGACGAGGGCTAATAGCGTCCGTTTCGGCTCCAAGGTGATTTGCTGGTTCATTTGGCATCGTTCGCTAAATTGGAGGACCTTGGCCTGTCATGCATTATTTGGCCGTCCCCGAAGGAGAGCAATGATCGTACCGGATCGCGCGCATATACGAACAACTAACGTCTGCGTGAGCGGGCAGAAATAATCGAGGCTCGCGGCCCGGTGCTACCGATCCCGCGCAGCTATAACTTTCGTTCATTGTCGAGCCTGCAAACGCGCACTAGCTTTTCGGTTGTCGACTGCGCTAGTGGCCTGTCGTCCGGTGTCCCCCCTCCGGGCGGCAGGCCCCCCTCTCAAATTAAGAAAGGAGGCGCGCAATGATCGCCGGATGGTCCGACCCCAAGCTCCCAATTACGGCAATCGTCGCATACGTCTTCGGCTTGGCCTTGGTCTTCTCAGTCCTGGCGCTCTGGTAATTTCTTTCCGCGCCCACGGCAGTCTCGAATCGGCTAATTTCTTTTGAGGCAGGGATCGTCGCTCGCGACGCATTCGGCGAGTTGGCAGGCTTCGCAACTACCACGATACTGCCATTCGGATCCTGATCAGGGTGCTCATGGGGCGAATCTGAAACGCATTGATGCCTCCGCTCGGAGGAGTTCCTTCTTTCTGCAACTTGCTTGAGTACCGACCGCGGTTCTCTCAAATATCCCCGGAATTGAGCAGCGCGTTCAGATCTTTCGGACAGCGCAGGCTGGCAGCCGGTTTGCGACAATTTCATTCGGCACGCTACCCGGTTGGCGACAGGAGGGAATCAGCAAAGATTCTTCTGCTGGACGAATCGAGGCTTTGGCAGGTAACTCAGAATGATTCCCGAATTGGTGGAATCACATGATCGAGAATCAAACACTTCATAGAGACGGAAGGGAGGGCACGGATACCGCAATCTATTCGACGCAGGCTCTGTCAGAAGAAACCCGGCGGTCCGTGAAGCGTTTGAAAAAGCATGCCCGGAAGCAGCTTCGCAAGCTCGAGAAAACATATCGAGGCTCGCTAAGCCACAAGCGATGAATGGCCAGCGAATAGGCGGCCAGGACACAAAACCGACTTTTCAGCGATTTCGATCAAAACGCAGGGGCCAGCTTTCAAGCAGGAGTTTGATCATCGGCGCGGCGCAAATTTCAAATCTATATCTTTAGTTAATTGTGGCGAAGTTCAGCCTCCTTAATTCTGCTACATGTGGGCGATTTGGCAATTAGCTCCACAGCTTGCAGCGCGATTTAAAAAAATGGGAGTAGAGCGATAAAAATCTATCGGGGCAACGATCATGCAAACGCAAATCCCGGAATTTCGTTCCCGTTTTGAGCAGAAGATGGAGTCGTGCGGCCTGCCGATTGGCGTGGCGTCCGAAATCGAGGACCGTTTGACTCCGGTCACGTACGAGAAGGGAGCGGTCATCTTCGTACGAGGCGGATCCTGCGACCTTTGTTTCTGGCTCCTCAAAGGACTGGTCAAGCTGTATCTGCCACATGGGGACGGGAATCGGACTCTAATCGACCTCGCACGGCCTGGAGACTTCCTCGGATTTGTCAATGACAGAGATTGCAAGGGCCGCCGCCATCATCTGCTGGAGGCGCACGCCTTGACGAAATGCTCGGTAGGATTGTTCACCCGCGACCAAATTGTCCCGATCCTGAACAAGCTCGACAGTGTGACCACAATTGATTTGTTCGAGCAGCTTAACGTCGCCTGGTCCACGATGTTCGAGCGCTACGTTTCGTTTCTCGGTTCGCCATTCCGGACCCGGCTCGAAATGGTGTTTAACAGCCTCGCCGCCCGCTTCGGTATCGACGACAAGCGCGGCACGCTGCTGGTGCCCGAGCTCAGTCACGAGGACTTGGCGGAAATGATCGGAAGTTCCCGACCGATGGTGAGCAAGTTGATCGGCGACATGACCCGCGAAGGGATGCTGGCGCGCAGCGAGAAACGCCGCTTCATCCTCCGGCCCAAGCATCGAACCGCGACGCTTACCTCAGCGGACGTTCACGCCGCCGT
>DATJRJ010000273.1:0-5478 GCA_035504735.1 Binataceae bacterium (SeqCode)
ATGCGCAGGATGTTGATCGCCGGAAACTGGAAGATGAACCTGACGGCGCCTGAGTCGCAGGCGCTGGCCGCGGCGCTGCGCAAAGACCTGGAACGCGACGCCGCCCGGCTCGGCCGCGATCGCGACGTGATGGTTGCGCCGCCGGCGATCAATATCCCAGCAGTGGCGCGCGAGTTGTTCGGCTCCGCGATCGCTCTCGGCGCACAGAACATGCACTACGCGGAGCGCGGCGCCTTTACCGGCGAGGTTTCGGCGCCGATGTTGAAGGAGTTCGGCGTGGTCTATGTGATCGTCGGCCACTCCGAGCGACGCCACGTCTTTGGCGAGAACGACGCGCTTATCAATCGCAAGCTGCTGACCGCGCTACGCCACGGGATGACCGCCATCCTGTGCGTCGGTGAAACCGAGGCGGAACATGACGCGGGCGCGACGCTGGCGATCGTGCTGGCCCAGCTTCAGCACGGCCTGGACCAGGTTCCCGAACACGAGCTCGCGCGCGTGGTGATAGCCTACGAACCGGTGTGGGCGATCGGCACCGGCCGCACTGCCACGGTGCAGCAGGCCGCGATGGTCCACGGCGCGATTCGCGAAGCGCTGGGTGACCGGCATGGCGCTGCAGTCGCCGGCGCAGTCCGGATCCTGTACGGCGGCAGCGTGACCCCGGACAATGTTGACTCGCTGCTCGTGCATCCGGATATTGACGGGGTTCTGGTCGGCGGAGCAAGCTTAAAGGCTGATTCGTTCGCCCGGATCGTAAGGGCTTCGGCCGCCTAGTTATCGATTAGGGCGCGGCGGCAAGGGTTCAGGAAATAGCAGATGGTCACAGCCGTTTTAGTGCTTCACATCCTGGTCTGCATCTCGATCGTGGTGGTCGTGCTGCTGCAGCAGGGCAAAGGCGCCGAGGTCGGCGCCGTGTTTGGCGGATCGAGTCAGACCGTTTTCGGCGCCAGCGGAGCGGGTAACATGCTCACCAAGGCGACCTATACGCTGGCGGCGGTGTTCTTTGCGACCTCCCTCATTCTGGCCTATAGCTCGACCCATCGAGTGAACGGCAGTATCTTCAACGGCAAGTCGTTTCCCTCAGCGCCTGCGCCGATGAAAGCGGCGCCGCCGGCGGCGAATCAGCCGGCCCGGCCCGCGCCGCCGAATCAGCCGCCGGGCCATTAGTCGTGCGATGCGAGGGTGGTGGAATGGCAGACACGCGAGTTTGAGGGGCTCGTGGTAGAAATACCGTGCGGGTTCAAGTCCCGCTCCTCGCACCAACTTCTTGCGCTAAGTTGAGTTTCTCGACCGCCGCCTCCGGCGGCGGCGCAGCACGGAAGGCGCCCGTCCATCAGGGAGGACACCGATGGCATTCACGATGGATCCGCAAATCAAGCTGGTGCTCGATCAGATCGCAGGCCTGACCGGCGGACCGCCGCGCACGATGCCGGTCGCCGATGCGCGCAAGGGACTCGACCAGGTGGTTGACCTGCTGCGCAGCGGTGGAGTCGAGGAGGTGGCGCGCGCCGAAAATCGCAAAATTCCCGGCCCCGCCGGCGAGATTCCGCTGCGCGTCTTCGTGCCGAAAAGCGGCTCGCCATGCGGCGCGCTGGTCTACCTCCACGGCGGTGGATGGGTGCTCGGCGGCCTCCACAGCCATGACAATATCTGCCGTGCTTTCGCCAACGCGGCCGGATGCCTGGTAGTAGCGGTCGATTACCGCCTCGCACCCGAGAATAAGTTTCCCGCCGCTCCCGAGGATTGTTACGCGGCTACCGCATGGGTCGCCGGCAACGCCGCGGCGCTCGGCTATCCGGAAGGCCGCGTGGCGGTCGGCGGCGATAGCGCGGGTGGAAATCTCACCGCCGTCGTTTCGATGATGGCGCGCGATCGCAAGGGCCCCAAGCTCCGCTTCCAGTTACTGATCTACCCGGCGACCGACGTGGCGATGGACACGCCGTCGTATCGCGATTTCCAGGACGACGGCTACTTCCTGTCGGGCGCCGACATGATCTGGTTCTGGAATCATTATCTGGCGCGCAAGGAAGACGGCGATAATCCCTATGCCTCGCCGGCTCGCGCCAAGGACTTGAGCGGGCTGCCGCCGGCGTTCGTGATTACGGCGGGTCTCGATCCATTGCGCGATGAGGGTGAAGCGTACGCCCGGCGGCTGATCGAAGCGGGCGTGCCGACGCTCTGCGCTCGCTATGAGTACGTGACGCACGCGGTCTTCAACATGGCGCCGCTGGTGGACGCGGGCAAAACCATCACCCGGCAGGCGGCCGCCGCGGTCCGCGAAGCGCTCATGAAGTAAGGCGCGGCTTCAGCTTCCGTCGAGGCGCCCAGGGCGGGAATCGCTAATCTAGCCGACCAGCTTAAGCTGCTGATGGGGCGTTGATGACTGCGGCGCGTCTGCTGGCCGATCCTGCTGATAGCGCTCGCGATCGATCGCAAAGCCATATTTCTTACGGATTCGGTCGAAGACCGGTCCGAGATGCTGGTCGTAGCTGCGCGGGGCATAGGCCGAGCGCGCGTAGAAAGCCTCAATCCGTTCGCGCAGATGCGGAAAATGCTGTTCGACGAACGGAATGAAGCGTCGCGCCGCGGCGGGCTTTAGAAAAAGCGTCCGCCACCATACGCCATTCGCCCCGGCCGCGCGCGCGGCGCGTACCACCGAATCGAGCGACGCCTCCGCATCGGTGATCCCCGGAATTACCGGCATCACCAGCACGTTGCATCGGATTCCCGCCTGCCGCAGCCGCATCAGGGCGCGCAATCGCAATCCGGGCCGCGGCGCGCGCGGCTCGAGGATCCTCTGCAGCCGCCGATCCAGCGTTATCAACGAAAAGTTAACCGAGAGCCGCGAACGCCGGTCGATCTGGCGCAACAGGTCGAGGTCGCGTGTGATCAGGGCCGACTTGGTCGTGATCGAAAGCTCGAGGCCGCCGACGCCGGCGAAGACTTCGAGTATCGAACGGGTCAGCCCGAAGGTCCGTTCGGCAGGCTGATAGGGATCGGTCGCGGTACCGATCGCAATCGCGTCGGAGCCGATTGGAGTGCGCGCGAGCGTATGGGCGAGGGTCTCGGCGGCCTTGCGCTTGACGAAAATCCGCCGCTCGAAGTCGGCCGGGTCGCGTAGCTCCAGAAACTCATGGGTATAGCGCGCGTAGCAATAGACGCATCCGAACTCGCACCCGCGATACGGATTGATCGTCCATCGAAACGGCATGGCCGGACTGGTGCATCGGTTGAGGATCGATTTCACCGGCATCTCGACGAAAGTGACCCCGCGCCGCTGCTCCTCGGCGGCGGCGCTGCCCTCCTCGAACATATCCCGCTCGGCTAACACGAGAGCCAGTTTCGCTTTTTCTTCGTCTATCTGTCAAGGGGGGGATTATGTTGATGTTGACAGAAATGTGGTAAGGCGGTGGGCGACCGTGTTAGGCCACATAGCTATAGCTCTGAGACTTTTGTTTTGGTAAAAAAAAGCGGTCAATCTTTGCCAGAAGATTGACCGCGTAGTTTCTGAAGAATCCGTCCTACCGCGTTGTCAATACAGGACGATAGCATCGTTGCGTCTTCAGCGGAAGAGCGCTGTCGCCACGCGAAGCGGGAATAGGCAGATGCGGGACAGAGACGTGCGAAGTGCGGTGCGACAGATGTTACGTACCCGGTACGCGAGCGATCCCGACACCAAGATCGTCGAGGAAATGGGAATATGGTCAGGCTCGGTTCGTATCGACTTAGCAGTGATCAATGGTGAATTGAACGGATACGAACTGAAAAGCGACCGGGATACGCTAGAACGGTTACCCCTTCAGGCCGAGCTTTATAGCCGTGTTTTTGACCGGCTCACTTTGGTTGTCGGCAAACGCCATGTAGCGAAGGCGTCGAAGCAAGTCCCGAAATGGTGGGGTCTTTGGATCGCCGAGCAAAACGGGATTAGGGTGACACTTCGGCCAGAGAGGGAATCGAAGCGAAATCCGAATCCGGACTCTTACTTAATCGCGCAACTGCTTTGGAAAGAAGAAGCGATTGCCGTGCTTGATGAGTTCAACCTAGCCATCGGCTGGCGAAATCGACGGGTGAAAGAAATTCACCAGCGCTTGGCGAGCGAGTTGTCGTTCGACCGTCTTACGGAGCGAGTGCGGGCAACGCTCAAAGGCCGTGACGGTTGGCTAAGGCAAACGCGACCGCACCAATTCAATATGCCGGTTCACCCCAATCCTTACCCAATGTTCGAGATATTTGGGGTCCTGACCGGTAGCGATAGCGTCGATCTCCCTATCCGCCCAACAATTCGCAAGTGATCCTCTCTTAGGATAGGCCACGATGTTCCGAGCGTGACCGGTAAGCTGAGGCTTAGGATCAACCGCTCCAATTCCGGTAGTACTCACTCCACGGCAGACAAGGAAACTTGTACGCAGTGTGTAAACAACGTTGATTGGATAGCCATAACGAATCCCCGACGGGGCGGGAGTGAATGGAACTGTTGCATAGTCGCCATAATGGAGCCGATAAGAGAGCGCATTGGAAAGACGCTGCCACAGCGTCCATTCGATTCTTTTGATTGTTCTTAAACCGGCTAGCCAGCCTTGAAAATTATCAGGCCGGCTGGTGCCGATTAAAGTTACCGTCTGCCAGCGATTTGCTTGAGTCAAATTCGCAAAGTTAGCATCAAGCGCATTACCAAGAGCGTCTACCATTTCGACGTTGTTGCCAACATCGACCAGAAGGTCTGTGCGGTTCAATGGATGGTTCCATTGATTGATCCATGTGGCAGCGGAGGAAAAGCTCTGAAGCCCTAAGCGCAATGCAACCCCTCTGCGGTCAGCGCTTACAACTGCATTGACCGCTTGCTGATATTGCGGGTTTGCTCCTCGCCAAGTGGCAGGAATTAGATTCAACTGCCGAGCACGTGCTCTAGCCGCAATCGCTGTGAGAGGATGCGGGCCGCCTGCGTAGGGCAGCATCGAAGCATCGAGATAAAATGGCAGCGTTCCCCAAGCCGCCTCAATCTCGCTAACGAGACGATTCGGGGGCGAAACTGCGGGGCGTTTTTGGGTCGCCTTCTTTCCTACGTACTTTTCTGGCGTGAGTAGAAATAGCGGAACAACGTCCTTACGAGCTGCTGGCGACAGGTCACGTAACGCATTTCGCTCCCCGCGTTTCGGACGGAGCACAGGTACGTACCTGTATGTCATTTGCAGTCCTCCCCGCGATGGCTTATGCGCCGGTAGTTTCCACAAAAGAATCTCAGGTTCATCTCATCTTAGCGGCTCCGATTCGGTCACTTAAGAGAGATTATGTCGATGTTGACGGCGTCCGCTTCCCATCCTTCGCGGGCCGTCATCTACTTGCCGGCGTGGACCGGGGCCAGATCGACGTAGCCGGTATCGCCGAGCAGAAACGATTCGACCGGGATATGCAGGCTGTCGTGGACCGTATTGTAGAACTTCCAGAAACCGACCACGCACGCTAGTTCGATCACCTGCG
>DATJRJ010000274.1:0-15323 GCA_035504735.1 Binataceae bacterium (SeqCode)
CCGATTACTTACCGGGTCTGGGCGGCGCCATCGAGAATGTTAAGGGTACCGTGACGCTCAACAACGTGACGATCGCGGATAATCAGGCCACCGACGGTGGCGCGATCCGCACGACGAATGGCAAGAGCTTCACCAGCGGTAATTCGATTATCGCCGACAACAGTAGCGATGACTGCGAAGGCACTTTGGACTCGAAAGGCTACAATCTGATCCTCGACACATCGGGATGCACTATCAAAGGCAGTACCTCGACCGACGTCATCGGCGAGGACCCGATACTTCAGCCGCTGGCCTTGAATGCGCCCGGCACGACGGAAACCCAGGCGTTAACCGCTGGTTCCCCGGCCCTTAAGGCCGCCAATCCAGCGAAACCCAACGGCATCGACGGCCATTGTCTCCCGACCGATCAACGCGGGGTGACACGTCCCAAAGGCGCGTGCGATATCGGTGCTTTTCAATTGAGTAATTAGGGCGAAGGTCGCGGAGAGCGTCGTCTCCGACCTGGTCGAGACGATGGTTCCCGAATGCGTCGGCAGCACCGGCCTCGGGCAGGCGGCCGGGTTGCTGTTGCTCTCGCCGGCCCCGATAGGTCCGGCGAGAGCAGGCTTCATCCTATGAACTAATGCCGCTATGGACTCATCCCGAGCAGTTCGAAGCCACCGAGCAGCGGCGCATCAACCGGGTTGGTCGCCAGATTCATCGGGTTGGCGGTTCCCACGAACAGCCGCTTGTCAGCGATCATGGTGCGAAATCCGTAATTGAGATAATTGCCGGCGCCGTATTGGGTTTCGGCGAAAGCGCCCTGGTTATTCTTGAAGCGCCAGAGGTCGGCGCCAAAGGTGGCTCCGCTGGCAGCCAGGTATTGTCCGAACAGCGTTTGGATGGTGGCGATTTGGGTCGGGTCGAATATCCCGAGGGCCGACATAAGCGCATCCAGCAAGTCGCTCGAGACATAGCTCCAATCAAACGTCCCGACGAACAACTGATTGTCGTAGGTCGCCATCGACCATGTATAGACGTTGAATGGATTGCCGAAACCCGCGGGTCCGAACAAGGCCTGTGCGTTCATCTTGTTCTGCTCGGTCTGCCAGCCCTGCATCGGATTGTAGACCTGCAAGAGCGCATCACCGTACATCAGCCTGATATTCGGTTTGCTGACGCTCGAGCTGCAGCATCGGAAGATCGTGTCTGGGCGAACGGTTCCGATAACGGTTTCGATCAGATCGGCGGGCGTCGGTATGCGCGGATAAGCGCTGATATTAGCGAGCGCTCCAATCATCGGCACCTGCATCGTGCCCCAATAAAGAAAGCCGTTGTACGATCCTAGTGCTCCGCCCAGGATGGTCTGGGCGGTAACCGGGTCCGGCTCGAAATCGTCAACGCGCCAGATTTCCTTCCAATGGCTCGCACTCGGTGCTGTGAGTCCGCCAACCGGAATCTGAGGGCTCACCCATAACCCGCTTAGCTGGTGGCTTGGGCTCGACATGCCACCCCAGGTGCTGGCGAAAATCCGGTTGCGATTAACGAGGATGTAGGCGGCATCGTTATCGACATGGCCGACCTCCACGAATTGGAACGGATGAGCGCCGTCACCGCGCCATCTAAGTACACTTCCCGACCCGTCTTGATTCTGCACCCCAACGTAGAGCACGCCCTGATATTGGATGAAAATCCGGATGTCCGCATACTGGCCGAGCGTGATCGATCCCAGGTACTTCCCGGTCGAATTTCGGAACGCGAACAAGTTGATTCCTGGGGCCGGCATGCCGAAGGGCGCCAGCACCGGTCCGCCCAGCAGCACGATGTCGTTCGAGGCGCCGGCAGCGCGAATCCCCAGGGTCTGCTGAATCAGCGGGTCGTCCGGCGTCACATTGCTGACGGCGTTGGTAGTGCGGTCCATCATCAGGATTTCGGGAGGCCGCCAGTCGCCTAACGCTGGTGGCACCGTCGGATGCGTGACCAGGTAGTTACTCTGTGAAAATTCACAGACCAGATTACTGGACTCGAAGGGCGGCGGTTGAACGCCGGCCTGTACGAAGATGCTGGCGATAACGGTACATAACTGGTTGGCCGATGTGCCGTACCAAAGATTCTGTCCCGCCTTGGTCATCCCCCAGATATAACCCTGATTCACCTTCGGTATCCCTTGAGCACATGGCATCGTCGCTGGATACAGATTCTCAGGGCTGCCGATACCGACGAAGCATTCGTCGGGTTGCGCCTTTTGCAGCAGCTGAACGTACAGCGAGGTTCCCGGCGGCGTTCCAGCCGCAGGCACTCCCACTGCCTGGGAGCTGTCAGCCGCCATCGCAGCCGCGCTCAGTCCGATCACTAAAGCGAACGCGGCCAGTGCAGTTTTCAACTTGTACTGGCCGGTCGCATCTCTCTCGTGATTGATCCGAAGCATTCTTCCCCCCTGCTCAGGTGTGTGTGACCAAACAGGAAGCGCGATAGCGCAAAAGGCATGCCGCGCTAGAGAAGACATCCGAAACCCCAAAGATACATCTGTTTCTTGACCTAGGAGCGTTTCGTGCGGCATTAAACTGCCACTCAAGACAATTGGTGGAGACCAAGATCAGCCAAAACTAATCCATCGCGTCCCGTTTCGAGTTGCACCGTTACCGGGCTAGGATGCGGCGATAAGTTGACGAGCGTGGATTTGGAGAATCCTCCAACCTTGAATCGCGAGGTTTCACGATGACCAAGGAGCAGGCGGTAAGGCGTGCGCGTGAGCTCGCGAGGTTTGTCGCGCCGCGCGCGATCGAGATCGAGGGGCAGCGGCGGCTCGACGATCAGACGGTCGCGGAGATCGTCGCCTCCGGCCTGGTCGAGACGCTGGTTCCCGAGCGCTACGGCGGGGCCGGCCTCGATTGGGATACGCTGGTCGAGACCTCAGCCGAAATCGGCAAAGTCTGCGGCTCGACGGCTTGGTGTTTGTCTTTTTTCGCCGGGCATACCTGGCTGGTGGGACAGTTCGGCGCCAAGGTCCAGGAGCAGGTCTGGGGGCCCAGCCCGCGCACGCTGTTCGGCACCAGCTTCGCCCCCGGCGGTAAGGCGATGCGGGTCGCCGGCGGCTATCGGCTCAGCGGACGATGGAGCTGGGCGAGCGGAATCGATCATTGCGAGTGGATCGCGATCTCCGGAATCGTCCCACCCAATTCGCCTTCGGATGCGCCCGCGATGATGATCTTCGCGTTGCCGCGCCGCGATTACCGGATCGAGGATGTATGGCGTGCGGCCGGGATGCGCGGCACCGGCAGCAACGACGTGCTGATCGACGATGTCTTCGTTTCCGCCGACTTCGCAATTCCATTCGCCGACACCCTGAATGGCTCCGCGGTTGGCGCCGAGCTCAATCCCGGACGCTTCTGGCATACGCCGTTCGTCTGCGGTTTTCCGTTGCTGCTGATCGGTCCAGCGCTCGGTCTCGCGCGCGGCGCCTATGACTTTTTCGTTGACTGGATGAAGGTCAAGGCCCATGCATATACCGGTATGAGCCTCGCCGAACACATCCCGCTGCAGATCCGGATCGCCGAATCGGCGGCGGAAATCGATGCCGCCGCGCTCGTGATCGAACGTGCGATCGATCGGATGAAAAAGGTCGCTTCGATCGAGGAGCTTCAGTCGATACCGTTTCGTGCGCTTAACTATCGCGATTACGTGTTGGCGTTGCAGATGCTGGTGCGGGCGGTCGATCGGATGTTCGCGGTTTCGGGCGCGCGCTCCCTGTCGAACGCGAACCCGATGCAACGCCATTGGCGCGATATTCATACGGTCGCGTCGCATGTCGGCCTCACCGCCGACCCGGTATACGAAGCTTTCGGCCGCCTCGAACTCGGCCTGCCGCTGAATCCTCGCAACAGCATGTACTGACCTGCCGCAGACCCGTCCGCTCCTCGGATCGGACGGGAACTGCAGTCCGTGGCAAAGCCGACCGGTCCGCAAAACCGTTTTTTCGATCGCCGTCAGGGGCGCTAGGATGGCGCGATGGACCAGCGGCCGCTCGACGGAATCCGCGTGATCGATCTCGGACAGATTTATGCTGCTCCGTACTGCACGATGCAGCTCGCGGCGATGGGTGCCGAGGTGATCAAAATCGAGCCGCCCGGAATCGGCGAAGGATTGCGTTTCGTCGCCGCCGATCCGGGCAAGACCAACTATGCCTTCCTGATGCTCAACGCGAACAAGAAATCGGTGACGCTCAATCTCAAAGACCAGCGCGGGCGCGCGCTGCTGATGCGGCTGCTCGAGCGGGCCGACGTCTTCGTCGAAAATTACGCGGGCGGCACGATGGAATCGATGGGGCTTGGCTACGAAGATTTGCGCGAGCGATTCCCGCGGCTAATTTACGCGTCGGCAAAAGGCTATAGCCCTGACAGCCGATTTGCGAAGCTGGGCGCGATGGACACCAGTATTCAGGCGGTGTGCGGACAGATAAGCGCGACCGGCTATCCCGATCGCGACGGGGTGAAGACCCCGGCCACGCTGATCGATATGGGCACCGGGAGCCATCTGGCGAGCGCGATTCTAGCCGCGCTCCTGGGGCGCGTACGCAGCGGGCGCGGAATGAAAGTCGAGGTCGCGATGTTCGACGTCGCGGTGGCCGGAATGACGACGGTGTTTTCGGCGGCGCTGCAGGGCAAAAAGATTCGGCGCACCGCGAATCGTCATCCGGGCGTCTGTCCTTCCAACGTCTATCCGGCGGCCGACGGGGCGGTGCTGATCTTCTGCCTGTCGGAAAAACATTGGCGCACGCTGGCGACGATAATGGGTCGCAACGAACTGTGCGGCGATCCGCGTTTCGAAGACCACGCGGCGCGCCTGAGAATCGCCGATGAGGTCGACTCAATCGTTGCGGGCTGGACTCGTGAGCGTACGCGCGAGGAACTGATCGCGGCACTGATCGCTAATGGTGTGCCGGCGGCGCCGGTCCGCACCGTCGAGGAGGTGGTGGCGGATCCGGAGTTGCGCCGGCGCGGCGTGCTGAGCGAGAGTCACGATGCGGACTATGGTTCGGTATGCGTTCTCGGCCTCCCGTTCCGGCTCGATCAGAATCGATCCGGAAGCGCCGGCAAGCCCGCGCCGATCCTCGCTGCGCATACCGCTGAGGTCCTGGCGGAAATCGGAGTCGATCAAAAAGAACTGGAACGTTTGCGAGGCTTGGGAGTCGTCTAGCGAGAGCCCGCGCTGATCGCGCGGCTCACGAGCCGGCTTGCTTCACCACTCGCCGCCGCGGACGACCCGGCGGAAAAGCGCTGGCTTTGCGTCCGTGCGCTTTGCGGTTAAAGCGATCGAGCAGATCGAAAAACACGTTGCGCACGGTTTCCATCAGCCAGAGCACGCCCAGGCCCAGGGCGATCAACAATCCCTGCATCACCTGGCTGAAGAACTGAAGACGCGTCATTCGATCGGGGGTGAACTCGGTTTCGGGCTCGGCCATTACTGATGCTCCATTCAAGACACCTGAGATTAGAGACCGCCGGGCGGAGGCGCAAGCGACCCTTTGCGGCTTGTATGCGATCGTGGTGCGCCTGTGGCTTCGTTTTTGTTTCGCTTTTCTATCGCTCCCCTAAATCGTCCACAAAATGATTCCGTATGCCTGTTTCGCTTGACTGTAGTGGGGGAGAGTGGGATTTTGTGGAGGACTAAGGTGGAAGAGTGGTCTTTAACGGTAGCTTCGACCATGCGATCGACGAGAAGGGACGGGTCAGTATCCCGGTCCGGTTTCGCGATGCATTGGTCCGCGACCATTGCGATACACTCGTGATTACCAACACTTTCACCAGTGGACAGCCCTGTCTCCAGCTCTATCCGCCGGACGAATGGCAGCGCCAGGTCGTTGGCCGCGCTCAGCAGAAGCCTCACTTTGACCCCGATACCGAGGACTTTCTTACCTTTATCGTTGGCAGCGCTCACGAGGTTCCGCTCGATCGCCAGGGCCGTATCCTCATTCCGCCCAAGTTGCGCGAGTTCGCGAACCTGGAGCGCGAGGTTACATTCGCTGCGCGCTTAAGCTTCTTTCAGCTCTGGGACAGCCGCATCTTTGGGCAGATCTTCGCAGCCGCCCAGGAGCGTTTCAAGGATCCCAAGTTCAGGGAGAAGTTGGGCATATAAACATTGATGAGTAATGCGGCGCACAAGATGAGCGCTTGGCTTCACGAACCGGTGATGCTGCAGGAGGCGGGCGAGTTGCTGCTCGCTAATCGCCCGGCGATCATCGTCGACGTGACGGTCGGCGCCGGCGGCCACGCCGAGGCGCTCCTCGAGCACTCGGCCTGCAATCGCCTGGTCGGACTCGATCGCGACGCCCATGCGCTCGCGGCCGCGGCCGAACGTCTGGCCCGCTTTGGTGATCGAGCCGTGCTGCGTCAGGCCGATTTTGCCGCACTCGACTCGATCCTCGATGAATTGGGTATCGACCAGATCGACGCGCTGCTCGCCGATCTCGGGATGTCGAGCCTCGCCCTCGATGATCCGGCCCGCGGCTTCAGCTTTCAATCCGATGGTCCGCTCGACATGCGAATGGATCAGGATCAGACGCTCAGCGCCCGCGACCTCGTCAATGAAGAGACCGAAGCCGAGCTAACGCGCATCATTCGTGACTACGGCGAGGAGCGCCACGCGCGGCGCATCGCGCGGACGATCGTGGCCGCGCGCCGCCCGCGTCCGATCGAAACCACTTTCCAGCTCCGCGCCATTATCGAACGCGCGCTCGGCCCGCGCCGCATCGCCGGCATGCATCCCGCCACCCGCACCTTCCAGGCGCTCAGAATCGCGGTGAATCGCGAGCTCGAAAGCCTTGCTGCACTGCTGGTCAGCGGCCCCGCGCGGCTTGCGCCGGGCGGCCGGATGGTGACGCTCGCCTATCACTCGCTGGAGGATCGTCCGGTCAAGGAGAGTTTCCGAACTCTCGCCCGCAGCGGCGGGTACGTGGCGATTACCGGCAAGCCGATGCGTCCGTCCACCGCCGAAGTCGCCCGCAACTCGCGCGCCCGCAGCGCACGCCTTCGATGCCTCGAGCGGGGTGCGCAATGAAGCGGCGTCCGTCACCGTCCCGGCCGCCCAACCGGCTGCTGCCGGCCATCCTGGTGCTGGCGATCGCGGCGCTCGGTTTCACGATCGTGATGGTACGCCTCGAAGTCACGCAGGAAGGTTATCGGCTCTCGGAACTGCGCGTTGAGATGGCTCGGCTGCAGGAACAGAACCGTCAACTCAAGCTCGAGACCGCCCAACTCACTTCGCACACGCGCCTGCGCGAGCTGGCGCTGCACTATCATCTGGCGCCGCCCGCGCCGGGACAGGTGGTGATGGTGCCGTGAACGTCGCCTTTCAGAAACGCCGCGCGCGAATCGGAATGCTGACGCTGCTGCTGGCGGCGCTGTTCCTGATCGCGATCGCGCGCCTCGTGATCCTGGTCGCCTTCGACGGCCCGCAGCTCAACTCGATGGCCGCCAGCGAGCATAGCGGCGAGGTCCAGTTGGCGGCGGTGCGCGGACCGATTCTCGATCGCAACGGCGAGCCGTTGGCGCTCTCGGCCGAAACCGGCTCGATCTACGCCCGCCCGCGCGAGCTGCTGGCTGCCAGCAATGCCGACGATCGCGCGCGGCTGGCCGCGACGCTCGGCATTTCGCGGTCCGAGCTCGATCGCCGCGTCCATCATCCGGCGCCCTTCGTATGGCTCGCGCGCCATCTCGCGCCTGAACGCGCACAACAGGTCGAGGCTCTCGGGCTCGAGGGCGTCGGCGACGTGACTGAGTACAAACGCTTCTACCCGGAGAGCAACCTGGCCGCATCGGTGGTGGGGCTGGCGGGGTTGGATGGTCAGGGGCTCTCCGGGGTAGAGCTGGCTTACGATCGGCAGATTCGCGGCGAGCCGCTCAAGCTGCGGATCTACCATGACGCCCTCGGCCATCCGATTCTCGACAGTCCGCTGGCGCTTAAGAACTCGGAGCCCGGCGATCGGGTCGAGCTGACTATCGACGCCGGTATCCAGTCGCTGGCCGAAACCCGGCTTGCCGCGCAAGTGGCCGCCAGCGGCGCGCGGGCCGGCAGCGCGATCGTGCTTGATCCGTGGAGCGGCCAGGTGCTGGCGCTGGCCAACATCAATGCCGGCGCCGTCGGTCTGCATAATCGACTGCACAACGCCGCGATCCAGGATGCCTTCGAGCCGGGCTCGACGATGAAGGCTGTGCTCGGATCGATTGCACTCCAGGACGGCACTATCGATACCAGCCGGCGCATCTGGTGCGAAGACGGGCGCTTCCAGTTCGGCCGTTTTTCGATTCACGACGATAGCCCGCATGGATGGCTGACGCTTCCGGATATCATCGAGGTCTCGTCAAACATCGGCGCCGCCAAGATTGCGCTCGCGCTCGGCACCGACCGCTACTATCGCGGGCTGCGCGCCTTCGGTATCGGCAGTCCAACCGGAATCGATCTGCCGGGCGAGGCCAGCGGGTTGTTGCGCCACGAATCTGGTTGGCGTGAAATCGACCTCGCCAATCATGGCTTTGGCCAGGGGATCGCTGTCACTCCGATGCAGCTCGCGATCGCCTACGCCGCGATCGCCAACGGCGGGATGATCATGCGCCCATACGTGGTCAAGGCGATCTATAGTCCCACCGGCGCGCCGATCCTGGTGCATACGCCGCAGATGCTGCGACGCGCCCTGGCTCCAGCGATCGCTCACCGGATGAACCTGATGCTGCGCAATGTCGTCAACGGCGCTGATGGCACCGCGCATCGCGCTCAAGTCGACGGCTTTATTGTGGCCGGCAAGACCGGCACCGCGCAGATGGTGAATCCTGCCACCGGCGCCTATTTCCAAAATCATCTGGTTGCCTCGTTTGTCGGCTTTTTGCCGGCCGACGATCCGCGCTTGGTAATCCTGGTGGTGCTCTATGACGTCGGCCACGGCCACTTCGGCGGCCTGGTGGCTGCGCCGGTCTTCAGTGAAATTGCTTCCGGCACCGTGCGCCAGCTCGATATCAGCGCGCCGCGTCCGCCGGGTTACGAAAGTGCCAGCATTCTGCCGCTCGATGTTCTCAAGCACGCCGAGTCGATGGTCTCGGAGGATGCGGCGGCTTCCGAAATGGCCGACGATACCGCGCGGTCCGGTACGGCAAACGCTTCGATGCCTGATTTTGCGGGGTTGAGCCTCCGCCAGGCGCTGGCGCTCGCGCATCAGCGGGCCCTGAATCTCGAGGTCAAGGGTTCGGGCTGGGTGGTCGGACAGGAGCCACGGGCTGGCGCGCCTGCCGGTCCGGATACGGTGAGGCTCACGCTTGCGGCTGATCCCGGAGCCGATTACGCAGCTCGAGGCTCAAGCGCCAGAGACCGTGCACGGCATCCGGCCCATCGTGTCGAACATATTCCGCGGAGGTCACGGTGAGACTCGCGGAGCTAATCGCCGGCGTGGATCTCAAGCGGCTCGAGGGCGACGCTGCGGCCGAGATCGCAGGGCTCGCTTACGATTCGCGTCGAGTCGAGCCGGGTTATCTATTTTTCGCGACCGCGCGGGACCCGGAGTCGAACCGCGCGCATGTTGAAGAGGCATTAAACCGTGGGGCGCGTGGAGTGGTGGTGCGGGGAGGGGACGGTTCGCAAGCGCGCCCTGCGGTGACCTGGATCGAATGCGAACGGCCGCGGCTGTTGATGGCCGCGGCCGCCTCGCGCTTTTTCGCGGCGCCCAGCGAGCGCCTCGACCTGATCGGTATCACCGGCACCAGCGGCAAGACCACCACCGCCTACCTGCTGGCTTCGATTTTCGAGAGCGCCGGCGCGCCGGCCGGAATCATCGGTACGATCGGAATCTTCGCCGGTTCGCGGTGCCTGCAAAGCGGACTGACGACGCCTGAGTCGATCGATTTTGAGGCCGCGCTGGCGGCGATGGAGCGGGCGGGCGTGCGGCGCGTGGCGGCCGAAATCTCATCGATCGGACTCGATGAGGGCCGTGCCGAGGCGCTCAACTTCAAAGCTTGCCTGTTCACCAATTTCGGCCGTGACCATCTCGATTATCACGGCACGGCCGAGAACTACTTCAACGCCAAGTTGCGGCTCTTCACCGAACTGTTGCCCAAAAGCCATCGGTCCGACCCGATTGCGGTGGCGCGCGGCGACGACCATTTCGGCGCGCGCGTGCTGGCGGCGGTACGCGGGCGGAAAATCAGCTTCGGCCTGCGTCCCGATTTCGACGTTTATCCGACCAGCTATGCGACCGGACTCGACGGCGTGCGCGCATCGATCTCGGCGCTGGACCGAAAACTGGAAATCCGATCGCCCCTCCTCGGCGAGATCAATCTGCTTAATATTCTTGGCGCGTCAGCCATGTCGGTGGCCCTGGGCATCGAAACGGATGCGGTGGTGGAAGGTGTGCGGCGATGCCCAGGCGCCCCCGGCCGACTCGAAATGGTGACCGGTCCACCGGAAACCACGGTGCTGGTCGACTATGCGCACAAGCCCGACGCACTGGAAGCGGTGCTGAATGCGCTGCGTGCGCTCGGACCGAGGCGGCTGTGTTGCGTCTTCGGATGCGGCGGCGATCGCGATCGCGGCAAGCGGCCGCTGATGGGCGAAATTGCCGGCCGGCTCGCTGACCTCGCGATCCTGACCTCGGATAATCCGCGCACCGAATCGCCGCTCGAGATTATCTCGGAAGTCGAGGCCGGTCTCAGTCAAAGTGGATCGAAGCGGATCGAAAGCGGCGAAAGCGACGGCCGGCGCAGCTATCTCGTCGAGCCCGACCGGCGCGCCGCGATCGCGCTCGCGCTGAGGTCGGCCCGGTCAGGCGACGTAATCGTGATCGCCGGCAAGGGCCATGAGGATTATCAGATCGTCGGTACGCGCAAGCGCCATTTCGATGATCGCGAAGCGGTGCGCGAGATAACCGCGGAGCTGCGCGATCGCGCGACGAATCATTCGAACTGACGGGCACGGCGATGAAGCCGGTCCGAGTGGATACGGGCTTGGGGCGGTGGGCTGCGGATCAAATTTAATCTGAACGCTGACGTCCTGAGGGGAGCCTTCGGCCGGGAGGTGGGTGATGTGGGGTAGGGGTAACCGGTCGGAGGCTTGCCTCAGAACGTCAGCAGGGGGCGCCGGAGCAACCCCGGCACAGGACTCTACGCAGGCCAAGCAGGCAGTAGCGCCGCGCGACGGCTCCGGATTGGTTCCTCCGAGCGGCCCCGGTCCGTCGAATCCGGCCGGCCCTCGCGCGTCGTCGCGATGGATATGGAAACCCGCTACACTGGGGGCCCTTCTTTCGATGCTGTACCTGTGGTTGTTCCCCACGCACGAGTCGCACGCGATCTTCAACGTGCTGCGCTACGAGACCTTCCGCTCGCTGATGGCGGGGCTCGCCGCGCTGGCTTTATCGCTCGCGATGGGACCGGTTCTGATCCAGCGCTTTCGCGCGGCGCATATCGGGCAGACGATTCGCGACGAAGTCCCGCAACATCTCAAGAAGGCCGGCACACCCACCATGGGCGGCCTGATGATTGTGGCCGCGTGTCTGGCGGCGACCCTGCTGCTTGCCAATCTGCGCGACGCTTATGTATGGCTCGCGATGGGAGTGATGGTCGGGTACGGGGTGATCGGCTTGACCGATGATCTGTTGAAGCTTCGTCGCGGCCGCGGCGCGGGGCTTTCGGGTCCGCAGAAACTGATCTCGCAGGCGCTGGTCGGTTTCATCGCCGCGGTGGTGCTGTTCGTATTTCTCGGCTTCGATACCCATCTGACAATCCCGTTTTTCAAGAACATCCATCCGAATCTTCATTTGTGGGGCTACGTGCTGTTCGCGATGCTGGTAATGGTCGCGAGTAGCAATGCGGTCAACCTGACCGATGGACTCGACGGCCTCGCGATTGGACCGGTGATGACGGTCGCCTTCTGCTATTTGTGGTTTACCTGGGTGGCGGGCAATCTGAAGCTGGCGGAGCACTTCGACGTCCCGCACGTGATCGGCGCCGGTGAGCTCGCGATCTTCTGTGCCGCACTGGTCGCGGCCTCGATGGGCTTTCTGTGGTACAACGCCTACCCGGCCTCGATGATGATGGGTGACGTTGGCGCGCTCGCGCTGGGCGGCGCGCTGGGGATTATCGCGGTGCTGGCCAAGCAGGAGATCGTGCTGGTGATCGCGGGCGGCGTGTTCGTGATCGAGGCTGCCTCGACCATTATCCAGCGCTACTACTTCAAGCTGACCCGTCGGCGTATTTTCCGGATGGCGCCGCTGCATCATCATTTCGAGCTCGCCGGATGGCCGGAGACGGTGGTTGTTACGCGCTTCTGGATCATCTCGATTATCTGCGCCCTGCTGGCACTGAGTACGCTCAAGCTGCGCTGATGGAAGTAGCGGGGAAAAAAGTCGCGGTCATCGGACTGGGGCGCAGCGGCGTGGCCGCGGCGCGTTTTCTGTTCGAGCGCGGCGCGCGCCTGGTGCTGATCGATCGCGACCACTCGGTCGGCCGCAATGCCGAGTTGCCGCCCGGCGAGCTGCATCTCGGCGCGGAAGATCCGTGGTGGCTGGCGGGCTGCGACCTGGTAATCACCAGTCCCGGCGTGGCGCGCGACAACCGGTTGCTCGCCCATGCCTCCCGTATCGGCATCCCGATCTGGAGCGAGCTGGAATTGGCGGCGCGCAATTTCCGCCATCCGACCATCGCGATCACCGGTACCAACGGCAAGAGCACCGTGACCGTCATGCTCGGCGAGGTCTTCAAGGCCGCCGGGCTGCGCGTGTTTGTGGGCGGCAACCTGGGCGTGCCGCTGATCGAGGCGATGCGCGGGGCGTACGATCTGGGCGTGATCGAAGTCTCCAGCTACCAGCTTGAGTGGATCGAGAAGTTTCATCCGCGTGTCGGTGTCTATCTGAATCTCAGCGCCGACCATCTCGATCGATATCGCAACCTCGAGGACTACGGACGCGCCAAGGCGGCGTTGTTCCGCAATCAGAATTTCCGCGATTGGGCGCTGCTCAATCGCGACGACCCACGAGTCTTCGCGATCGCGCCCGAGCTCCACGCCAAGCTCGTGAGCTTCGGCCTGTCGGCGCCGGCGAAGGAACCGTCGCTGCATATCGAAGATGACGCGATAGTGTACCGGCTCGATAGCCGCGCCGGCCGGCTTGCGCTGGGCGGGTTTGCGCTCGCCGGGCGGCACAATCTGATGAACGCGATGGCGGCCGCGGGCGCCGCGCTGGCGATGGAGATAGATGCGCCGGTGATCGAGCAGGCGCTGTCCGGCTTCAAAGGCCTGCCGCATCGAATCGAGCTGGTGCGCGAGCGCGACGGCGTGAAATTTATCGACGATTCCAAGGCCACCAACGTCGGCGCGGTAGTCGAAGCACTGGCGGCGGCCACCGCTCCGGTGATCCTGATCGCCGGCGGCACCGACAAAGGCGGCGATTATGCGCCGCTCCTGGCGCCTCTGCGCGCCAAGGTGCGCCGGGTCATCCTGATCGGCGCGGCGCGCGAGAAGATGGCCGCGGCGCTGGCCGGCGCAACTGAAATTGCACGCGTGACGACGCTTGCCGAGGCCGTCGCGATGGCGGCCTCAATGGCACGGGCGGGTGAGACGGTGATGCTCTCGCCGGCTTGTTCGAGTTTCGATCAGTTCAAGGACTATGCGGAGCGCGGCGACTTATTTAAAGAGTTGGTTCGGGCGCTTTGAGGCGGTTGCTTACCGGCGCCCCGACCCGTGGCTATGGCTGCCGGCGGCGGCGCTGTCGCTGCTCGGCCTCTTGATGGTGCTCAACACCACCTATTTCCTGAGCCTCGAAAAAACCGGCAACGGATTTCATTTCTTCAAGCTGCAACTGCTGCACGTGGTGGTCGGGCTGCTGGTGTTGGGCTTTATCTCGCAGCTCTCGCTGGCCGGCTTGCGACGTCTCGCGATGCCGCTCCTGATCGCATCACTGGTGATGCTGATGGCGGTCTGGATGCCCGGGCTGGGCGTGGTGCGCGGTGGCGCGCGGCGCTGGTTGCATCTCGGGCCGGCGCTAATCGAGCCCTCCGAGTTCGTCAAGATTGCGATCGTCTTCTTTTTGGCCGAGTTCCTGAGCCGGCGCGGCGAAAAAATCCGGCTCTTCAGTGGCGGCCCGCTGCCGGTGTTCCTGATCACAGGTCCGATCGCGCTGGTGATGCTGAAGCAGCCCGACTTCGGCGCGACCGTGATGATCGTACTGATCATGTTCGCGATGCTCTATGCGGCGGGTGCGCGCCCCTCTCATCTTGGCTGCGCCGGCGCTGGGGCAGTTGTGATCCTCGCCATACAGGCGGTATCGAAATCCTACCGGATGCGCCGGTTGAGCTCATTTATCGATCCGTGGCAGACCGCGCGCGGCGCGGGCTTCCAGTTGATCCAGTCCTACATCGCACTCGGCGCAGGCGGCGAATGGGGCGTGGGGCTCGGCGCCGGCCGCCAGAAGATGTTCTATCTGCCGCAGGCGCATAATGATTTCATCTTCGCAGTGATCGGCGAGGAACTCGGAATCGCCGGTGCGATCGTGGTGATCCTGCTGTTCGGCGTGATCCTCTTCCGCGGTATGCGCATCGCACACGATGAGCCGGACCCGTTCGCGAGCCTCCTGGCAGTCGGCCTGACGGCGCTGCTCACGCTGCAGGCGTTGATTAACATCGCGGTCGTAATCGGGCTGATTCCGACCAAGGGGCTGCCGCTGCCGTTCTTGAGCTACGGCGGCACGGCGATGATCATGGCGATGGCGACGCTCGGCGCGCTGCTCGCGCTCGGCCGGCGTCCGGCGGTGCGATGAAAGTGATTATCGCAGGCGGCGGCACGGGCGGCCATTTGTTTCCGGCCGTCGCGCTCGGCGAAGAACTCAAACGCCAGCGCCCCGCGACCGAGTTACTATTTGTCGGCACCAGTGCCGGATTCGAGGCGCGATGGCTGCCGCATAGCGGCCTGCGCTATGAACTGTTCCAGGTCCATGGAGTGCGCGGTCACAGCCTGCGCGAGCGCATGATCGCGAGCGCGCAATTCGTTGGCGCAGCGCGCTCGGCGCTCGGCGTGCTTAGACGCTTCGGCGCCGACCTCGTGGTGAGTGCCGGCGGCTACGCCTCCGTGCCGATGGCGGTGGCGGCGATCATCACACGCACGCCGCTGGTGCTGATGGAGCAGAACTCACGGCCAGGACTCGCCAATCGGACTTTCTGGCGCTTCGCAAGAAAAATCTGCGTCGGGTTCGACGATACCGCGGCATTCTTCAGCGCCGACAAAGTGGCTGTCACCGGAAACCCCGTGCGCGCTGACTTCAGTCGCCATCGCGAACGTGAGGAAACCTCGGATCGTTCCCAAATTCTTGTTTTAGG
>DATJRJ010000275.1:0-64362 GCA_035504735.1 Binataceae bacterium (SeqCode)
CCGGAGCTGTCGCGGGAAGCGGCGCGGCTGCCGCGCCACGTCGCAATCGTGATGGACGGCAACGGGCGCTGGGCGCGGCAGCGGGGCCTGTCGCGCAGTGAGGGGCATCGCCGCGGCAAGGATTCGGTGCGCGCGGTGGTCGACACCGCACTGGAGTTCGCCATCCCGAACCTCACGCTGTTCGTATTCTCGAACGAGAACTGGCTGCGGCCAAGCACCGAGGTGCGCTTTCTGATGCAGCTCGTGCATCGCTACCTGATGACCGAGACCAAGCGGCTGATGAAGCGCGGCATCCGGCTGGTGGCGGTTGGTGATACCGCGCGCCTCCCGGCCGAGGTCCGCCGCGTGCTCGAGCAGGCGATCGCAGCCACTGCCGATAATTGCCGGATGACGGTCGCGCTCGCGCTCTCCTACGGCGGTCGACAGGACATTATCGGAGCCGTCCGGCAGATTGCGCAATCGATCGCCGCGGGCACGCTCGGCGTCGATCAAATCGACGAGCCGCTGCTCAAGGGTCACCTAGCGACAGCGGGACTGCCAGATCCGGATCTCCTGATCCGGACCTCGGGCGAGCAGCGGATTTCCAACTTCTTTCTCTATGAGCTGGCATATACCGAGCTTTATTTCACCGAGACCCTGTGGCCCGATTTCCGTGAACGCGAGTTTCTGCAGGCGCTGAGCGCCTACCAGGCGCGCGAGCGGCGCTTCGGCACGCTCGACGGCAACGGCACCGCCGACCATCGCTTGCGTGCTGCGAACTAGAGTCTGGACGGCGCTGGCAGTGCTGCCGGCGCTGCTACTGGCGATCATCTTCGCGCCCGACTGGCTGTTCACGGCGCTGATAGCGGTGCTTACCGGGCTTGCGCTTTTCGAGATCGGCAGCATGACTGACGTACGTGGCCCGGGCCGACTCGCACTGTTGATCGCCGCTGCCCTGCTGCCGGCCGCCGCGGTCTTCCTGGCGCCCGAACGTTTCATACTCGTGCCCGAGTTCACCTTCATCGGCACCGCCCTCATGATGTCGCTGATGCTGGTGCACGGGACGGAGAGCGCGCCCCGGGGCGCGACGCTCACCGGAATTGGCGCGGTTTATGTCGGCGCGCTGTTTCCCTTTTTCGCGTTGCTCCGAAACCATCCCGGCGGCATCGCGCTCACTATTCTGCTGCTGCTGGTGGTGGCGGCGACGGATAGCGCGGCTTATTTCGTCGGGCGTGCGATCGGACGCATCAAGCTCGCTCCCCGAGTGAGTCCGAATAAGACCGTCGAGGGGGCGATCGGCGGGCTGCTTGCCGCGGTCGCCGCGGGCTTGGTGCTGCGGCCGATTCTGGTTCCGCGCTGGGACCTCGCCGCAATCGTGACGGTCTCGATCGCGATCAGCCTGCTCGCCCAGGTCGGCGATCTGATTGGATCAGCATTGAAGCGCGCCGCCGGAGTCAAGGACTCGGGATGGATTTTTCCGGGCCACGGTGGACTGATCGATCGCACCTGTAGCCTAGTCTTCGCAGCGGCATTCACTTACTATTATTCACGCTGACGGTCTGCTCTCGCAGGCTTTGCTGCAGAGGCTTAAGAATGCTGGTTTCAATCCTGTCTGCCGTAATCATCCTGGGTATCCTGATTATCGTTCATGAGGCTGGTCATTTCGTAGTCGCCAAACGCCTGGGCGTCCGCGTGCTTCGCTTCTCGGTCGGCTATCCACCGAAGGTCTGGGGAATCCGGCTCGGCGAAACCGAATACGCCTTGGGTGCAACGCCCTTGGGCGGCTATGTACGGATGCTCGGCGACGAAGTCGGTGAGGAGACCGGCAACGAAGATACCGAGGGCTTTCTGCGAGAGATCGTCCTTGATTTGCTGACCGCAAAAGACGGTGACGGTTTCGCGCTCAAGCAGGTTCAGCCGCGCGCTGACGAAATTCTCCTTCCCATCGCGGACCGCTTAGCCGTAGCGGGCAGCGAAGCGACGGCCGCGAATATCGCGCTCGCCGAATTCCATCGTCCATTGAAGCCCGAAGAGACGATGCTCTTGGACGAGCTCGTCCGCGCTCGCACGCTCGACGCGGCCATCAAGGCCCTCAGCGCGCGCCATCCGGAACGGCTGCTCGAGCGCTTCCGCTTGCGCGCCTTTCCGAGCCAGCGTCTGGCCAAGCGGATTGCGATCGTGATGGCCGGTCCGATGGCTAATATCTTGTTCGCACCGATCCTGCTGACTGCCATCGGGATGTACGGCGTGCCTCATCTGCTTCCGATCGTCGGCCAGATCCAGTCGGGGATGCCGGCCGCACAGGCCGGGCTCAAGACTGGCGACCGGATAATCGCGATGAACGGGAGCCCGGTTCATACCTGGATCGATCTTTCGACCAAGGTCAAAAGCAGCGATGGCAAGCCGCTCGAGTTCAACGTGGAACGGACCACGGCCGGTAAGGTGGATCATCTGACCTTCACCATCGCGCCCCGGCGAGAGGATGAGAAGAATCCTTATGGCGGCACAACCAAGCTCTGGATAATCGGCGTGCTTCCGCGCGGCGACGAAGGTATCCAGCGGCTCGGACCGTTGCATGCCTTTTATTCCGGCTGCACCGACAGCGTAGGAATGGTCGGCGCGTTGGTGTCCGGAATCGCGCAGATCGTTGATGGCGCCACGCCGGTGCGGCAAGCGCTCGGCGGTCCCATCATGATTGCGCAAATGGCCGGGCGTGAAGCGCACGAGGGCCTGGCCAGCGTCGTGCTGTTCATGGTGATGCTCAGCCTCGAGCTCGGAATCATCAACCTGCTGCCAGTGCCGATGCTCGACGGCGGCCACCTGTTGTTTTTCGTTTGCGAAGGAATTCGTGGCAAGCCGCTCAAGTTGCGCCATCGGGAACTCGCATTGCAGGCCGGGCTCCTATTGCTGGTCGCCCTGATGGCGTTCGTCATCTTCAATGACATCGCGCGACTCGTTCATAGCTGATCGGCTGTTCGACGCAGGTGCGGGCGCAGGACCGATACTCGGCATAGATACCGGGTCGCGGGCCGCGGCGCTCGCAGTTATCTGCGCTGGCCGGGTGGTTGCCGAGCGGACGGCCAGCTCGTCGTCGCATTGCGCGGGGCTCCCCGGCCAGGTCGACGATCTGCTGAAATTCGCCGAGGTTTCGCTTTCCGATCTCCGTGGCTTCGCCGTCGGACTCGGCCCGGGCTCCTATACCGGCTTGCGGGTCGCGCTCGGCTATGTGAAAGGTCTGGCCGCAGTGCTTGAGATTCCAGTGGCCGGCGTACCGAGCCTCGACGCGATGGCCTACGCGGCGGCGGCACTCAAATCGGCGCCGGCCGGGAGCTTCGTATGCCCGGTTGTGGACGCCCGCAAACAAGAAATCTATACAGCCCTTTACCGGGTTGGCGCCGATGCGCTAGAGAAAATCATAGAAGATCTGGTGACTGAGCCCGAGCATCTTTGCCCCCCTATTAACGGCGACCTGCTGCTGGTCGGAGATGCGAAGGTGCAAGCTGCAGCATCTGTCCTTGATACCAAAGATGGCCGGATCGGCGTGCTTGATGCTGACGGGATTGCGAGCCTGGGCCGGTTCGTGGCGGCGCTCGGCGCCGCGCGAATCGCGCGCGGGGAATCTGACTTGCTCGCGACCCTCGAGCCGCGTTACGTACGTCCGGTCGAGGCTACGTTCAGACCCGCGAAGGCGGGGCCCCCGACAGCCGGGGCGGAGGACTTATGGAGGTCAGAGAAGAAGAGCTGGTTCGCCAACTTGCAGCCCACGACGAGGAACTAAGAGGGCTTTACGACGAACATCTGGAACTGAAACGCAAGCTCGAAGATTTTCGGCATAAGCTCTATCTGACAACGGAAGAGGAACTCGAAAAAAAACGGATTCAAAAACTGAAGCTCGCCTCCAAGGATCGCATGATGGCGATCGTCTGGCGCCATCAGCACGAGGCGCCATAGCAGTTGCGGGTAGTCCGATGACGCGGGCCAAAATCCTTCAGAATGCCAAGCCATACAATATCGGTTCTGGTTGAGAACGAATTCGGCGTGCTGGCCCGGGTCGCGGGTCTGTTTTCAAGCCGCGGCTACAATATCGAATCGCTGACGGTCAACGAGGATCCGCTCGATCCGACCGTCTCGCGGATTGTGCTGGTCACCTCGGGCGACGAGCAGATCCTCGAACAAATCAACAAACAGCTCAACAAGCTGGTCAGCGTCATCAAGATCGCCGACTTCAACGAGGTTGACATCCTTGAGCGCGAACTGGTGATGGTGCGAGTCGCCATCGATGAGCGTACGCGCTCGGAACTCGATGGAATCGTTAACGCCTTCCGCGCCCACGTCGTCGACATCGGCCCGCGCCAGGTGACCGTCGAGGTCACCGGCGACGAGGACAAGATCAAGGCGTTCATCGCCCTGGTCCGTCCCCTCGGCATCAAGGAAGTGGTGCGTTCGGGCAAGGTCGCGATGACCCGCTCGATCCAGCTCAATCCCGACCATCGCGGACGCCGCGAATCCAGCCAGGAGAAAATCTAGCCATGAAGGTTTATTACGACCGCGAAGCCGATCTGAGCGTCCTCAAGGGAAGGAAGATCGCGATTCTCGGGTTCGGCAGCCAGGGCCATGCCCACGCGCTCAACCTGCGCGACAGCGGGATGGACGTGCGGGTCGGATTGCGCAAGGACAGCGCCTCCGCAGAGAAGGCCAGGAAACAGGGGCTCAGGGTGATGGATACTGCTGCTGCGGCGCGCGAGGCCGACATCGTAATGATGCTGGTGCCGGATGAGATGGGCGCCGAGATTTATGAACAGGAAGTCGCGCCCGCGCTCACGGCCGGCAAGTACCTCGCCTTCGGCCACGGCTTCAATATCCATTTCAAGTTCATCAAGCCGGCCAAGGACGTCAATGTCTTCATGATCGCGCCCAAGGGACCGGGACACCTGGTGCGGTCCGAGTATGTCAAGGGACGCGGCGTGCCGATGCTGCTGGCGGTCGAGCAGGATCCCTCGGGCGACACGGAGAAGATCGCCCTCGCCTACGGCGCGGCGATCGGCGGCGGCCGCGCGGCCCTGATTGAAACCAGTTTCCGCGAGGAGACAGAAACCGATCTCTTCGGCGAGCAATCGGTTCTGTGCGGCGGGCTGACCGAACTGATCCGGGCCGGTTACGAGACCCTGGTCGCTGCCGGTTACGCACCCGAGATGGCGTACTTTGAGTGTGTGCACGAGGTCAAGCTGATCGTCGACCTGATCTACGAGGGCGGTATCGCGAACATGCGCTACTCGATCAGCAACACCGCCGAGTACGGCGACATGACGCGCGGGCCGCAGGTCATCGGCCCGCAGGTGCGGGAAACGATGAAGCGGCTGCTCGCCGACATCCAGTCCGGCAAGTTCGCTAACGAGTGGATCGACGAGTATCGCAAAGGGCTTAAGAATTTCCGCCGGATGCGCGAAGAAGGCGCCAAGCATCCGCTGGAAGAAGTCGGTGGGCGGCTGCGCTCGTTCATGCCGTGGCTGCAGAGCGAACGGCTGGTCGATCGCTCGCGCAACTGACCGAGTCCCCGGAATATCACGGACATCGAGCGATTGCGCCAACCCACGCGATGGTTTGATCGACCGGCCCGGCGAATCGGAATCGCTGGCGAAGGCGCGATTCACGTTCTGATCCCGATCGCGCTCGCGGCTGCGGCGATCGTCTTCGGTGTCGATTGGCTTGCGATTATCTTGCTGGTCGTCGCGCTCGCGTTCGCGCTCTTCTTCCGCGATCCCGAACGTTTACCCGCGGGCGCTGACGGGGTGGTGCTCTCCGGCGCTGACGGCCGCGTCTGCGATCTCGGCGAAGGCTCGCCGCCCGGGCTTCCCGATCAAACCTTCAGGCGTGTTTCGGTCTTCATGTCGCCGCTGGACGTACATGTGAACCGCGCGCCGGTGGGCGGCGAGGTGCTGGCCGTGACGCATACGCCCGGCGAGTTCCACGCTGCTTATAGCGATGTCGCCAGCCAGCACAACGAACGCAATCTGGTCGTGATACGCGATGCCGCCGATCGCCGTTATGTCTTCGTACAGGTGGCGGGCTACCTGGCGCGCCGGATTGTGTGCCGGGTCCGCCCGCAGGACCGTGTCTTTGCTGGCGACCGAATCGGACTTATCATGTTTGGTAGCCGCTTCGACCACTTCCTGCCGATGGATTATCAACTGACGGTCGCCATCGGCGACCGGGTCCGCGGAGGCGAGACCGTTATTGGAGAGCTGAAGCAATGAATAACCGTTACCGGCGCAATCCTCGCGCACGCGCAGCGCGCCTGCGTCTTATTTCGGAGTTGCGTGATCGGCGCGAGAAGGTGGTCGCGCCGCTCAAGCGCGGAATTTTCCTGGTCCCCGTTACGATTACTTCCCTTGGCCTGCTCGCGGGCTTCTACTCCCTGATTTCCGCCATCAATGGCCATTTCGTCCGGGCGGCCGTGTTGATCGCCGTGGCATTTATTTGCGACGGCCTCGATGGTCGCGTCGCACGCCTGTCGCGCACCTCGAGCCTGTTCGGCGTCGAATACGACAGTCTTTCAGACGTGGTCGCCTTCGGCGTTGCGCCGGCGGTGCTCGCTTACACCTGGGCGCTGCGCCCGCTGGGCCTGGGAGGGGTGATTATCAGCGGGCTCTACGTGGTGTTCGCAGCCTTTCGCCTCGCGCGCTTCAATATCCAGACCGGCAGCGTCGACAAGCGCCGTTTCGTCGGGCTCCCGGTGCCCGGCGCCGCCGCGATGATCGCAGGCCTGGTCTTCGGCTACCATTATTTCTATATCGATGCGCCGCGGATGCTGGTCGCGGTGATCGCGCCGGTCACGGCCGCGCTCGGTGTTCTGATGATTTCGCGGGTGCCGTACCCGAGTTTCAAATCGATCGACTTCTACCATCGCGCGCCACTTGCCGTTACCGCCGGCGTGATGGTGGTGCTGACCTGCCTGGTCGCGGTGCCCCAGGTGACGGCCTGTGTGCTCGCCACCGCTTATGTCCTCTCGGGTCCCTTTCTGATGCTGGCGGGCGAACGGATGACCGCCAAGATGCCTGTGTTGAGGCCGAGCGAACCCGCGAGTCAGAAAGCTCGCGAGACGAGTCCGCTCGGCGGCCGGCAAGCTTAAGCTGATACGCCTCTCGCTTTATTGATTAGGCCGCGTTCAGCAGGTGCGCGTGCTCGCCCTTCGAGACCGGCGCCAGCCGCGCGATTTCGCGCCAATGGTCGCCGCCGTCGTGACTCTCGTAGATTTCGCCCGCCGTGGTTGCGGCGAAAATTGAAAACGAGCGGCCCCACTCCTCGAGGCTCATTGCTTCGAGCGCTCCCTGCCATCGTTCGGGATCGGGTAATCCGTTACGCACCAGCTCCCAGGTCTGTCCGCCATCGCGCGAGCGCGTGATTCGGGCGCCGGCAAAACGATGCTGCATCCAATAGAAGGGATTTTCCTTGGCACCACCCGCAAACATCACGTCAGGATTGCTCGGCTGATAGACCAGCGTATCGGGATAACCGCCCACAATCGATTCGTGATTGGTGCGGCGCTCCCAGCTCTTTCCGCCATCGCGCGTTGCGTATATCCCCATCCCGATCACCGCCTGCATCCGTCGGCCGTCGCGCGGGTCGACATGCAGCCGATGGGCATCCTGGTCATATTCCGCATCGAAGCCGCCGAACTCCGACCAGCTCTCGCCGCCGTCGCTACTTTTCAGAACCCCGCCCTGCTCGATGCTCACGTATAGGGTTCTGGGATCGTCGGGCGCGAAGGTGATGTGCTTGACGTGCGCGAGGTGCGGCGGGGCCGGGAAGGTCCATGTCGGCACGCTTGCGACCGATCTCATCTGCGGCAGCTCGCGCCACTTCAGCCCGTGATCGTCGCTGACGTAGAGATGAGCCGGCTCGGTGCCGGCGTAAAGGCGCAGCCGCCCATCGACGCGCACCGACGCGAGACTATAGACGTCAGGTTGATCGATTCCAGCGTCGCGACGCTCCCAGGTTTTGCCCGCATCGCGCGAGCACATCACGGTGCCGTGAAATACTCCGGCAAAAATTAGACCCGGCTCTGGCTCGATGATCGAACTAATGTGGCTGCCGGCGAGCGCTCGCGCGCCGATCCGCCAGGCGGCCGCGGGATCTTCTGCCTCGCGCTCGATCGTGATGATTCCATCGATCGTCGCGACCATCACTTGTCTAGACGGCGCGGATGACGAGAACACCGAACTACCGGCGTGGGATAGGGAAATCATGGCTGGGTCCCTCCGTGGCCGACAAGCATTTGATCAGCAGATTGCCAGCTAGCGGCAAACACGAACATAGCACCAAAGTCGCGGCTGATGGTCAAGTTAAAGATCTCCGTCAAGCGGGGTGCCTTGACTGCCCTATTCGGTGCCCCCTAGAATGCTCATGAGTATGCGGTCGATACTGCTGACAACGCTCCTTACTCTGGGCCTTACCGAGGCCTGCGCCAAGGGCGTCGTCAAGCAGATCTGATCCGCTTGAAACTTTGAGACGAACGCCCTGGGCGGTGGGCCGAACAAGCCGCCCGGGGCGTTTTCTTTTGGGCGCGCTTGTGAATCCCACCGCGATGGACGTTCCGAGGAGGGAGAAGATCTGATGGAGCATTCGAACCCCGCGGACCCCAACCCGGACTATGTCCGGATTTTCGACACCACGCTGCGCGATGGCGAGCAATCGCCGGGTGCGACGATGAACGTCGAGGAGAAGGTCGCCATCGCCCGCCAACTCGAACGTCTCAACGTCGACGTGATCGAGGCGGGCTTCGCGGCTTCGTCGCCGGGCGACTTCGAGTCGGTCCAACGCGTGGCCCAGGCAGTCAGCGCACCGATCGTGCTGAGCCTCGCACGCACCCACCAGGGCGATATCGACCAGGCTCTGAAGGCGGTCGAGAAGTCGGCGCGTCCCGGAATCCATATCTTCATCGCGACCTCGGAAATCCATCTCCGCCACAAGCTCAACATGACTCGCGAGGATGTGCTGGATGCGGCCACATGGGCAGTGGCGCGTGCGAAGCAGCATCTCGATTATGTCGAGTTCTCGGCCGAGGACGCCTCGCGCACTGAATGGGAATTCCTGGCCACCATCTGCTCGGAGGTGATCCGCGCGGGCGCACGGATTATCAATCTGCCCGATACCACGGGTCATGCGATTCCCGAAGAGTTCGGCCGGATGTTCGCCTATATGCGTGATCACGTGCAGAACTCCGACCGCGTCATCTGGAGCGCGCACTGCCACAACGATCTCGGCCTCGCCGTCGCCAATTCGCTGGCCGCAGTGCACAATGGCGCCCGCCAGGTCGAGTGCACGATCAACGGCATCGGCGAACGCGCCGGCAACACCTCGCTCGAGGAAGTGGTGATGGCGATGCATACGCGCCGCGATCTGTTCGGTGTCGAGTCGCGCATCAACACCCGCCAGATCTATCCGGCCTCGCGCCTGCTTTCGCAGATCATCGGCCAGCCGGTGCCGCCCAACAAGCCGATCGTCGGCGACAACGCTTTCGCTCACGAAGCCGGAATCCATCAGGACGGGGTGCTGAAGTACAAGCTGACTTACGAGATCATGAAGCCCGAGGATATCGGGATTCCGTCAAACAAACTGGTGATGGGCAAGCATTCAGGGCGCCACGCCTTCGTCAATCGGCTGACGGAACTTGGGGTCGATACCGCGGCAATCGACGTCAATAAGGCGTTCGGTGATTTCAAAGCCCTCTGCGACAAGAAGAAAGTGGTGTACGACGACGACATTCTGGCCCTCGTTCAGGAAGAGACGCGTCATACCGCGGATTGGTACGAGCTAGCCGACCTGCGTGTCACCGCTGCTTCCGGCAGCGCCCCGCAGGCCGAGGTTACGCTGCGGGTCGGAGGCGAATCACGCGCGGCGAGTTCGACCGGCGATGGCGTAGTCGACGCCTCGTACAAGGCAATCCTCAAGATTGCCGGAATCACTCCGGTGTTTGAACGCTACTCGGTGAAGTCGATTACCGGCGGCACCGACGCACTCGGCGAGGTGAGCTGCCTGGTACGGAGCGACGGCATGACCGTCGCCGGACAGGGTGCTCACAGCGACATTGTGATGGCTAGCGCGCTGGCGCTCGTCAATGCACTCAATCGCCTCAAATTGCGCGAAACCCGAGCGCCTAGCGTCGCCGCGGCAGGAGCATAAGGCAGATACTCATCGGGGCTTGCCCTCAAATCACAGTTGGGCTAAACGCTAGGCTCTATTATGAGAGTGGTAAAGGACGCATTCTCTTGTTCCTCATCCGATCCGGTCAGGGCCTGTGCGGTTCGCTCATGCTTGCGTCCGTGCGGCCGAGACGCGATACGCTGACGCGTTGAGGATATCGATCCCAGGCAGACTGATAGACTCGGCAAAGCGATCTCTCCGGTTAGTAGATGGCGTATAAAATTCTGGTTCTCAAGGGTGACGGTATCGGCCCCGAGGTCGTCGGCGAAGCACTGCAGGTGCTGAAAGTCGTGGCGCGCCAGTCGGCCGTCGATCTCGAATTCGAGGAGGCGCTGGTCGGCGGTCATGCGATCGACACGCACGGCTCGCCGCTGCCCGACGAGGTGCTCAAGCAGGCACAGGAGAGCGACGCGGTGCTGCTCGGCGCGGTCGGCGGTCCGAAATGGGACAGCACTCGCGGCGACAAACGCCCTGAGCAGGCGCTCCTCGGGCTGCGCAAGGGGTTGGGATTGTTCGCCAACCTGCGGCCGGTTAGGACGCTGAAAGAGCTCATCCCGGCGTCCCCGCTGCGTCCCGAGATTATCAGCGGCGTCGACTTCATCGTACTCCGCGAACTGACGGGTGGAATCTATTTCGGCAAGCCGAGCGAGAGGCGCGACACCAAGAGCGGTCGCGAGGCGGTCGATACCTGTTACTACACCGAAGAGGAAATGCGGCGCATCATCCGTTTCGGATTTGAGCTGGCTCGCGATCGGCGCAAGCGGCTGACCTCGGTCGATAAGGCCAACATCCTGGCGACTTCCCGGCTGTGGCGGGAGATCGCGATAGAAGTCGCGGCAGATTACAAGGAAGTTGCGCTCGAGCATCAGTTGGTCGACTCAATGGCGATGCATCTGATACGCAGGCCGCGCGATTTCGACGTAATCGTCACCGAGAACATGTTCGGCGATATTCTGACCGATGAGGCCTCGGTGCTCGCGGGTTCGATGGGGATGCTGCCGTCGGCTTCGCTCGGCGAGGAGCTCAACGGGGCGGGCTTCAGGATCGGGATGTACGAGCCGATTCATGGCACGGCGCCGGATATCGCGGGCCGTGATGAAGCCAATCCGCTCGCCGCCATCCTCTCGGCCGCGATGCTGCTGGAGCATTCGCTGGGTATGCGCGCCGAGGCGGAGCTGATCGTAAACGCGGTCGAGGCAGTGCTGCACGATGGCCATCGCACCAAGGACATCCAAGCCGGCGCCACCGGCGCCAAGCTGGTTGGATGTAAGGCGATGGGCCGGTTGGTTCGCGAGCGAATCGAAAGTCAGGAATCGGATACATGATGGAGGGGGCGTCCAGCCACGGTCTCAAGGTAGCCGTGGTCGGCGCCACCGGCGTAATCGGCGGTCAGCTCGTCGAGTTGCTCGCGGAGCGCAGCTTTCCATTTTCCGAGTTGAAACTGTTCGCCTCCGAACGCGGGGCCGTCGAGATGATCGGGGTCGGCGACGATGATCGGCCGGTTGCCGAGTTCAACGGACCCGCCGATCTGGCCGGCTTCGACCTGGCCTTTCTCGCAGTCTCCCCAGGTCTGGCCTCCGATATCGTTCGCGCGCGTCCCGGTCCGCTCCTGATCGATTTGAGCGCTGCGGGACGGATCGCTTCTTCGTCTGTCCTGATGGTCGCGCCGGGTCTTACCTCTCGCGAGCGCCTGCACAGGCTAAAAACCGGAGAGGTTGTCGCGATTCCCCATCCATCAGTCCAGGCGCTCGCGACTATCGTGAAAGCGCTCGATGCAACCCCGGGTTTCATCGCGGCCACATTGATGATGGGCGCCAGCACCGGCGGCAAGGACGAGATCGACAAGCTGATGGAGGAGTCGGCCGATCTGCTCAATGCGCGTCTGGATATTGAGGACGACGAGCAGCAGCGTGCCTTCAATATCTATCCGGTCGACGACGAGGCCGAGGTCGTCAATGCGCTGGCCTCCCAGGTCGCGGCATTGCTGGGCGAGACGCCGCCGCTGGTGATGCGCGTCGTGCAGGTACCGATCTTTTACGGGATCGCATTGTCGATCGCGATTCCAACGGTGCCGGGAATCGAGACCTGCTCCGAACGCCTGCGGGCCGCGCCCGGCCTGATACTGATCGAGGATGAGATGCCGCCGAGCGCGATCGACTCAGCCGGCCAGGAGGGGATCGCTGTCAGCCTCCATCGTAATTCAAACGGGGCCGCATTGTGGTGCGTGATAGACAACGCGCGTCTCTCTGCTCTGTGCGCGGTGTGGGTCGCGGAGAATCTCTCGCTCGCTTCCGATTCCGTCTAGCGGCGGCGATGCAGGTAAAGCTCACGCTCGAGTACGACGGCACTAACTATGCCGGTTGGCAATTGCAGCGCGAGCAGGACACCATCCAGGGACGGCTCGAGTCGGCCTTGGAACGGATTTTTTCCGCGCCGGTGCGAGTCCGCGGCGCGGGCCGCACCGACGCCGGAGTCCATGCGCTCGGCCAGGTTGCCGCGGCGAGAATCCCACGCCCGTTCGATGCCGCCGAGCTCAAGCGCGCGCTCAATGCGCTCTTACCGCCGGATATCGCGGTCCTGGATAGCGCCATCGTCGACGATGACTTCGATCCCCGGCGCAGCGCGATTTGCCGTGTTTATGAATATCGGATTCTGAATCGGCCCTCCCGATCGGCCTTCGAATATCGTTACGCGTGGCTGGTCGGCGAAGTGCTGGACCTCGAGGCGATGAATACTGCGGCCTCGATTTTCGTGGGCGAACATGATTTCGCCGGTTTCAGGAGCGTCGGCTCCGAAGAGCGGAGTACGCGGCGCCGCGTCTATGCGAGCCAATGGACGCGCCTCAACAATCGTTTCACGTATCGTGTGGAGGCGGAGAGTTTCCTGCGTCACATGGTGAGGACGATGGTCAGCGCGATGGCTGAGGCCGGCCGCGGCCGGGCGCATCCCGGCTCGATCAGCGAGTTGCTCTTGCGCGGTGATCGCGCTCTGGCGCCCGCGCCGGCGCCCGCCGCCGGCCTGTTCCTGACCGAGGTGCATTACCCAAACCGCCCGGGTGAGTGATGCTGGTTGGCCCGCCCTGTGGACTTTTTTGTATCGCGAGCGTCGAAAACCCTTGTGCCACGCTTGAAAAAGGCTGTGCACTCGTTCAAGCTCTCTGCCAGTGCGAGAATCTAAGCGGCAAGGAGGAGGATGATGACGCAGACGCAGGTGGCAGCCCATATCGCTGAAAAAGTGGAAGTCACCCGGAAGCAGGCCAAATCGATGCTCGAGGAGCTGTCGAGCCTGGTCGTCCGGGAGCTGAAGCGCGAAGGCGCGTTGCGCCTCGCAGGGCTAGGAGTTTTCCGTAAGCGCAAGAGCAAGGCTCGCGTCGGACGTAATCCGGCCACGGGGGAACCGATCAAAATCCCGGCGCGTACACGCTTGCGCTTTACCGCCTCAAAGGCCTTGAAAGACGCAGTGCTCGGCGCCCGCTAATCTCGTCGCGATGGCGGCCGGGACACGCCATTGCGGGGTCACTCCAGAAATCCCAAAGCTTTACGCGTCCGGATGCGGCGTCGTGGATCAACTTCACGACGCCGCGCGGATGTTTTAACTTTTCTTACCGGAATCGCGATTGCGGGCCGCTCTGGCCTGTTTCACGCGGGTCAGATAATCGCGAATTCGCGCCTCGTAGCCGCGCTCTGAAGGTTCGTAGTAGACCTTGCCGCGCAGGCTCTCGGGCAGGTAGTCCTGCTCGACCATCGCATCATCGTAGTTGTGCGGATAGCGATAGCCCTCGCCATAACCGAGGCCGCGCATCAGCGGCGTCGGCGCATTGCGGATATGCATCGGAACCGGCAGCGCGCCGAGCTTGCGCGCATCCTCGCCCGCCGCAAGCATCGCGCGATATGAGGCGTTCGACTTCGGCGCTCCGGCCAGGTAGGTCACGCCCTGCGCGAGCGGGATGGCGCCCTCCAGCATCCCGACGAAATCCAGCGCGTCCTTCACGGCGATCGCGACTTGTAGCGCGCGCGGATCGGCGTTGCCGATATCCTCGGCCGCAAAGATTACCATCCGGCGCGCGATAAACAGCGGCTCCTCGCCCGCCTCCACCATTCGCATCATCCAGTACAGTGCGGCGTCGGCATCGCTGCCGCGCAGGCTCTTGATGAACGCGGAGATGACGTTGTAATGCTCCTCGCCGCCGCGATCGTAAAGCAGAGTGCGCTGTTGACTCGCCTCGCGCACGTGCTCAGCGGTGACAACGGCGCTGCGGGCCTGGCGCGCGAGCTCAGCGGCGATCTCAAGTGTATTGAGCGCCCGCCGCGCATCGCCCGACGCGGCCGCCAGCAGCTCGCCCATCGCAGCATCGTCGATACGCAGTTCGAACCCGCCGAGCCCGCGCTCACGGTCGGCGAGCGCACGGGCAACCAGGGCCGCAAGCTCTTCGGGCGCGAGCGGTTTCAGGACCAGCACCTGCATCCGCGAAAGCAACGGCGCGATCACCTCGAACGACGGATTTTCGGTGGTCGCGCCGATCAGCGTGAAGAGCCCATTCTCGACATGCGGCAGGCAGGCATCCTGCTGGGCACGGTTCCAGCGGTGGATTTCGTCGATAAAGAGCACCGTCCGCCGGCCCATCGCGGCCTCGCGGCGCGCGAGCTCGGCGATCTCACGCAACTCGGCGACTCCCGAAGAAACCGCGGCGAGCGATCGAAAAACGGCGCCGGACTGGCGGGCGAGCAGAATTGCGAGCGTCGTCTTGCCGGTGCCGGGCGGTCCCCACAGGATCATCGAATGGAGCGCGCGCGCGGCGACCATCTGGCTCAATAGCTTGCCGGCGCCGAGCAGATGCTGCTGGCCGACGACTTCGTCAAGCGATTGCGGACGCATCCGATCGGCCAGCGGATGCGCGGCCGACACCTGGGCTCTGAAAAGACTCTCCTCCTGAGCCGCTTCCTTGCGCCGCGCCATACCCAATTGTTATCACAGCCCGGCTCGTGTCGCAGGAATGCACGAGCGGCGAGGCCGCCGGTTGCGCTTCAGAGCCGCGCTTAATAGTTTGAAATGTCCCGCTTCGTACCTGAATGCCGATGCCGTCGCAACTGCTCAACGGATTCCGAATGCTCGATCTGACCGACGACCAGGGGGCGCTGTGCGGCAAGATTTTCGCAGACCTCGGCGCCGAGGTGATCAAGCTTGAACCAATCGCCGGTTGCCCGACGCGCCGCATTCCACCGTTCCTAGATGATCGGCCCGGCGTCGATCGAAGTCTCTATTTCCTTTCGCACCAGGCGGGCAAGCTGTCGGTCACTGTAAATCTCGATTCGCCAGACGGTCGCGCCGTGGTGCGCGATCTCGCGGCCAAAGCGGATTTCCTGGTCGAGTCGTTTCCGGTCGGCTACCTGGAATCGATCGGGCTCGGTTATGCGGCGCTGGCCGAATCGAATCAGCGGCTGATCTATACCGCGATCACTCCATTCGGCGAGGCCGGCCCCGCCCGCAACTACAAGGCCTCCGATGCCGTTACGTGGGCGGCCGGCGGCATGATGTTCCTGATGGGTCAGGCGGGAAAGCCGCCACTGCAGATGAGCCTGCCCCAAGCCGGACTGCATGCCGGCGCCGAAGCCGCGGTGGCTTCACTGCTGGCGCATTTTCCCCGCCAGGTCGACGGCCGCGGCCAGCGGGTCGTGGTCAACATGCAGGCCTGCATCGTCTGGACATTGATGAACGAGCAGGCGATGCCGATCATGCACGGCGACTACCTGCGCCGCCAGGGTGTCTACCTGGGCTCACCGAAACTCAGGCGCAAGATCGTTTTCAAATGCCAGGACGGCCACGTGGCGATGATGATCACGGGCGGCGCGGTCGGCGCCGGTTCGACCTCCCGCCTGGTCAAGTGGATGGACGAGAAGGGCTTCGCTGCCGACTGGATGAAGCAGCAGGACTGGAGGGCGTGGACCCCCGCGATCTTCATGGCGCTCGGAGAACGGGACCTACGGGAGAACGCCGAGATGGAGCAGCAGGTCGAGCGTTTTTTCGCCACCATGACGAAGCATGAGATTTACGCAGAGGGCGCGCGGCGCGGCGTGCTGCTGGGCCCGGTGAATTCGGCGGCGGACACCGCGGCCGACGAACAACTCGCCGCGCGCGATTTCTTCGCCGAAGTCGATCATCCGGTGCTGGGCCGCGCGCTGCGCCGGCCGGGACCATTTGCTAAATTCAGCCGCACGCCGCTCGATGTCTCGCATCCGGCGCCGACCCTCGGCGAACATAACGAGCCGGTTTATCATAAACTTCTGGGTTACTCCGCCGAGCGGGTCGCCGAGTTGCGCGCCGCCGGCGCGATTTGAACGAAAAGACGCGAGAACGACGATGAGACGCTACGCGCTCGAGGGACTTCATGTCCTGGATTTTACCTGGGTCGGGGTCGGGCCGATTACCACCAAGTATCTCGCCGACAATGGCGCCGACGTAATCCGGATCGAGTCCGCGGCGCACATCGATGTGTTGCGCGTCTCACCGCCTTGGGCGGACGGCCAGCCTTCCAGCATCAATTCGAGCCAGTTCTTCGCAAGCTACAACACCTCGAAGAAATCGCTCACGCTGGATCTGAGCAAGCCGCGCGCCCGAGAGATCGCGCTCCGCCTGCTACCCTGGGCCGAGGTGGTGACCGAGAGCTTCACGCCCAAGGTGATGCGCAACTGGCAGCTCGATTACCCGCATCTGAGCGCGCTGAAGCCCGACCTCGTGATGCTCTCGACCTGCCTGCAGGGACAGACCGGACCGCGCTCGGGTTTTGCGGGCTTCGGGCAGTTGCTTTCGGCGTTGTCGGGGTTCTACTACATCTCAGGCTACTCGGAGGACGAAATCTGTCCACCCTACGGCGCATATACCGATTACGTGGCGCCGCGGTTTGCAGCCTGTGCGGTGCTCGCGGCGCTCGATTACAAGCGCCGCACCGGAGTTGGCCAGCATATCGACCTTGCGCAGTACGAAGCGGGCCTGCAAAATCTCGCGCCCACGCTGCTCGATTATTTCGCGAACGGACGGGTGCTCGGAGCCCAGGGTAATCGATCTGATCGTTATGCTCCCAACGGCTCCTACCGATGCGGCGACGAAGACGGCAACGAGCGCTGGATCGCGATTGCGGTCGCCGATGATCGCGGATGGGCGGCGACGCTGGACGCGCTCGGCGCACCAGCCGAGGATCGGTTTGCGACGATGGCGCAGCGGTTCGAGCAGCGCGAGGAGCTCGATCGTTTCATCGATCGATTGGTCCATGATCGCTCGGCCGACGAGCTTACCGCGACACTCCAGGCCGCAGGCGTCGCAGCCTACCCGGTGCAGACCTGCCTCGATCTGCATCGCGATGAAAATCTGCGCGCCTTCGATTTCTGGCACTGGCTCGATCACAAGGAGATGGGCCCGTCGCCGTACGAAGGCCTGCAACATCGAATGAGCGCCACGCCGGGCGAACTGCGAGGCGCGGCGCCGACACTGGGACAGCACAACGAGGAGATACTCGGCGAGATGCTCGGATTCAGCAGCGGCGAAATAGCGGCGCTCAAGCGCGAGCAGATCGTTTACTAACGCTTCAACGCGACCCGCAATCTGATTACCAGCCGACGGATCATCGTTGCGTTACGAATTTAAAATCGCATTGCGTTATCTGAAAGCGCGCCGCAAAGAGGCGTTCATCTCGGTCACCACGCTCTTCACCGCGCTTGGCGTGATGCTCGGGGTCGCGGCGCTGACGCTCACGCTGTCGGTGATGGGCGGCCTGGAGGCGAGCCTGCGCGCCCGGGTCCTGGCAGTCACGCCACAAATCGAGATCCAGAGTTATAGCGGCGCGATCACCAACTACGGCGCGCTGGTCCGCCGCGCGCGAAACATCCCGGGCGTGACCGCGGCCGACCCGTTCATCGTGGCGCAGGCGATGGTGAGCTCCGCGGGCGGAGTTAGCGGTGTCGTGGTGCGCGGCATCGATGCCACCAGCCCGGGGATGATCGCGAAAATCGGGGCCTATATCCGGGCGGGCAGCCTTGCGAACCTGGCGCAAACGGGCGTGCAGTCCGGCGGGACAGCGCCGACGGCGGGCACGATCGCGCTCGGCACGACGCTGGCCGAGCGGTTGAAAGTAAAGGTGGGCGATACGGTTCGCGTGGTTGCCCCGATCGTCTCGGGAGGGCAACTGACGACCAAGGCCGGTCGCTTCAGAGTCGGAGCGATTTTCGAATCCGGCGTCGATTTCGTCGATCGCGATCTGGTTTTTATGGGCCTCGCGGCGACCCAGACCTTTTTCGGGCGCCCGGACCAGGCCGACGGCATCGAACTGCATCTAGCCAATCTCGACGATACTGAGCAAATCACCCAGGTGCTGCGCACGAAGCTTGGCCAGCATTATGCGGTGCGCAACTGGATCAATTTTAACCATGCCGCCTCGGCCGGTTTCGCGCTGCTCAAATGGGTATACTCGGCCGTGCTGTTGCTGCTGATTGGCGTCGCCGCGTTCAATCTTATTGCCACGCTAATTATGGTGGTGATGGAGAAGCGCAAGGACATCGCGGTGCTGATCACGATGGGAGCGAGCCGATCGGCGATACGGCTGGTGTTCGTGTTGAAAGGGCTGATCGTGGGTGCGGTGGGCACCGCCGCCGGCCTTCTGCTAAGCGCGCTGGGATGTTTCGCGCTCGCGCACTATCACTTCATCCACATCCCCAAGGCGGTCTATGGAATCTCGACCGTGCCGATCGCCGCTGACCCGTTCAATTTTGTGCTGGTGGCGTTTGCTTCGCTGACACTATGCCTGTTGGCTACCATATACCCGGCACGCCAGGCTTTGCGCGAAACGCCTGCCGAAGTATTGCGATAAGCGGCACGCCGTTTCGCCAACACGCGGCCGGTGCTTCTTCGCAAGCGATCGGGCTGTGATGAGGTTTATCGATCTGCCGGTTCAGAATTGTCGCGGCGCGGTGAGGCCGACTTCGGTTTGCGAATCACCAGCGTTTCATGGCCGCGCACCTTGATGGTGCGAGCTGAGTCAGACTGGAAACTTCCATTGCTGCCGCTCTCCTCGGGGTGCCGAGGCCGGCTGCTGCCATTGTGACGCCGCCGCCGCCAATTGCTCAGTTCTTCAGAAAGTTTGGAAGCGACCGAATGGTCCCGCTCTGCATGTTCCCGCTCTTCGGCTTCGGCAGCGGTCTCGTCGCGGTCGGTATCTGGTGGTGGCTCCTGCGAACTCATTTTATCCTTCCTCCGTTAAACGTAACCATGTCCTCCTATATGTCAGATCAAAGAAATCGCGCTGATGTGGATTCTGCGACGGATGCGCCGTATTCGTAACCGCTTCGATTTTTAGAACTTCGACGTTGTATGTTGTGCGCGTGTGAAGCCGCCGCCTCAAGTAGGGTCGGGGAATTTGGATGGTTCTCGGTCAGCCTGATCTTTGTCGCTCGTAGATACCGGTTTTCGGTCCGGCCTGGATTGGAGTTTAGAGGATCAGATCATCCGTCTAGACGGAAAAGAGGCTCTGCATCCTGAGCGCCAAGCCCATATCACCCGCGATACGCAGCTTACCCGTCATGAACGCGACCTGGCCGTTGAGCTTGCCGTTTACGAGATCCAGATAATCCTGCGCAGACATCGAAATTGTGATATTCGGCGAAGCGTGCGCTCCTTCCTTCACCTGGCATTGCTCGTTGGCGATGATTACATGCCACTTGCCGCCGCCATCGCCGGCTAGATCGAATTGATAGACTACATTGAGCCCCTTAGAGGCCTCCTTGTTGAAGCGGCTCGGCATTATCTCAAATGCCTGCTTACACGAGGTCGGCGCATCTGCCATTTAAGCTGGAGCCTCCCGAGAGGACGAACCCGACATGCAAGACCATATAAACGCGCGCGTAAAACCTTGTCAATAGCGTAATCGCAGCATACGGCAAACGCACGCGTACTAATCAGTTTCGAGACGCATTGGCACGCTGATCAAAAACCGAAGATGTTCCCGGGCACGACCCTGATCAGATTGGTGCGTACTTTCACCGGCGCTGCACCCTCGGTGATCGTGACGGCGCGATCACGATCGGGTGCGTTGCTCACCGTGCCGTCGAGATACGCATCTTTCCCGATCACCTTGACGGTCACACTGGTCAGCCCCGCGCCCTGAAGCTGGCGCATGATGGCATCCTGCTGTTGCTGCCATTGGCCCGTGTCGGTCGTAAGATTATCGATCACATCGCTGACGCCGCTCACACCCTGCACATTGTTGACTGCTATGCGCCGCGCTTTGTCGTCGAACACCTTGCCGTACAGCGTGACCACGCCGCCGCTGTTGGTATAGGCCTTGACGCGGCGTGTTCTCGGATCGACACGCAATCGATCCAGCACCTTTTCGAGCAGCGTCGGTCTCGGCGGACGCGCCGAAGCGACCCGTGTGCGATGCCGAGGCCGGGGTGCAGCTGACGCCGGCGCTGCGGCGACGGGCGGCGGCGGAAGTGCCGCCACCGGTGTCGGCAGGGCGGTTGGTGAAGGCGCCGCCAGCGCTAATTCCGGCGGTTCATTCGGGTCAAGCGTCGCCAGCTTGGCGCTCAATGCCGATTCTGCCTTCGTCGCCTCTGGACCGCCGTGCGAAAAGACGATCGGCAAGTCGGCTTCGGCGGCGCCGGCACTACTCGCTCCGAAATCCCAGGTCGAGATCGAGTTCAACACCTCAGCATCAAGGCTGGGATTGGGCGCAGTCGAAGTCTTAATCGATGAGGCGACGACCTTGCCTCCCGCATCGATCGAGACGTGCACCAGCATTGCGTCGTGCGCCGTGCTGTCGGTATCGAGTGCATGACCATAGATGCCGAGCAAGGTCCCGCGGTTGCTATCAAAAACTTTGTCGATCGCGTCGCGATTTCGTTCCGGAGCTTCTGCCGCCGGGCCGCTTACCTGGGTCGGGATTGTGCTCGCCAGCGTGACTTGCGGCGCGGCTGCGACGCCGGCAGGTGTCTGGGTAGCGGCCGGGGAAGCTTGGACGATTGGAGCGTTTGAGGAGGACTTTGTCAGATGCAACGCCAGCCAGGCGCCCCCAACCAGCGCTACCAGCGCCGCGATTGTATAGCCGATGATTCCAATCCAACCGCGCGCTCCCGCCGAGTCATCATCACCCTCGCCGCCCGGCCGCTCATCGGGAAAGGTATGCTGGACGCGCGCGGTGCCGGTGGGTCCCGGCGTCGGTGACCGCAGCGGCTGAGAGGGCGGCGTCGCGGGACCTTGCGGCGGCGACGGCGCGGCTGAGGGGTCGAGGCGGGCGCCGCAGAAATTGCAGATAACCTCGCCCGGCTCGGCCTTGCCACCGCATACCGGACACTCGACCTGCGGCTCGGGCCCTGTACCGCCCGGAACGTCATCGACCCGCGTGGTCGCCGGACCTCCGGCGGAAACCAACGCGGTTCCATCATCGGGGCAAAATCGCTCCGCATCGGGGTAGGTCTTGTTGCATTGCGGGCAACGCTTCATCGGCAGGCCTTGTCACTCAAGATTTTGTCGGTTGAATGATAGCGTTTAAAACGCCGCTTAAGCCACTGTCAACGAAGTTGGAAAAGCCTGGCGATTCGGAACCGCTATCGATTTTTCGAGATTCAGACCTTCGCCAGCAGGTCATCATGCATGCCTTGCAGCTCGGCCAGCGCGTCGGCTGGATTGCGGCTCGCGTTCAGGATCACGCGGTCGACACCTAATGATGCCAGCTGCCGTACCTGCTCAGGACCAAGCGGCTTGGAAAACCTGGGGTTAACGGTGATCTCCAACGGGCGCGAGCGACGCGCCTCACGTTCATGGTTTCGCAGGCTCGCGATCGTCTGTGCAGTCTGATCGAGGCTCGTCATGATGCCGTACCAGCCATCGCCGACCTGTGCCGCACGTCGGAGCGAAGGCTCGGTATCGCCGCCTAGGACGATCGGCGGATGCGGTTGCTGCAGAGGCTTGGGCGCGAAACGTATCCCCTGCGTTTTAACCGTGCGCCCTTGATAGCTCGGGGCCGGGCTCGTCCAGAGTTCCTTCATAAGCGCAATCGACTCGCGAGTGTGCCGCGCTCGCCCCTCGAATTTCATGCCAATTGCCTCGAATTCCTCCTGGAGCCATCCGATACCGATGCCGAAGATGAAGCGTCCGCCTGAAACCACGTCGAGGCTCGCCGCAGCCTTGGCGATAGCGAATGGATTGCGCATCGGCAAAACCAGCACGCCGGTCGCGAGCCGAATCCGGCTGGTGGCGCCGGCGATAAAGGCGAGCGCCACGATCGGGTCATGAAACGGCGTGTCCGGCGGCGCCGGCATCCGCCCCGAAGTCGAGTAGGGATAGGGCGAGCGATATTCGACCGGCAGCACGATGTGGTCGGGAATCCAGAGCGACTCGAAACCCAGCTCCTCGGCGCGCCTGGCGATCGCGACCATCTCGGGGCCGGCAATCTGGTAGAGGAAGGTCGCGAATTTCATCGGCTGCTCCTATGCCCGCGAAGTTGCCTGCGCCTGCGAGTGTTGTTGGGCATCGTTTTTCTCCTGCGAAAAATTCCGCCTTAAGCGTTTATCAAACCGCTTCACGATCCGGAAAATTCACTGCCAGGACGGTGGACTCGGCGACGCTCCGCATATCGAGCTGAAAGACATCGCCGCTAATACGGCCGATTACCGGCGGCCGCGCGCGACGAAACCAGCTGGCGATCGCGTCCGGCGAGAGCGTCGGATGCGTGATCGCGAGCGCCCGGCTGGGCAACTGATAAGTGGGGAGCGACCCCGAACCGATCTCGGAGGTCGAGGGCACCACCTCGATCGCGAAGCCGGGTCCGAGCCGCGGCGCGATCAGCGCCCGGGACTGAATCGCGAGATCGTCGAGCTCGTCCAGCGTGCGGGTCAGCATGCGCAGCGTGGGCAGCGCCTCAGCCACCGTACGTGAGCGCAGGTAGATTCCGAGCGTCGCGGACAACGCCGCCAGCGTCAGTTTATCGCAGCGCAACGCGCGCTTGAGCGGATGGGATTTCAGACGCTCGACCAGCGCACGCCGGCCGACGATGATTCCCGCCTGCGGACCGCCGAGCAGCTTGTCGCCCGAAAAGGTCACCAGCCCGGCGCCCGCGGCGACGCTCTCCGCGACCAGCGGCTCACGCGGCAAATCGAACGCCCCGAGATCGATCAACGCGCCTGAGCCGAGGTCCTCGATCACCTCGATACCGCGCGCCGCACCAATCGCCGCCAGCTCGGCCAGCGTCACCTCGCTGGTGAAGCCGACCACGCGGTAATTGGATGGATGGACCTTCATCAGCAACGCGGTATCGGGACCGATCGCGGCAGCAAAATCGTGCGGATGAGTCCGATTAGTGGTGCCGACCTCGCGGAGCCGCGCGCCGCTTTGTGCCATCACCTCCGGAATCCGAAAGGAGCCGCCGATTTCGATCAGCTCGCCGCGTGAAACCACCACTTCCCTTCCCGCCGCCAGCGCGCTCAGCGCGAGCAGCACCGCGGCGGCGTTATTGTTGACCACGGTCGCGGCCTCGGCGCCGGTGAGCGCACACAGCTCCCGCTCGACCAGCGCGTCGCGGTCGCCACGTCCGCCGCTTTCGAGGTCATATTCGAGATTCACCGGCGAGCGCGCCGCCTGCACGATTGCGATGATTGCCTCTTCAGCCAGAAGCGCGCGGCCGAGGTTGGTATGCAGCACGACGCCGGTCGCATTGACCACCGGCATCAGCGCCGCGCCGTCAGCGGCAAAAGCCGCGCGGACCGCCGCCGTCACCCGTGCGAGCATCCCGGCGCGGCTGGCAGGCAGATCTGAAACGCCGGCCGCGATCGACGCGCGAATCGCGTCCTGCGCTCGGCGCGCCAGCATCTTCAGGTAACCGCGGCTCAGTTGATATTCGTCAAGCTCGGATGCGGCGGCAGCAATGCATTCGTCGATCGGCGGCAGCAGGCGCATCGAAGCGCCGTTGCGCGCCCCTTCACCTGCCGCGCCGTCACGCTGTTTTGTCCGGGTCGCCACGCCAGCCTGATTATCGGAAAGCTGACCGCGCAAGCGCAAGCAGGTATCTCATGCCGATGCTTGGGCCTGTTCGACGTTCAGGAGCCGCTGTTTGCTGAGCAGCAGGAAGGCGCCGCCGAGCCCGATGATAGCGCAGATCAGAGTCGCGATTGCCGCGCCGAGATGGGCGCCAGCAAAACCAACCTCGAGGCTGCCGATTGGGGCAAGCCCGATGAAAGAAACCGTGTAGATGCTCATGACGCGGCCGCGCAACTCGTCGGCGACGAACAACTGCAACATCATGTTGGTTGAGGCCTGGTAGCTCAGCTGTCCCGCGCCATTGACCATCTGCGCGGCGAGCGAGAGCGGAAACGATCGCGAGACCCCGAAGACCGCGATCGAGGCCGACATCGCGAACAGGCCGACGATCAGATTGACGCGCAGATGCCGGGGATCGTGGGACTTCGAGGCCACGCCAATCGCGCCCAGCACCGCCCCTACGCCCTGCGCCGCAAGCAGAAAGCCGTAGCCCTTGGCGCCGGTATGCAGGACGTGCGCGGCAAAAAATGGAATCAGCACCGCATACTGCATCGAGAACCCGGCCGAGATTGCCAGCACCACAAACAGGTAGAAGGTCGGCCGATGGTGCCACGAGTAGCTGAGTCCCTCGCGCATCCGCGTCAGCATCACGTTGCCGAAACTTGACTGCTCGCGCCGCGGCACATTCATCGCGAACAGGCTCCAGATCACCGCGATGTAGCTGACGCCGTTCAGAAAAAAGCATCCCGCGATACCGCTTACCACGATCAGCAGTCCCGCGACCGCGGGACCGACCGCGCGCGCCCCGTTGAAAGCCATCGAGTTGAGCGCGATCGCGTTGGGCAGATCCTCGCGCCCCGCCAGTTCGACGATAAACGCCTGGCGTCCCGGCATGTCAAAGGAGCTGACGAACCCGTTGAGCGCAGCCAGAATAATTACATGCTCGACCCTGACCACGTGCGTAAAGGTCAACGCCGCCAGCGTGAATGCGCTCAGCATCATCACCGTCTGGGTGCAGATAATCAGGCGGCGGCGATCGACCTGGTCGACGATCACGCCGGCGAACAGCGCCACCAGCGGGATCGGCATATAGGCCGCGAAGGAGACCACCCCCAGCATCCAGGGCGAGTTGGTGAGCTTAAGCACCAGCCATCCCTGGGCCACGATCTGCATCCAGGTACCGATCAGCGAGATCAACTGGCCGCCGAAGAACAGGCGGAAGTTGCGATGCCCGAGGGCCCGGAACGCGCCGGCCCGCGTGGAAATTTGACCGCTGACGGTTTCGGCGGCGGCTTCGGTTTCGACTGTGCGTTCGATGATTGACGCTCGCCGACTGAGGTAGCGTTATTGTGCCAGAGCAAAACGCGCCGTGCGAGGCGCGCTCGGCGCGGCACCAGGGATCGATCCGCCTTACGGCGTGACGACCTCGAAGCCGGCGCGCTCGATCATCTCACGGGTCGACGCGTAACCCCATCCGGGCGTGGTCAGATAACCGTTGACGAAAATCGAGTTGACGGCGTTGAACAGTTCCGGCTGGCGCGCGCCGAGATTGAGCTCGCGGCCGCCCGCCGCGCGAACCTCGCTCTTCGGGTTGAGCAGGCGAAACAGACAGGCGGCTTTGAGACATCGCTCGGGCGAAAGCCGGCGGAGGTCCGCGAGCGGCGTGCCCTTGATCGGATGTAGAAAATTTATCGGGACCGAATCGATCGCCAGACGCCGGGTAGCATAAGCGAGATCGAGCAGATCGTCGTCGTCCTCGCCCATCCCGATGATGCCGCCCGAGCAGGTGCTGAGCCCCGCCGCGCGGACATTTTCGATCGTCGCAACCCGGTCGTCCCAACGATGCGTGGTACAGATTCGCGGGTAGAAGCGGCGGCTGGTGTTAAGATTATGGTTGATCCAGCCCGCGCCCGCCTCCTTCAGGGTCTCGGCCTCTGCGCGACCCATGAGGCCGAGCGAAAGGCAGATCTCCAGGCTGGGGAGCTCGCTGCGGATGCGCTCGCAGGCCTCGCCCAGGTGCTCGATATCGCGAGCGGCCGGCCCGCGCATGCTGCACACCATGCAATAGCGCTGCGCGCCGGTTTCCGCCGCCTCGCGCGCGCCCGCGACTAACTCCGCAACGCTTTGCAGCTTGTAGACCGGGATATCGGCCTTCGAGAGACGTGATTGCGAGCAATAGTGGCAATCCTCGGGGCAGATGCCGCTCTGGGCGTTGCGCAGCACACAAATCTTCACGCGCTTCCCGAACGCCGCAGAGCGCACCTTGAGGGTCGCCGCCAGCAGATCGGGCAGGCGATGGTCGGGACAATCCACGATCGCGCGTGCGGCAGGCCGCGGCAGTTCTGCGCCTTCGAGCACCTCGGCGGCCATCCGGTCGAAATCGAGCTCTTCTAATCGGGTCATGATGGTTGGCTCGCCGGGGTCCTTGGGCGGCGGCCGGAGACCACAGGATTATGGCCTCGATCCCCCGTAATCAAGTGCCCCTGGCCGGCCAGGACGCCGGGGGCCTGCCCGCTCGAGGGGCTTTTGCGAAAATTTCAGGACGGTATAGAATTAAGGGGCCCGCAAGGGCAGCGTTCACCCCCGGCAGGGATCGGCGTTGCCCGATGGCTTGAGTCAGAATGTTCGGCGAAATAAATCCACGCGCTAAACCCAAAGCTCCATTTATTTCTATCGAAGAGGCGCTCGAAGAGATCCGGCGCGGCCGGATGCTTATCCTGATGGATGACGAGGAGCGCGAGAACGAAGGCGACCTGTGCATGGCGGCGGAGAAGGTTACCGCCGAGGCCGTCAACTTCATGGCCAAGTACGGACGCGGGCTGATCTGCCTGCCGATGTCCTCGGAGCGCGCCGACCAACTCGGGTTGAATCCGATGGTCGCCAACAACCAGGCGCCGCTCGGCACTGCGTTTACGATCTCGATCACCGCCAAGAGCGCCTCCGGCTCAGGCGTGTCGGCCCATTCGCGCGCTATCACGATCATGCAGGCAGTGCGCGATGAGACGCGCGCCACCGACTTCACGCGGCCCGGCCACGTTTATCCGCTGCGCGCGCGCGATGGCGGCGTGCTGGTGAGGACCGGACAAACCGAAGGGGCCGTCGACCTGGCGCGGCTGGCGGGGCTCAAGCCGGCGGGTGTGATCTGCGAGATCCTGAAGGAAGACGGCACCATGGCGCGGCGTGATGACTTGGTGCAGTTCGCCAGAACTCACAAGCTCAAGATCGTGACCGTCGCTGATATTATTGGCCATCGGCTGCGGCATGAAACGATGGTGGTGCGGATCGCGGAGGCACGGCTGCCGACCGCGCACGGTGAGTTCCGCGCCCTCGTCTACCGCAACCGGGTCGATTTGACCGAGCATCTGGTGCTGGTGATGGGCACGGTCGATGCGGGCCGGCCGATCCTGGTGCGCGCCCATCGCGAGTACCTGCCCGGCGACGTATTCGGCTATCTTTCGCGCGATACGCGGAGCCTGCTCAAGGTCGCGATGGAGCGTATTGCCGCGGCCGGCGAAGGGGTCATTCTGTATCTCAAGCGCGAGGCCAACGCGATCGCGGCAGAGCTCAATGGCAACGGGCAAAGGCGCGCGGTCAGCACCCATCTGAACCAGCCCGCGGTCGACTTTCGCGAGTACGGGATCGGCGCCCAGATTCTGCGTGATGTGGGCGTGCGAAAGATGATTCTGATGTCCGACACTCCGCCGCGGCTGGCGAATCTTACCGGCTACGGACTCGAGATCGTCGATCACATTCCACTCCTTATCGACCAGGCCGCCGCCGCCAATGGCAGATAGCTAGCCCACGAAAACCCGAAGCGTTTTCCGGTTTGGTTTTTCGATAACCAGATGTCGCAGATACGTTTCGCAGTCGCCCAAGCTTTAGAGCATCGGTGCGTGCCGAGTCATCGATGCGGCCGGCGCGGCGGACCGGCCACCGCGATGGCCGTGCTGGTCCTTGCGCTGGTGTTTTTCGGCGTGGGCCATGTGCCGGACGCGGCAGCCGCGGCCCATCCGGATGTCGTCGCGATCGGCGACCTCCACCTCGATCATCCACTTGCGGCGGGACGGACCAGCATCCTCGAAGTTAGGTTTCGGATTCTTCACGGCTGGCATATCAACTCGAATCATCCGCTCTCCGAGGATTTCATCCCGACTCACGCCGAGATCATCGCTCCAGCGGGGGTCAAAGCGGGCTCCATCACCTATCCGATGCCGGAGATCGTGAAGCTCGGATTCTCAACCGGCGAGAAATTTTCGGTCTTCACCGGCGACGCGCTTATCCAGGTGCCGCTCACGCCGGCATCCGGCTTCACCGGAGGGGCGTCGGAACCGGGGGCGGTGAAAATCGATTACCAGGCCTGCAACAACAATGAGTGCCTGCGGCCGACGTCAATCAGCAAGACGATCGATTTCGCCCGCCTGACGCCGGCGGGAACAGGGTCCGCGAGCCCCGCGATCGAAAATCGGACCGCGGGTTCCGGAGCCGATGCCTCGGTGCCGGCGAACCTGTTCGGCAATCATGGCTATTTCCTGGGCTTCCTGCTGGTACTGCTGGGCGGCCTGGCGCTCAATTTGACGCCTTGCGTCTATCCATTAATCGGCGTGACGGTCGCCTATTTCGGGAACCAGTCGGGAACCCATCGCAAGGTCGCGATGCTGGCATGCGTCTACGTGCTGGGAATCGCGCTGATGTTCTCGTCAGTCGGCGTCGCGGTCGCGCTTTCGGGCGGATTGTTCGGCGCTGCATTGCAAAATGTCTATGTGCTGAGCGCGATCGCCGCGGTGATGGTACTGCTCGCGCTCTCGAGTTTCGGCGTGTTCGTGGTCCAGGCGCCGCAGTGGATGATGCGCTGGGCGGCGGTGTCGCGCCCGGGCTTCCTCGGAGCGATGCTGATGGGGTTCGGGATGGGCGTGGTGGCGGCGCCCTGTATCGGACCGATCGTGCTGGGACTTCTGCTGATGGTCGAGCGCAGCGGCAGCCCGCTCTTCGGGTTCGCGCTGTTTTTCACGCTCGCCGTCGGCCTGGGGTTGCCGTACATCGGACTCGCGATGGCAGCGGGCAGCATCCGGCGCTTGCCGCGATCGGGCGAATGGTTGCGATGGACCGAGATGTTATTCGGCTTCATTTTGATCGGCCTGGCGCTCTACTTTCTGGAACCGGTGATCCCGGGCCATATCATCAATCGCATCCTGCCGTTTTACGCGGCAGGCGCTGGGATTTACCTGGGCTTCATCACCTCCGCCGGACGGAGTTGGCGGCCATTTCTGGTGTTCAGGGTCGGACTCGGGATGGTTGCGGTCGTGAGTCTCGCCTATTTCGCCCTGCATCGAGGTCCAAAGGTCACGCTGCATTTCCAACCGTTCGAGGAGGGAGCGTTGGCCAGCGCTCGTGCCGATGGCAAGCCGGTAGTCGTGGATTTCAGTGCCGACTGGTGCATCCCGTGCCGTGAGATGGAACGGACGACCTTCGCCGACCCGGCCGTGGTAAAGGCGGCGTCAAGCTTTATCCGGTTGCGGGCCGACCTTACAGCCGAGAGTCTCGAAAACGAGGAATTGACCCACCATTTCGGCGTCCAAGGGGTACCGACGACGTTGTTTATCGACTCAAGCGGGCATATTCGCAAGCGCGAGGCGGGATACGTCGGCCCGCGCCAGTTTCTCGAGGATCTGCGGATTGCGGATTGATCCGGGGATTCGTATTCTTGTTTGCCTATGTATATCGATGTTTGAGAATTGATTCCGGCTATCTTCGAATCGAGGCCTTTTTGGATAGTGCTTCGACCCGGTAGATTTCTTTACGATTCGTGCTCTTTTTCGTGATTTCCTGCTATCATATAAACAACGTTTGATTTTTTGATAGCGCATCTTCGTCCAGCTTTACTTGGCAACCCGAAATGGGTACCATCTATGTTGGCTGTGGAGTGCTGGTAGAGGACGTTCCGTTCGGTTTATATGGCAAACAAACAAGGATCTGAGAGTTACGGCGCCGATTCGATCAAGGTTCTCGAGGGGCTCGAAGCGGTCCGCAAACGTCCAGGAATGTATATCGGAGATACCGCCGAACGCGGGCTCCATCACCTGGTCACTGAAATCGTCGATAACTCGGTCGACGAAGCGTTGGCGGGCTTCTGCACCGAGATCAACGTCGCGATTCTCGGCGACGACGCAATTTCAATCGAGGATAACGGCCGGGGCATTCCGGTCGACATGCATCCGACCGAAAAACGCTCGGCGCTCGAAGTCGTACATACCGTGCTTCACGCCGGCGGTAAGTTCGAGCGTAACGCCTACAAAGTCTCGGGCGGATTACACGGCGTCGGCGCTTCGGTGGTTAACGCGCTCAGTGAGGAGTTCGAGGTCGAGGTCCATCGCGACGGCAAGCTCTGGTATCAGCGCTACGAACGCGGCATCCCCAAGACCAAGGTCGAACAGCGCGGGACGACAAGGAAGACCGGCACCAAGACCACCTTCTCGCCCGACTCGAAAATCTTTCCCGAGGTCCGCTTCAAGTACGAGCTGATCGCGCGCTATCTCCGCGAGATGGCCTACCTCAACGCTGGTCTCAAGGTTGTGCTGCGCGACGAGCGCACCGGCAAACAGGACGAGTTCCATTACGAGGGTGGCATCCAGGAGTTCGTGCTCTCGCTAACGCAGAGCAGCGAAACGCTTCACGATCCGATCTATTTCCACAACATGCGCGAGGGCGTCGATATCGAATGCGCCCTGCAATGGACCGACGCCGTCCACGAGACGGTTTTCACCTACGCCAACAATATCCACACGGTCGAGGGCGGCACCCACCTGTCGGGCCTGCGCTCGGCGCTGACCCGCACGCTCAATAACTACGCGACGCGCAACAATCTCTTCAAAAACAAGGAGATGCGCCTGGAGGGCGAGGATACGCGCGAGGGGTTGTTCGCGATCGTCACCGTCAAAATTGGCGAACCGCAGTTCGAGGGCCAGACCAAGACCAAGCTCGGCAACTCCGAGGTTGAGGGCCTGGTCGCCGGCCTCGTCAACGAAAAGCTCGGCGAGTATTTCGAGGAAAATCCGGGCGACGCCAAGCGGATTGTCGCGCGCGTGGTCGAAGCCGCGACCGCCCGCGAGGCGGCGCGCAAGGCCAAGGAACTGGTGCGGCGCAAGGGCGCGCTCGATTCCGGCTCGCTGCCGGGCAAGCTGGCCGATTGCCAGGAGCGCGATCCGGCCCGCAGCGAGTTGTTTATCGTCGAGGGCGATTCAGCCGGGGGCTCGGCCAAGCAGGGACGCGACCGGCGGATCCAGGCGATTCTGCCGTTGCGCGGCAAGATTCTGAATGTCGAGCGCGCGCGGATCGACAAGGTGCTCTCTTCGGCCGAGCTGCGCACGCTGATTACGGCGCTCGGGATGGGCGTCAGTACCGATAAGGACGTCGCCAAGTTGCGCTATCACACGATCGTGATCATGACCGACGCGGACGTCGACGGCTCGCATATCCGCACACTGCTGCTGACCTTTTTCTTCCGCCAGTTTCCCGAGATCATCGAGGGGGGATACCTGCACGTCGCGCAGCCGCCCCTGTTCCGCGCCAAGAAGGGCAAGAGTGAACGCTATCTGAAAGACGAGGCCGCACTCGAGGAGTATCTGACTGATCTGGGCGCTGAGGCGTTGACGCTCAAAGCCGGGGCGGGCAAGAGTGTCGATGAAATCAAGGGCGCCCGCCTCAAGGCGATCGCGCGCCGCGCGCTTTATCGCGATCGGATGTACGAGGCACTCGAGCGGCGCAGCAAAGAGCGTCCTATCGTAGGCGTGTTGGCCCGGATGGTATCGGCACGCGAGGTCACGGTCGAGACTTTCCGCGACGAATCGGTGCTCAAGCAGGCGGCCGACGCGATTACCCGCGATCCCGATACCAAGGACCTTAATCTCGCCTGCCGTATCGAGCCCGAGGAGGGTTCCTTCCGCGCAGTCTTCACCCATCAGCGCAACGGCGCCACCCCGCCGACCATTATCGACCTCGGGCTCTACCATAGCGGCGAGCTGCGCGAGATTCGCCGGCTCTCGGGCGAGCTCGAGGAAATCAAGACGCCCTTCGTGCTCGCGTCCGGCGCCGAGGAACACACCGTCGAGACCCTCAAGGCGGTCGCCGAGGCCGTGCTGACGGCTGGCCAGAAGGGCGTCGAGGTGCAGCGCTACAAGGGCTTGGGCGAGATGAATCCGGAACAGTTGTGGGCGACCACGATGAACCCCGAGGTGCGCTCGCTGCTCAAGGTCCAGGTCGGGTCACAGGAGGAGGCGGAGGAGATGTTCTCGAAGCTGATGGGCGATCAGGTCGAGCCGCGCCGCCAGTTCATCGAAGAGAACGCGCTCAACGTCAAGAATCTGGATATTTAAGACGGCGCAATCTGTATGAGGCTTCAGTCGATTCAGAACCGGTTATACAACATGGCTTCTTGCTGTTCTTTATGTGCAAACCATTATGAAAGCCGTCGCTGGCCGGAACATTCATGGCTGGCACCCTTAAGTTTCGATCACACGCAAGGGGCCGCCGAGTCTGATTCCGGTGAACATTTGCGCGAGGGACATGAGGTAAAATTCGAAAACTTGTTGAACCTAACGCTCGCCAGCAGACGTTCGAATTCCCAAGCGCCACACTACGAGCCCCCACGGAACCCGCGATGAACGTGAAACGAATCAATGTGATTTCTGCTTAGGCGAAAGAACTGAGGTACTGCGCCTATATGTGCCCCAGGAGGCAGGTCCAGTAGCCACCGAGCCGTGGAATGCCGAGCATCCTCTCATAAGCGTAAATCTCTGCGCCGCTTGTCGCGGAAAGCTAGGGGAGCCCGACTTAACGGTTATGGAGTGGGTATTGAGACATTGAGACAGCGCGCGCAGCGTCGGTAGAGAGAGTGTCAGCAGATTAAGCAATGGCGACCACTAACGGCAACGAACCGATCCGCAACGAACCGTCGCTCCTGAATATCGAAGACGACATGCGGCAGTCGTATCTCGACTACGCGATGTCGGTGAATATCGGGCGCGCGCTGCCCGATCTCCGCGACGGCCTCAAGCCGGTCCATCGACGCATCCTCTACGCGATGTTCCGCGAGGGGCTGCTCGCGAATCGGCGCTATTCGAAATGCGCCGGCGTGGTCGGCGAGGTCCTCAAGCGCTACCATCCGCACGGCGACTCCGCGGTCTACGATGCGCTGGTGCGCCTCGCGCAGCCGTTCTCGGTCCGTTATCCGCTGATCGATGGTCAGGGCAACTTTGGCTCGATCGACGGCGACCCGCCCGCGGCCTATCGCTATACCGAATGCCGCCTGACACGGCTCGCCGAGCTGATGCTGGCCGATATCGACAAGGAGACGGTCGATTTCGTCCCCAATTTTGATGGCTCCCAGCAGGAACCTGAGGTGCTGCCCTCCCAGATTCCGAACCTGCTGATCAACGGTTCGGACGGAATCGCGGTCGGGATGGCGACCAATATCCCGCCGCACAATCTGGGCGAGGTCTGCGATGCGTTGCTGGCGCTGATCAAGAACCCCGATCTGGCGCTGCCGAAAATTCTCGATATCATCCCGGGACCCGACTTCCCGACCGGCGGACAGCTCCTCGGCCGCGACGCAGTGCGCCAGGCCTACCTGACCGGGCGCGGAATCCTCACGATGCGCGCGCTCGCGGTAATCGAGACCGACAAGCGCAGCAGCCGCGCCTCGATAATCGTGCGCGAGATTCCCTACCAGGTTAACAAGACGCGGCTGATCGAACGGATCGCCGACCTGGTCAACGAGCGGCGTATCGAGGGTATCAGCGATCTGCGCGACGAGTCGGATCGCGACGGGATGCGTATTGTGATCGAGCTCAAGCGCGACGCCGAGCCGCGCATCGTGCTGAACCAGCTTTATAAGCTCACGCAGATGCAGGAGAGCTACGGGCTGATCATGCTGGCGATCCACGAGGGTCGCCCGCGCGAGCTGAATATCCGCGAGATGCTGCTCGCCTTTCTGGACCATCGCGAACGCGTTATCACGCGCCGCTCGCTGTTCGAGCTGCGCCAGGCCGAGGCGCGGCTGCATGTATTGGAAGGCCTGCTGATCGCGCTTAAGAACCTCGATGCGGTGATCAAGCTGATTCGCGCCTCGAAAGACGCCGAGTCCGCGCGCAGCGGCCTGATGACTCAGTTCAAGCTGACACAGATCCAGGCCCAGGCAATCCTCGACCTCACACTACGCCGCCTGACCTCGCTCGAGCGCGATAAGATTAGCGCCGAGTATCAGGAGACCGAGGCGACCATCATACGCCTCAGGAAGATCCTCGCCGACCGCACCGAGCTGCTGGCGATCATCGCCGGCGAGCTCAAGGAAATCCGCAAAGACTTCGCCGATCCGCGTCGCACGCAGATTATCGAGGCCGAGGGCGACTTCTCGGTCGAGGATCTGATCGTCGAGGAAGACGTGCTGGTCACCGTCAGCCACGGCGGCTACATCAAGCGCACCCCGCTCTCGCTCTATCGCACCCAGCGGCGCGGCGGACGCGGCAAAATCGGCGCTAGCACCGGCGAGGAGGATTTCGTCGAGCAGCTGGTGGCGGTCTCGACTCACGATCGGCTGTTGTTCTTCACCAGCGCCGGCAAGGTCTACCAGCTTAAGGCTTACGATCTGCCCGAAGCCGGTCGTGCGGCGCGCGGCCGCTCGATCGCGAATCTGTTGAGCCTCGCCGAGGGCGAATCGCTGTCGGCCTTCATGCCGATACCCAAAGAGACCGAGGGCAAGTACATGTTCTTCGTCACTCGGCGCGGACGCGTCAAGAAGACCGAGCTCGAACAGTTCTCCAACGTCCGTTCGACCGGGATTATCGCGATCAGCCTCGAGGACGGCGATGAGCTGGTCGGCGTGCGGATCACCGACGGGCATCAGCAGATTGTGCTCTCGACGCGCGAGGGCCAGGCGATCCGTTTCGCTGAGGAAGAGGTGCGTCCGATGGGACGCGGCACGCAAGGCGTGATCGGCATGGAGCTCGAATCGAGCAGTGTGAGAGACGGCAAGACCGTCACGCTGGTCCAGGACGAGGTGGTCTCGATGGCGACGTCGCGCGACGACGAAACGCTGTTGACGGTCTCGGAGCTGGGTTTCGGCAAGCGCACCGCGGCCAGCGAATATCGCCTGACGCATCGCGGCGGCAAAGGCGTGATCACGATGAACGTGACGGAGCGAACCGGCAAGGTAATCAACGTCCGCCAGGTCGGCTCCGACGATCAGGTGATGCTGATAACCGACGGCGGCAAGGTGATACGCCTCGACGTGAAGACCGTCCGCATCACCGGCCGCAACGCGCAGGGCGTCAAGCTGGTAAAGCTCGACGAGGGCGAGAAAGTGCGCGCGGTCGCGGGCCTTGCCGAGCGGGAGGAAGACAGCGGCGCGAACGGCAACGGCACCGCCGAGCCGGACGATGCAGACGGCTCGCCTGGCAAGTAATCGATCAAATCCTTATCGACTCTCCGCCGGGCTTCCGTTTTGTCATTCCGAGCGAAGTCGGAGCGTAGTCGAGGAGTCTAGGCGAAGCAATGGATCCCTTTCTGGAATAGTCAGTGGTATATAGCCATCACGGTCAATACTGCGAAACAGATAACCAGCAACGCGATCCCGGTACGCAGTCCGGGTCCCATCCATTCACGGCTGGCAATCTCCAGCCGGCCGGCGGCGACGATATTGGGTAGGTTGCCGGGAACCAGCATTCCACCGCTGATCAACAGGCTGAGCAGCGCTGCACGCTGCTGGCTCACGCTCAACGCCGGTCCGATTTCGACTGCGGCCAAGGTCGCATTGTCGACCACCGCGGAAAGAGTATTGAGCCAAAACCAAAACGCGTCCGGAGCGCGAACCAGGTAGAAGTCGACCACCGGCTGCAGTCCACGCGAGAGTGCAACCAGTCCGGCGATAAAGATATAAACCTTGCCGGCCCGAATCATGATCGACAGCCACGAATCCCGCTCCGCAATCGGATGCTTCTTGCCGCCTTTCATCGGCAGGAACAGGATGGGAATCGCAACCAGGACAATTCCCGCGACGATGAACGGGCCGAGCAGCCGCGCGAGGTACCAGAAATCCGCGTGAAGGTTGGCCAGGACCAGGGCGCTCGCCGGCATGCCTAGCGGTGTCAGGCCGCCGCCGATCCCGATGGCAAAACATCCGTAAACGGTCACACCAACCTCGGCCTTACGATCAAGCCGCAGCATGGAAATCGCCTCGACGAAAACCAGCGCGGCGATCACCACGGTTATAAACCCGGCGAGCAGGCCCGCTATGATCGCCAGGCCGAAGCACAACCAGCGCTCACCGAGGATTCTGATTGCGCCTGCGAAAAAACGATCAAGATAATTCCGCAGGAAGCGGAACACGATGCCGAAGATCAGGACCGCCGCGCTCAATGCAATGGGTTCGCTAAGTGCCGATCGCATCAGGGCCGCATCGAATTGGCCCATCGCGATCGCGGTCAAAATTCCGACGATCAGAAAAAACAGTTCGAGGTTGCGTTCGACCGGTCGCAGCAGGATGGGGCCGAGAAGAACCACCACGACCAGCACGCAGGCGAGGATGACGGTCACGGCGATATCTCGGCGGCAAAGAGCATTGGCGGAGGGGGTGGGATTCGAACCCACGAGCGGCTCACGCCGCTGCCGGTTTTCAAGACCGGTGCCTTCAACCGCTCGGCCACCCCTCCACACCTGAGCAAGCATCTACATGGTTTTGAACTGTGGCGCGACTGATCGAATGCTTCCCTGAGTGGCCGTGCTTCAGGATTCCACTCCAAACGGATTCGGCACTCCGGCTATTCGTTTTGGCTAGCGGTACGATCAACAGCGGTCACGCGACTGCGCGCACTTGCCCAATCGAAGGCAAGCGCGCCCCATTCGTCAATCCGGGTATGAAGATAAATCCCGGCCACCATCGCAGCGACGAAGACGAAGACGGGAAGTGCTCCGGAAGCGAGCGAGGTGAGCACAGGTCCGGGACAGAACCCGCCGAGTCCCCACCCGGCGCCGAAAATCGCCGCACCCACGACCAGCTTCGTGTCCAAATCGCTCTTCTTTGGCAACGAGAAATTCGGCATCAACCATGGAGACGCCATTTTAACGGAACAGCGATAGGCCACGAAATAAACCGCGATCGCGCCGATCATGACAAAGGCCAGGGTCGCGTCCCAGGCGCCAAAAAAATCGAGAAACCCGATGACCTTCACAGGCCGGGTCATTCCGGAAATCCCTAGACCGAGGCCGAACACGATTCCTGAGACGAAGGAGGTCAGCAATGCTTTCATAGCGAGCTTCGGATCAAATGATTTACCAGATAGACCATCAAGGCCCCGCTGACGATAAAGGTTCCGGTCGCGACCAACGAACGTGGTGAAAGGCGGCTCACACCACACACGCCGTGGCCGCTGGTGCATCCGCTGCCCAACTGCGTGCCGAATCCAACCAGTAGACCTGCGATGGTCAGCATTGGGAGCGGACGAATGATGCCGAAGTCGAAAGCGCCAGGCATTAAGATTCTGAGCAACAGTCCACCCGCGAACAGCCCCGCCAGAAAGCAGATTCGCCAGAGCGTGTCGTTTGAGGCCGGCTTGAGGACGCCTGCCAGGATACCGCTAATACCGGCAATCTTGCCGTCCAGCAGCAGCATCGCCGACGCGCTCAGACCGATCAGTGCACCACCGATCAGCGCGCTGAATGGCGTGAAATTATGCATCTATTCTGTTCTCCGTGCTGCGGTGGACTCGCGATGGTGCTTTCTCAGAACACGGCATCAGATACCGTCGAAAAACTTCAGCAGCTCCGATAACTCGCGACTTTTGAGCTCGGGGTTTTGCCGTACTGCCTCTGCCAGCCGAGAATAGAGTTTTGCTGCGCCCTTGAACATACTCGCTCCAGCTTCGTCATCGCCGAGGAAACTAGCTATTTCTTCCATCTCGCCTTCCCATCGATAGGCTTTCGGAAGCATATCGGGAATCCTGCGGGCGAGCAGCTTCAGAATCTCCGGCTGACTCTGAGAGAGTTCCCTGCGCAACGCGGCGGCCAGGTCATGTTGCGAGGCGGCGTGGATAATCACGCTACCGAGGGCCGTCAGTCCCTTGGAGAGCGCTCCGTAGCACATCTTAAACGCCGAGGCTGAGCCGATCTCTTCATCGAGCAGTTCGATCTCAAGACCATGAACCACCAAGCGCTTCAGGAGCGCGGCATCCTTTCCAGAAGCATAGATCGACGTTCGCCTGGCACCCGGTTCACGCCGCGCCGGCGGCGGGCCTCCAATGATGCCAGCATCGATAAAACCACACTGCGTGTCATCCAGCAGGTTCGCAATCCGCCGCACCGTCGCCGGCGAGACCGCGTTGCACTCGACATAAATTGGCTTCGTCGGTGCGCGTCTCAGCGGTTCATGAAAACGCTCGGCCACTGAATAGGCCTGCGCGGGAGGGACGATTGACAACAAATACCCCGCATCGGCGATCAGTTCCCGATCATCGTTTCTGACCTCCAGACCCGCGCGCTCGACTCGCCTGGTACTCGCGTCGCTTCGTCCCAGCAGCGAAGTGGTAACCCGAGCGCCATATTCGCGCAGGCGGCGGCCGATAGCACTGCCCATCTCGCCGGTTCCGACGATCGCTACTGTTTGAGTCTTGGCATCGGCAGGTTCCATCAGCGTTCTCCTCGAATACCAATCGTGCCCGCCTCGGACTGGAATAGCTAGTGATCCTGTCAATCGCTAGCCGACGGCGGCCGGCCCGGGCCAATCAGCCCGATTTGCCGTGCCTTCACGTACTCGTAAATCTGTTGCATCTCGTCGGCGGTAAAGAACCCCGCCCACTCCGGCATCCCCTTGTCCTTCCTACCCTCCATCGCGACAATGAAAAACTCGCGCTTAGTCATGCCGTTGGCCAGCGATTTCTTCAAGTCTGGTGCGTACTCGCCCCCTTCCGCGTCAGGACCATGACAGCGATAGCAATATGAATCGTACTTTTCATATCCAGAGAAAATATCGTCCGTCACTTGATGTTTATTATCGTTGAACACTCTGAAATCGACCGTCACGGCCTTCCCGCTTGCATCCCGATATTGGTAAATCTTTGCCGGCGGCTCTTTTACCTCGCCCCTCATCGCTAATATCCACTTCACGATCTCGGTCGCGTCCGCTTCACTTAACTTGGGATGTGCGGGCATCGGGACCGTGCCCCAATGGCCAACGCCACCGTTAATCACTTTAAACGTAAGGATAGCGACGGCTTGAGGTTGACCACTATAGGTTTGCGCAACTTTAAGCCATGCCGGCCCAACGACCTCGTGGTTGATCGCATGACAAGAGAAGCAGTCCTGTTGCTCCGCGAGTTCCTGCGCTTTAGGCTCATTCGCGCCTGCGGCGATTGAGCGTGCCGGCAGAAGGAAGCTGGTCAGTAATAACAGGAGCAAGACGATTGCATGCTTGCGAATTACGTTTTCGGCTAGCCGCCTTGACATCGAACTCGCGCAATTGAATGGATGGAAGAATCCCCGATTATCGGCACGTGACGCGAAATTCTTCACGAACCTTAGCCAGTCTTTCAAGGCGAGTCGTCTGCGGTGGGGTAGAGCTTAACGTCGTATTGATTGAGCACGTCCTCTAGATCCGCTTTGTGCGTAGCGATTACGCGGTTCAGTTTTGCGCACAGCGTATCGTCGCCCTTTCGCACGCCCATCGACATCGAAAACATATATTGCTCGGGAGAGCCCATAGTCCGCGTATTCGGCACACGCACCACTCGCACATCGGGATAGTTTTTGAGAAACCAGCCGACGGCGGGCTCCCATGTAATTATAACGTCGACACGACCATCCTGGATCGCCTGTAGCATTGAGGCAGGCGAGCTGCCCTCATCATCGCCAATATGAAATGCTTCGGCATCAAATATCAAATCACGAATCTTGAGTGCCTCTTCGGGCGGCGTCCCTTCTTCGAAACCTATTTTGACCTTGCGGAGAACGGCAGAATCCATGTTCTCGACGTCATAGCCTTTGCCCTTCTTGAAAATAAATATGTAAGAGGACGCATAGTACGGATCTGTCGTCTGCTCTTCCTGGCTACCGTAAGGTATGTTGATCACTACATCGCACTTGCCAGCATCTAGTGTCCTGGCCAGAAACTCGCTAAAACCGCCATTGCCGCGGTAGCTGCTCCAGTAGTATTGCAGCTTGGTACCAAGCGCGGTCGAAACGACTGCTGCTATCTTGTTTTCGAATCCCGCCCCCTGCTTGTTGGAGAATGGCATATAATCCGGATCTGCGCAGACCCTCAGGCTCGCCGACCATGATGGCGCGGCGATCAGTAGCGGCACGATGAGGGACACCGACCAGAAGAATTTACTCAGTTGCATGATAAGGTTATTACTCGTTGCCGCGAATCACTATACCGCTTCCGGCCATGGCAGCTCCGGGAGGCTAGATATCAATCGCCCACCCTGAAGACCATCAGCGTGCCGCCCAGGTTGGTATAGTCACCAAGCGAGGCTGTAAGGCCCACCGCACCGAGACCCTCACTACCTTTGGTCAGACCTGCCGCAAGTCCGATCGCAGCCCACCCGCCGACGCCGGTAAGAACCGCAACGTATTGTTTGCCTTGGTGCATATAGGTAATCGGATTACCTATAATTCCCGAGGGGCACTTAAACTGGTAGAGAATCTTTCCATTTGTCAGATCCACTGCGCGAAACCAGCCATCAAGCGTGCCGTAGAATCCCACTCCGCCGGCGGTGGTCAAAACACCCGACCAGTCCTGGAACATATCGTTGATGGCCCACTTAGTTTTTCCGGTAGAGGCATCGAAAGCAATGAAACGGCCGCGCACTCCCGGCGAGGCTGCATACATATTTAAGATGGCGCCGACGTAAGGAAATCCCGCCTTATACTTCACGTCAAACGCCTGATAATCCATGCAGATATGATTGGTCGGTACGTAAAACAACTTTGTGATGGGATCGTATGAGGCCGGCTGCTCGTCCTTGTCGCCTTCGGCTGCCGGACAGATATGCTTCACATTGACGCCGGCCTTGGTCATCTTGGCCGGGTTGACGTCAGGTCTCCCGGTGACCGGATCGATCCGCTTGGCCCAATTCACGGTTGGATCGTATTTGTCAACGGCCACCAGCTTGCCGTTGCGGCGATCAAGAACCCAGCAATAGCCATTGCGATCAAAATGCACTATACAGGGAATAGTCTGACCCTTGACGTCAAGATCCACGATGATATCTTCATTGACTCCGTCGTAATCCCACCCATCGTGCGGCGTCATCTGGAAAGCCCACGCCGCGATTCCGGTATCGGGATGGCGCGCGATGAGACTCATCGACCAACGGTTATCACCGGGGCGCTGGGTCGGATTCCAGCTGCCGGGATTCCCGGTGCCGTAGTAAATCAGATCGAGCTTGGGATCATATGAATACCAGCCCCAGGTTGTGCCGCCGCCCAGTTTCCACTGGTCGCCTCGCCAAGTGCGGACGCTGGAGTTTTTACCCACCGGCTTCTGCTGGTTGGCATTGAGGGTCTTGGCGGGATCAAACAGCATCCCTTCGTCGGGGCCTGCACTATAGGCGCGCCACGCCAGCTTCCCAGTGTTGAGGTCGAAAGCGCTCAGGTAGCCGAGCACGCCGAACTCGCCCCCCGAGACGCCGATGATCACCTTGTCCTTGACCACCAAAGGCGCGGCGGTAACAGTTTGCCCCTTCAGCGGATCGGCGTTGAGTGCTGTCCACAGAACTTTCCCGGTTCGCGCGTCGAGCGCATAGATATGACCGTCAAGGATACTCGCAATGACTTTTCCGTCGGCGTAGGCAACTCCGCGGTTCACCACGTCGCAGCAGGCGACGGGCGGCGCATCGGGATTTTTCGGTGGTTCGAACTTCCAAACTATGCGGCCGACATCGTCGAGATTCACGGCAAAGATGTAATTCGGATAGGCGCTCTCGAAGTACATCATGTTGCCGATTACCAGGGGCTGGCCTTCATGGCCGCGAAGAGTGCCAGTCGACATCGTCCAGGCGACATGAAGCTGCTTGGCGTTGTCCGTCGTTATCTGTTTCAGTTCGCTAAACCGCGTGACGGAGTAGTTGCCACCCGGCATCACCCATTGGTTGGGGTCGGTAGACATTTGCGCCAGCATCGAATTGGCGCGAGTCAACGACGGTACAAAGATAAAACACGCGAGGAGAAAAGAAACGATCGAACCGCGATGCATGTGTTGCGCTTTCATCGTTCTCCACCATTAACCGGTTATGAGTTGCCGAGCTTACATCGCTTTGCTTAATCCTTTGACTCCGAGTAGTACAAAGGCGCCAAGCAGGTCAAGGAAATGTTTTCGCCGATTATCGGGGGGCGTCGATTATCTCAGGCGTGCCGAGGCCGGCGGATGCGACTTGCGGGGATATTCGAGCTGCATCACCGATAACAAGCCACGCGACATGCGTTGCGTCGAACTGCCGCCGGCATACAAGCGTGAAATCACGCAGGCGCTGAGCAGCAAGACGCCGAGCCATTTCGGCATAGTAATTATCCGGCAGGTCATGCAGCACAAGATCCCGCAGCGTTTCCGTTAGTTGCGCGTTGGTCTCATACCGGGCGGGCAGGCTCGCGATGAGATGATCGCGCACCCGTACGAATTCCGTTTCATGGAGCGATCGCTGTCGTGTGAGCCTGTGCAGTTGCCGATTCATTTCATGCATCGCGTCGCCGGCTCGATCGGAGCGGACAAAGGCGTGAATAATCCACAGGCCCCCAAAGCGCGCATGATGCATTTGGGACTTCACCCCATATGACCAGCCGTGCTTTTCGCGCAGCGCTAGGTTCAGCCACGAGCCGAACATTCCGCCCAGGGCAGCGTTGGCCACCGTAAGCGCTTCGATATTCGGATCCCGGTGCGGCGGCAGCCGCATCGCGGCGAAAATCCCTGTCTGAGCAACATCCGGGCGGTCGATCAAAGCGACTCGCGAGCGCAAATCGACGTCTGAAAATTCGGTCGGAGGTACTATCGCTTCTGGAATGGGATTTCTCGATGGCTCCCAGGCGCCTAGAGTTTGCGTGAGAACTGCACTCAGCTCGCGCTCGTTGACGGGCCCGACGGCGATCAGCGTCGCTCGATTTGGCCGAAGCCATCGGGAATAGAAATCCCGTAATTGCCCGGCCGTCAAGCGCGCGAGGCTTTCCTCGGTGCCGCTTCCGCCGAACGGCTGCGCATATGGATGCCTGTCGGGATAGACCAGGCTCGGTAGGCAGCGCATAGCGAGGTCGAGGGGCCGCGCGGCCTCATCGCGGATGATTGCGGCACATCGTGATTTGACCTGCTTCAGATCGAGCTCTTCGAAGTCGGGATTCGTCACCACGCGGCCCAGCAGCGACAAACCGAAGGCGAGGTCATCGGGCATCGTCGAAATCTCAATCACGCCTGCATCGAGCGCTGAACGCCCCCGAAAGATCGCGCCGAGGCGCCCCAACTCCGCGCCGACGCAAACTCTATCCGACGGTGCGCACGTGCGGCTCAGCAAGGCCACGGCGAGACTCGTGAGTCCGCCGACGACCGGACTCTCCGCAGCAGCGCCAGGTTCTAGGACCAGTCGTAATTCGATGGGCCCGCTCCCCTCGCGTTCGATATGAATAACGCGAAGGCCGTTCGCCAAGCTCGAGCGCTTCACCTCTGGCCATCGAAATCCGACCATATCCGGGAGCTTAGGTGGTCCTTCGTGGACGATGCTTTTGAATTGCGTTCGCCTGCGCGTCGCCGGATGAACTTCGATCACAAGATTCGTTCCGTCGAGCCAGCGTGCGGCTTCTTCCGCAATCTGGCGAGCCTCGGGCGCGGCCATACGCTCGAGGTGGGCGGTCGCAGTGCCCGGGTCTTCAGTCGCGAGCGTTGCTACTGCCAACACCTCTGCTTTGCTCCCCGGGCCACATCCGCGCTCGGTTTCCCGAATGAATCTTGAAACGATGCGCGCTCGCGCCGATTCCAATTCCTGGTTCGAGAAGAGTTCGCTCGTGAAGCGCGACAGTTCGGCGCCTAGCGCGGAATCCAGCTCCTCCAGCCGCGCCTCCGGCGCGACCGTGACGCACAACACGATTTGCGATCCCAGTTCGCGGGCCTGTAATTCGGCCGATACCCCGGCTGCCAGTCCTGCCTCTTGCACCAGCCTTCTGAACAACCACGACGATTCACCGCCTGCGATTAGCTCGCAGACCAGCTCGAGACCGGCGCGATCCGGCGACCCGAGTTCGGGAACATTCCACACTCGGTAGATTCGCCCGGCGGCTTGGTTCCCATCGAACTGCAACCGCGTCGCACGTTCGGGCTTGGCAAGCCATGGCAAGCGCGGTGGCCGTGGCGTTCCGGCGGCGATTGTCTCGAAACGGCGGCGTACCTGAGCGATCGCGTCGTAGGGCTCCACGTCGCCGGCGATCACGACCGTCGCGTTCGCCGCGCCGTAGCCGGTTTCAAGCCAGCCTGCCGCATCATCGAGCGAGATATTATCGAGGTCGTCGAGTGAGCCGTACGGATGATGGGCATACGGATGTTCGGGTGGATAAGCATAGCGACGAATCAGATGCGCAATTCTGCCGTACGGCTCAGCCTGACGCTGGCGCAGTTCATTGCGGACCACTTCGCGCTGTCGATCGAGCGCGGACTGATCGAGGGCTCCGGCTAGGCAGCTCATTCGTTCGGCTTCCATCCAGAGTGCGTAGTGGAGCGCGCTCGCGGGAACCGCGGCAAAATAAGCCGTATAGTCATCGGCTGCGTTCGCGTTAATCGAAGTCGCGCCGATACGCTCGAGCGGCAGGAAATAGTTTTTCCGCGAGTGCTCGCTGCCGGAGAACATCAGGTGCTCGAACAGGTGGGCAAGGCCGTACTTTCCCGGCGCTTCTTCGCGCGAGCCCGCACGATAGGCGACGTGGACCCCCACGATCGGCGATTTACGATCCCGATGGACAACAACCCGGAGCCCGTTGCCTAGCATTGCAACGGTCGTGGGAATACGGATGGTGGCCGGATCGAAGGGTTGCGCCACCTTACCGGGAGCTCAGGATGCGCGAGTTTCGATCATCGCGAAAATACGGCTGACGTTTCACAGCGAGTCCGCCGCCGGCATCCTCGATTGCGGCGACGACCTCGCCATGATGGGGCGAGAATTCGCAGACCGGATCGGTATTGGCGGCATCGCCGCTCAGCAGAAAGGCCTGGCATCGGCAGCCGCCGAAATCCTTGGATCGCTCCGGGCACGAACGACACGGCTCCTTCATCCACGCGAACCCGCGAAAGGCATTGAACGCCGGTGACTCATACCAGATCCAACTGAGCCCGGCGTCAGCGACATTCGGAAACTCGATGCCGGGCAGCATCCGCGCCGAATGACACGGCAGCACCAGGCCATCGGCGGTGATCGCGAGAAACACCGCGCCCCATCCGTTCATGCAGGGCTTGGGCCGCTGCTCGAAATAATCCGGGACCACGAAATACACGCGCATCCGCCCGCCCACGCGCGCGCGAAAACGATTGGTGGCTTCTTCGGCGCGTGCGATTTGGTCGCGCGTCGGGAGCAGCAGGCTTCGGTTCAGGAAGGCCCAGCCATAGTATTGAGTATTGGCGAGTTCGAGGTAGTCAACTTCGAGCCGCTCCGCCATCTCAAGGATCGCGTCGATATGGTCGAGGTTGTAGCGATGGAGCACTACGTTCAGCACCATCGGGTAGCCGTGCTGTTTGATGAGCCGCGCGATGCGGTGTTTCAGATCGAAAGTCCGTGTGTGGCTGAGAAAATCGTTCAGCTCGCGGGTCGAATCCTGCAAGCTTAGTTGAATGTGGTCGAGGCCAGCCTCGCGCAGCGCGCCGATGCGGCGTTCATCGAGGCCGACGCCGGAAGTTATCAGGTTGATGTAGTAGCCGAGCGCGTGAGCCTCGCGCACCAGAATTTCGAGATCCTCGCGGTTCAGCGGCTCGCCGCCCGAAAAGCCGAGCTGCACAGCGCCCAGCTCGCGTCCCTCGCGCAGCACGCGCAGCCAGGTCTCGGTCGTGAGTTCCGGTCCGACGCGCATGTAATCGACGGGATTGGAGCAGAACACGCAATGCAGCGGGCATCGGTAGGTGAGCTCCGCGAGCAGCCACAGCGGATTGCTAGGCTTTGGTTCCAATCCAGCCTCGCTCGCGGGCGACGCCGAGAAACGCGATCACGTCGGCGCGCAAGTCGGCGCCCGGGAATGATTGTTCGAGGCCCGTCACGATCGCGGCGACAGTCGCCGCGCCGTCGACCCGTTTCATGATCTCGGCCGCGCTCTGCGAAAGTTTGACCATCCCCTCTGGATAGAGCAGCACATGGGCCTGTTGCGCCGGCTCCCATTGCAGACGAAAGCCCGATGAGATTATCGGCACGTCGTCGAGCTTCAGTTGCGTGTCCTGAGCCATCGCAGTCAAGGCTTGCAGTATTCGAGCTGAACGGCGTCGAGCAGCGCCCACAGCACGTTGAGCTTGAATTGCAGGATCTCCAAAGCTCGCTCCTGCAGCTCGCGCGTGGCGAAATAGTCGAGCGTGATCGCGAGCGCATCCTCGACGTCGCGCCGCGCCTGTGACAACCGCATCTGAAAGTAGCGCAGCCCTTCGGGCTTCACCCATCGGTAATGAATCGGCCAGTTGGCCAACCGATCGCGATGGGCCTGCGGGGCGAACAGCTCCGTCAGCGACGAGCAGACCGCCTCCTGCCAGGGACGCGTCCGCGCGAAATTCACATACGCATCGACGGCAAACCGCACCGCCGGAATCACGTGCCGGAACCCAACGATCTCCCTCCGCTCGATCCCACAAGCCTCGCCGAGCCGAATCCAGGCCTCGATTCCGCCTTCCTCGCCCGCGCCGCCATCCTGATCGACAATCCGCCTGATCCATGCTCGGCGCACTTCGCGATCCGTGCAGTTGGAAAGTATCGCGCCGTCCTTGAGCGGAATGTTGGCCTGGTAATAAAAGCGGTTGGCTACCCATCCACGAATCTGGTCGGGGGTCAGCTTGCCCTCGTTCATCATGACGTGGAACGGATGGTGAACGTGGTAGCCAGTCTCCTTGGCCCGCAGCCGCTGCTCGAATTCCCCGCGGCTCCAAGCGCTATTTTCCGCAGTCGTCATCGATCAAATCATCATCCGCATGATATCGCGACTCGCACCACCGCGGTCAGGCCAGATTAATCTCCATCCTATCGAACGCGACTTCAACTCCCGCCCGCGCAAGCTCTCGGCGCTCGGCCGAGTCCTCATCCAGAATCGGGTTGGTGTTGTTGATATGGATCAGCACTTTGCGCGGGCCTTCGATACGTCCCAGATGCGCGAGCATACCGTTCGCCCCGGACTGCGCGAGATGCCCCATGTCCGCGGCGTGCTTGCGGCCCACGCCCTGGCGAATCATCTCGTCGCTGGTCCAGAAGGTCCCATCTACCAGTATACAATCCGCACTTCTCATCCGGGCGGCAACCGCTTCATCCACGTCGGCGAGTCCAGGCGCGTAGAAGACGGATTTTCCACGCCGCAGATCTTCGATCGTGAGCGCGAGGTTGTCGCCCGAGCGCGGCGCATCGCGATGCGGCGAGTATGGCGGCGCCTTGCCGGCAACCGCGAGCGCGGAAAAACGCAAGCCGTCGACGCCCGAAACTTCGAAGCTGCCCGGTTCGAGCGGGATGCGATGCCATTCGGTGCGGCAATAGCTTTCGAGCACCCGCAAGATCGGATTGCCGGTCTCGAGGTCTTCGCGAACGCTGTCCGTGCAATAAACCGGAAGCCGCTCACCCTCGCGCAGCATCAACAGTCCGGTAGTGTGGTCGATCTGGCTGTCAACCAGAATGACCGCGCGGAACGGCGTATCGCGCGGTGCGCGGCGTGGACTCAACTGCGGCAGCGATTTTATTTGCGTCAGGAGGTCGGGAGAGGCGTTGACCAGAATCCAGCCGATTGAATCGACACTTACGGCGATCGAGGACTGGGTGCGGGGAACGGCACGGATGCTACCGTTGCGGACGCCGCGGCAATTGCGGCAATTACAATTCCATTGCGGAAAGCCGCCGCCGGCCGCGGACCCGAGTACCAGAATCTTCACGGCCGTTCAGCCGCCGACAATCGCGGCGGACCCTATAAAGCCTACTCTGCGCCAGGGAATATCAGAAACCTGAAGCGAAGAAAGCAGGAAACGGGCGCAAAGCGCCCGCTCATGCGGTGTTCTAGCGATTCCAGATGTACATCGTGACTTCGAAGCCGAACCTGAGCTCGATAAATTCGGGTTTTGTCCAGGTCATCGTGGTCTCCTTGATGGAAGCTTGTGTTTGGATTTTGCCTCGCGGGCTGCTCGATTGTCAAAGCCCCGGCTTATGCTAGCGGCGCGGGCCCATTCGTCGTCGGCCTCATCTCTATTGCCGGTTTCGTCGAAGCCCGCCGTCTGCCTCGCTTGACCTGACTGGCGGCGGCGCTCTTCCGTGCCACAGGACTACCGGGCCCTTCGCCGACCTCCCACAACTTGATCCCGCCGAGCAGTCCCTCCAGATTGCTTACAAGTTTGACGCTTTCCGGGAGGTCAAACTTGATGTAGCGCGTATTTCCGCCGCCAATATAGAGCCGATCGTAATTGAAGGCGATCGCCAGATCGTCGATCGCCTCGCGTAACAGCTTGTTCCATTTGCGCTTGCCCTTCTTCTTCAGCGCCCGGATGCCGAGTTCCTCTTCGTAGGTTTTGCCCTTGTGAAACGGCGCATGCCCGAGTTCCAGATGGATTCGATTGCCATCCGAAAAGATCACCGAGCCGAACCCGGTGCCAAGTGTGATCACCAGTTCAATTCCCCGTCCGGTGACTGATCCTAGCCCCTGGATGTCGGCGTCGTTCGCGACCCGCACCGGCTTTCCCAGCTTGCGCTCGAGCAGTTTGTCGAGCATCACGTTTTTCCAGCCATTGCCCAGATTCGGCGCGGTGTAGATACATCCGTTCTTGACCACACCCGGAAAACCGACCGAAACCCGGTCGAACGCACCCGCCGCCTTAGCCAGCTTGCGAATGACCTTTACCAGCGCGCGAGGGGTGGCGGGCTGTGGCGTCGGGACCCGTATGCGGTCGCTTATCGATTTACCGGCGGCATTCAGGATCTCGACCTTGGTGCCTGTGCCGCCGATATCCACCGCCAAAGTACGGGCACCCGCGGCCGGCGACTTCAGCCGCTTCATCTTCGGTTCCGATTCCGCCATTGTAGTCTCCTTTTGACGGCTCCGCGCGCGATCTATGGATTATTCTGATCCAGGCACACGGCGGGCGCAAACGGTATCCGACGAATGAGCAGCGGGGCGATCGCGGTGGTGGCTTGTAGCGCGACCTTCGTCAGTGCGGAGGAAGCGTCGTCGGCCGCAACAGACTGACCGAGGTCGTCACCGCGCTCTTGTTCGCGCTGCTGATGTTCTTCATCCTCTACCCGTATCGATGACGATCGATCGAAAACGGAGGCACGCAATCGATGGTGTCCAAGTCACAGAAGGAAAAGGCCAAGCGCTTTCTAAGCCTCCACCAGGGTCCCCGCATCCTGATCCTGCCCAATGCGTGGGACGCCGGCAGCGCGCGCATCTTCGAGGTCGTCGGCTTCCCGGCTATCGCGACTACCAGCGGCGGCGTCGCTGTATCGCTCGGCTATCCCGATGGGGAGGCGGTGCCACGCAGCGAAATGATCGACGCCACCCATCGAATCGCGCGCGCGGTCGAAGTCCCGGTCACTGCGGACATCGAGGCCGGCTATGGCCGTACGTCGAATGAACTCGCCGAGACGATCAAGGAGGTGATTGAGACGGGAGCGGTCGGGGTCAATCTCGAGGACAGTCTGCCGCGCGGCTCGCGCAAGCCACTGCGTGAAATCAGTGAACAGGTCGAGCGCTTGCGGATAGCGCGCGAGGTGGCGAAAGCTGTCGGACTCAATCTGGTCATCAATGCGCGCACCGACGTGTATCTGCATCGGGTCGGCAACGAAGCAGAGCGGCTGGATCAGGCGATACGCCGTTGCAACGCCTGGAGGGCAGCGGGCGCGGACTGCCTGTTCGTGCCGGGAGTCGCAGATCGAAAAACGATCGGCACGCTCGTGACGGCGCTCGACGGGCCACTCAACGTAATGATCTGGGAGTCGACGCCGGCGCCCAAAGTGCTCGACAAGCTCGGCGTGCGGCGCGCGAGCACCGCCTCGGGACCGGCTCGCGCGGCGATGACCGTTACGCGAAAAATCGCCGATCAATTGCTCAAGACCGGCAGCTACGCCGGCTTCACCCGCGACGTCATGACTCATATCGAGGCCAATCAGTTGATGGCCGGTCACTCACGATAGGACGGGAGGTGGCTTCGCGCTGTGCCCACTTGCACGATCGGCAGAGATCACTACCGCCTTTAGAGTCGGTCGGCAGCCGGATACGAAAAAACGGGCGGCCGTTTCCAGCCGCCCGACTTGATCGACAGTTCGATGTTTCAGCGATCGTGTGTCTAGCCGGCGTCGCCCTTTTTGGCTGATGCAGTGCGCGGATTCTGGCCGTTATGCGCCAGTTCCTCGTTGATTATGCTTTCGAACATCGGGGCCGGCTGAGCGCCAGTCAGCGGACGGCCATTGATGAAGAACCCGGGCGTACCGTCCACTCCTGCCGCGCTGCCCTCGCTCATCGCATTATGCACCGCATCGGCATACTTGCCGCTGTCCAGGCAGGTATCGAACTTCTTGGTATTCAGCTTCAGCTTGGCCGCTGCATCCTTGAGATCCTGAGTGGTCAACTTGGACTGATTCTCAAATAGCTCGTCGTGATATTGCCAGAACTTGCCCTGTTCTCCAGCGCAACGGGCCGCTTCGGCCGCCTGGAAGGCATACTGATGAAAGCTGAGGGGAAAATCGATAAACACCAGCCGCATCTTATCGCCGTATTCCTGGCGTAGTTCCTTGACCGTCTCCTCGGAGCGCTTGCAATAGGGACACTGGAAATCCGCGAACTCGACCACCGTAATCGGGGCATTCTTGGGTCCCAGTGAGGGGTAGCCGGCGGTCGCGATCTTGAGGCGCGGCGGCTCGATCATGAGGGTTAGGTGGTTGTCCTCGCGCAGCCGTGCGATTACCTGCTCACGCGCCTCCTGGTCGTTGCGGCGCTGCAGTGCTGCGATCAGCGGAGCCTTGATCTGATCGTAAGGCTGCTGAATCCGATCTTTGTGTTGATCGTAAAATTGCCTGGCGTCCGTGTCTGTGACCTGGACCGCCTTCCCCGCGAGCTGCTTCTTCATGAACGCGTCCGGAGTCAGCTTCGCTTTCTTGGCCGCTTGTGCGACGACGTATTGATCGGCGAGCTTGTTAATCGCGTCGCGGCGATACTGATAGAGCTGGTTCTGCCACGAAGCCAACTGGGGTTTTATCTCCTCATCGACTTCGCCTTCAGTGATCTTATGATTACCTACGGTGGCAACGACTTTGTTCGCGTCGGAGGGTTCGACACTGTCCTGAGCGATGGCCGCGCGCGGAATCGAGCAGGTAATAATAATGGCCGCGGCAAGCGCCGCGATCGCCGAAAAAGCCCCGCACCAGTGCGAGTCCGAACGCTCGCACACCGCGCAGGGTCTGAGTGACTGATTCATCAAATGCTCCCTTTAGCCGTTAGGCAACGGCCGCGATTGGGCACTCTATCACGACAGAGTTTCTCTGTCTCGCAGCCCCAGGGCTATCCCGACGAACGGCATGCGACTCGCGGATCTCGCGCAGTTGCCTCTTTACGGCGTGCTGGAGACCAGCATCAACACGTGCATCGACAACGATCCCGGCACTTGCGATCCGGTGATGGGTGCCTGGCCGTTGCGCGCATTTCCATGCCGGATCGCGCCGCTGGCAGAGCCGTCGCATCAGGTCGTCTCGTCCTGACCTTGCGGGCTCCGGAGGTCGAGGCGTCGGCCTAGGACTTCTCGCGCATCGTGACAAACTCTTCGGCTGCAGTCGGATGGATCGCGATGGTGGCGTCGAACTGGGCCTTGGTTGCGCCGCATTTGATCGCCACCGCGAAGCCCTGAATAATCTCGCCGGCCTCGGGACCCACCATGTGGCAGCCGAGCACACGGCCGCTGGCCGAATCGACCACCAGTTTCATCATCGCGCGCTCGTCGCGGCCAGACAGCGTATGTTTCAACGGCCGGAAGCTGCTGCGGTAGACGTCGATCGCGCCGTAGCGTTCGCGCGCTTGCGTCTCGGTCAGGCCCGCCGCGCCGAGCGGCGGCTGGCTGAAAACGCATGATGGCACGCCTTCGTAATCGATCTTCATGGGATGGTTGTTAAAGACGGTCTCGGCAAACGCCCTGCCCTCCGCGATTGCGACCGGCGTCAGCATGATGCGGTTCGTGCAGTCACCGATAGCATAGATATTCGCCACCGAGCTGCGCGAATATTCATCGACGATCACCGAACCGTCCTCGGCTAATGCCACGCCCGCCCGCTCGAGTCCGAGCTCGCGTGTATGCGGATGGCGCCCGGTCGCATACATGATCTTCTCGGCCTCGAGCTTCGAACCGTCAGTCAGCGTGGCGCGAATTCCCCCGTCGATTTTATCGATACGCGTCACATCGGTTTCGAATCTCAGATCCACGCCATGCCGCAGCATCTCGTCGGCCACAGCGCGCCGCGCATCGTCGTCGAAGCCGCGCAAGAATAATTTCTTGTGATAAAGCTGTGTGACGCTGGCGCCGAGTCCATGAAAAATTCCTGCGAACTCGACTCCGATGTATCCGCCGCCCACGACGATGACACGCTCGGGAAGTCGCTCGAGATGAAACGCTTCATTCGAGGTGATCGCGTGTTCGGCGCCGGGCAACTCCGGGACCGTTGGCCAGCTTCCGGTGGCGATTAGGATATGCCCGGTACTGTAGCGCGCGCTGCCGATCGCGACGGTATGTGGATCTACGACGGTTGCGCGCTGCTCGATAATTTTCACGCCGGAACCTTCCAGCAAACGCCGGTAGATACCGTTGAGACGCGTGATTTCACGGTCCTTGTTGGCAATCAGAGTCGTCCAATCGAACTCCCTCGTTCCGATACTCCAGCCGAAACCGGCTGCATCGGCGCAGTCGCCGCCGACTTCAGAGGCATAGACCAACAGTTTCTTAGGTATACAGCCGACGTTGACGCAGGTGCCGCCAAGATACCGCTCCTCGGCAACCGCGACTCGCGCGCCAAAGGACGCCGCCACACGAGCAGCGCGCACCCCGCCCGATCCGGCGCCGAGTACGAACAGGTCGAAGTCGTAGCTAGCCATCTATTCTCGCCTCGGGCTGCGGCTCATCTCATCACCTGAGTCAACGGGCCGGAAGATTGTTGGATATTGCCATAATCGACGACCTGACGATTGCGTGCCCGCTGCACCCGAACGGCCGCCTTAGTCATTGATAGCGCCTGCCCCACGTATCGAGGAAAGTAACCTTCTCGAGCGGCTCGCGAGAAACCGGGCCGAAGCGGCCCATCGGATATCCGATTGGGATGATTGCGAAGGTCTCGGCACCGGGCGGCAGTCCCAGAATCTCGTTCACTTCTTTCTCATAAATCAGGTGCCGAGTAGTAAGCGTCGCTCCCAGACCAAGCGCACGCGCGGCGAGCAAAATATTTTGAACGGCGGGATAGATCGAGGCACCCGACATTTTCTCGAGTCCGGCCTTGCGCGCGAAGTCGTCCACCAGGCAACAGACGATCAGCACGGGCGCCTCGTGGAAGTGTTCCGTGAGATACTCAACCGCGGCCAGCATGCGTTCTTTTTGCGCCTCGGTTTTGCCCGGTGGCGGGGGATTGGCACGATAACGCGTGATGACGTCGTCAAGCGCGCGCTGATAGCGGATTTGGAGCTGCCGTTTGATCGCGGGATCCTTGACCACGATGAAGCGCCAATGCTGAACGTCGCCTCCGGTTGGCGCGCACAGCCCCGCTTGTAGAATCCGGCGAATAAGTTCGTCGGGCACCGGATCGGGCTTCAACCGGCGCATCGCGCGAGTCGTAAAAATCGCCTCGAAGAGCGAGATTGATTCGGCAGGATTGTTATTCATCGTGCTATTCGCATTGTCATACTGGGAATCATGACTTGCTGTCTTTGCTGGCAGTCACACCATATCGATTCGGCGTCATCTTCGCATAGCTCGCGCTAGTGATTCCGGTATGCTTACCGGGCGTCCACGGCCAGTATTTCGCACGCGCACCACCATCGAGCGGAATGTCCACCGCGGTCAGATACGACGATTCCTCCGAGGCAAGAAAAATGACTGCATTCGCCACGTCGCTGGTCGTGCAGAATCGCGCGAGCGGAATGCCCTGCAGGAAATCGTCAGCCGTTAAGTTATTCGCCGAGCGCGGCGGGTTCAGGAATTCAGCAGGAAACATCCAGAAATTCTGTTCCATATAAGTGGGGCTGACCGAGTTGACGCGTATATTATGGCGCGCGAATTCCATCGCGGCCGCGCGCGCGAAATTCAACAGGCCCGCTTTTGCGGCGCAATAGCACGAGTTCCCCGGCTCACCCTGGTGGGCGGCATCAGAAAGTATATAGATGATCGTACCTGGCCGGTTGGCGCCGATCATCGCGCGCGCGCAGTGTTTGGTCGCGAGCATCGCACCGGTCAGATAGCCCTTCATTTCGAGGTCCCAACCCTCGACATCGAAATTGACGATCTCCTGCCGGTACTGGCGGCCCGCCACGTAAACCATGGTGTCGACACCACCATAGCGCCCGACGGTGGATGCCACCGCCTTTTCGACATCGCGCTCATCGCCGGCATCACCGGTCAGCGCGAGGGCCTCGAATTTCCGCGCCGCGAGGAAGTGCGCGGTCTCGGCGGCGGTCTCGGGTCGCGTGCCGACGAGAGCGACCTTCGCGCCTTCACGCGCCATGAAATGAGCACAGGTCCCGCCGATGTTGGGACCGGCTCCGAAAATCAGGGCAACCTTTCCTGCCAGGCGGCCCATAGCACTGTCATTAGCCATGAATTTCCTTGCCTCTCGTGTTTCCAGTTATGATGGCCTCTTACCAGATCGGGTCGCGCCCAACAATGCGACCAGCCCGCCGCTCAGATCCGTCCCCGATTTGACGCAGCGAACTCGAGCGGGTACGCTGCAGCGATTTTCCGAGTCTGGTTGATGGTGAGGAGGACTCTCTCACAAATCGCATGCGGTTTCGGATCAGATACCAGACTCGCTACGCCTACGAACTGCCCGCCTCCGACTCGTGCAATGAGCTTCGTGTTTGCCCGAGCGACACCCCCGATCAGAAGCGCCTCGCTTTTCGCCTTCATGTGGCACCGCCGGCGTCGATCAGCGAGCATCGTGACGATTTCGGCAACCTTGCGCATGCGGTTTGCATTTCTGCGGCTCACAACGAATTGACTATCGCCGTCGATTCCATAGTCGAACGAATCGATTCGGTTCCCGAGCGCGGGCACCAAACCACTTTCAGTGAGTATTTGGGCGATGATGTGGCGCGGACCGAGCTGTACGGGCAGTTCCTGCGCGAGAGCCGTTACGTGCCTTTCAGTCGCAGGCTACGGAAGTTCTTCTGGTCGGCACGGCCCTCGATGGGGGAGGACCTGGCCGACTATGTCGAACGCATGATTTCATACGTGCGGGATCAGTTTGGCTACGATCGAGGAACCACTCATGTGCATTCCACCGTCGATGATATTCTCTCGGCGGGGGGCGGTGTGTGCCAGGATTTCGCGCATCTTAATATAGGTCTGCTGCGTTTGGCGGGCATCCCGACTCGTTACGTTTCTGGCTATGTTGCACCAAACGTTTCCAGCGATCCGAATAAACCGCCGGCCGAGCTCGCCACTCACGCCTGGATCGAGGTGCTCCTACCGGGTGTGGGATGGACCGGTTTTGACCCCACCTATCGCAGCCGTACGACCCCTCGGCATATTAATGTTGCCGTAGGCCGCGACTACAGCGATGTGCCTCCGGTTCGTGGCACATACAAAAGCTCCGGCGGGGATCGGAAAATGACGATCGAGCTGCGCGTGGAACAAATCGAGGACGGGGAGCTGCGGCTACCGCCCGATACGCCGGACCATTAATAACCGCCCGCGACGATCATCTCGCCAGTGCCGACCCGGTCAACCCGCGCAGCAGCTCGGTCCCGTCGAGCCGTTTCGAGAGATCGATCGGGTCACCCAGCGAGACCCGCCCGGGTTGTACCTGGTACGCCCACACCTCGAAGTGCGACAACGTTGCCGCCCCAAAGACGGTAGAGAACGCGCAATCGATCGCATCGCGGCCATGCGCAATTTTGATTCTGCCGATGCGCGGAACATTGTAGCGAGCATCAAAGGTATGCCATCGCCCACCGATGTAGACCTCGCTATAGGCGTGGAAGTCCATCGGCGTCCCCGGATCGAGGTAGCCGATGTCGGGCAGGTGCCCGGTGACATAGCGGGCCGGGAGATTGAAGGTGCGGCACAATGCGATCATACAATGAGCAAAGTCGCGGCATACCCCGAATCCTCGTTCGACGATCTCCGAGGCGGAGATATCCGGACGCCCTGAGCCGAAACGATACTCGATCTTATTGTGGACCCAATCGCAGATCGCCTGTGCGCGTTCGTAGCCGTGTCGAAAATGCCCGAACTCCCGCCAGGCGAAATCCGCCAACTTGTCCGAATCGCAATAGCGGCTGGGCAAAGTATAGTGCAGCAACTCTGGAGACAGCGCGCTGACCGGTGTCGGCTGCCCAAACGGTTGGTCCCGATCGGTAGCGGCCGGAACCTCGACCAAGGCATCGTGGCGGATTCGATTAACTCCCGGCGCAAACATCACGCGATGGAGCAGATTGCCGTAGAGATCTTTCAGCTCCTCCGCCGCAAGATCGAGAACAAACTCCAATCGCTCCTCGATGATCGGGCGCTCCGGATCGCGATGCGGCTTTATGATAAAGAGTGCTGGCGTGGTTTCCCGGCATTCGAAAATAATGTCGCATCCGATCCGTACTACCAGCATCGACAAACTCATTTCCAATCGTCTTGCTGAGAGTCAGCGCCGAACCCCGACGAGGTGTTTGTAAAAATCATCGAACAATGATCGATATTGAGCATGACGCTCCGGATGATACTGCACTCCGATCGCGAACGGGTACTCACGCAGGCGCGCCTGCTCGACGACATCGTCCGTGGAAGACCAGCCTTCGACAATGATCCCATGACCCGGTGAATCGACCGCCTGATGATGCGAGCTGTTCACCGCGCTGAATCGATGAACGGCTGCAGAGTCGTATCGCAACTTTTGAATGTTAGTGGTCTCTGCAATGTCGTGATCGGGAATATCGAGATGCAGGGTGCCCCCGGTAACCACATTCAACACCTGCAGGCCGCGGCAGATAGCCAGCAGCGGCTTTCCCGCGGCGAGTGTCTCGCGTAGCGCGCTGAACTCCCATTGGTCTCGCACCGGGTCAGTGTCGATGATGCATTGCGGGTGCGTCACCTTCTGGGTGAGAAACTCAGTCGAGATATCGCCACCCCCGGTCAGCAAGAGCGCATCCATTGCCGAAAGGTCAACCGGGCATTCGCGAGCATTGTGAGTCACGATGGCCGGCCAGCGCGCGAACAACGGCCCGAACCAATGTTCGTCGCATTCGCGAATCCAGGTAGCAAGATTAAACATAGTCCAGGGAACGTTCGCGCGGCCCGCAGCGCCATTCTAGAGTTTCCAAGTGAAAGCTGTCGACGCCGATCACGGTAGCGGCAGATCCATGAAACGAAAATCAGCCGGGAAAGGAGGGATGGGTCGAGGCAATCCTACCGGTCGGTAAATTTGCGAGGCGATATCGGAAGCGTGAGCGGCGCGCGATCGCGCGCCGCCACGCGTTACCGATTCTGCGGCTCAATCGATATTCTGTTTCGCGACAAATCCGGTCTGCCCCTTCATCGGTCCGTCGACGACCGTGATCACCGCACCGTTATCATCGGCGGTCACAATCTTCACTGGAGTCTGATTGTCGATTTCTTTTGCGGTGAACTGCTGCTTGACGTTGCCAGCCATTCCTTCGACTCCGCCCTCTTGCTTCATCCTCGAAGTATTCAGATAGGCTTGTTCGTCAGGATAAAGAGGAACAGCGTGCTGATTTCCAGTAACCACGAGCTTGTGCGTGATTAGCGACGGCCCAGATTGCTGACAGGCCATCAGCATCAACGACACCACCATAACAGCGCTTAAAACGGCAGGAATTTTTAAATCATTCATTAGATTATCGACCTCCTAGGATTGGTGAGAAGGAGAGCACTTCGCGTGCCACAAATTGTCGCCTCTCCTCGCCGATCGCAGGCAGTGGCGGAAGGCAATCCTGAAAAATTTACCGAAAACAGGTCTACGCAATTCGATGAGCATCTATCTCGTTTGATTTCGTCCACGCATCGCTAGAATAATCGCTCCAGTCAGATGGGCGACGAACGTGCGATACGGTTCGGCGTGCTCGGCGCGGCCCGGATTGTTCCGAGGGCGCTGCTGCAACCGGCACGCCTAATCCCTGGCGTTGAGGTAGTCGCAATCGCCGCGCGCGATCCGGCCCGAGCGCGCCAATTTGCCGCGCTGCATCGCATACCGCGGGTGCTGCCGACCTATCTCGACCTCGTGAACGCGCTGGGGCTCGACGCGATTTACATTCCGCTGCCCAATTCGATGCATTGCGAATGGGCGATTCGCGCCTTGCGGGCCGGCAAGCATGTGCTGTGTGAAAAACCTATCGCGTGCAACGCCGCCGAGGCGGAATTGATGGCGCAGGCGGCGGCCGAAACCGAGCTCTTCCTGTCGGAGGGCTTCCATTATCAGTATCATCCCCTGGCGGCCCGGGTTCGCGACCTGATCTGCGGCGGTGAAATCGGCGAGCTGGTCCGGATCGAAGCCGAGTTCTCGGCGCCGATCAAGCCACCCGATATCAGATATGAGTCGCGGCTGGGCGGCGGCGCCACGATGGACCTGGGATGCTACCCATTGAACATGATTCGCTATTTCTCCGGCTCAACTCCGGAGGTTCGGCGAGCGACTGCTTTCACGGGACCGGCAGATATCGACCGTGCGATGGAGGCCGAACTGGAGTTGCCGGGTGGCGCTCTTGCCTCAATGAAATGTTCGATGGCGCCCAAGACGCGGGTCTCGGTGTTCTTCAGCGCTCGTGGCAATCGCGGAGCGCTTCACGTTACGAATCCCGTGGCGCCGCAACTCGGCAGCGTTCTGACGCTTCGGCGCGGCGGCCGCGAGACGCGGGAATCTGTTTCGGGCACGAGCACCTTCGTTTATCAATTGCGCGCGTTCGTCGCGGCGGTGCGCGGCCAGACTCCGCTCTTGACCAATCCGGCGGAAGCGATTGTAAACATGCGCCTGATCGATGAGGTATACCTTGCGGCCGGTCTTCGTCCGCGCGGGAGCGATGGACCTGGTACGGCGGCCTGAGAATGGCGCAATGCCATCACTGGAATGAAATTCGATTACAAAGGAGAAATTCCTATGCAGGGAAAGATCGCGCTTGAAGAGCATTTCGCCTTGACCGAAACAGTCAATGACTCGGCCGGTTTCCTGGCCGCATCGGTCTGGGAAGAGCTGAAACGCCGCCTGCTCGATATCCAGGGCCGGCGCGTCCAGTTGATGGACGAGTATGGGATAGAGACGATGATCCTTTCGCTCAATTCTCCAGCGATCCAGGCGATTGCCGATTCACGACGCGCCTATGACGTGGCGCGTCGCGCCAACGATTTCCTCGCCGGCGAAGTGGCGAAACGGCCGGATCGCTTCCAGGCTTTCGCCGCGCTGCCCCTGCAAACCCCCGATCGCGCGATTGAAGAGCTCCAACGATGCGTAAAGGAACTCGGCTTCAAAGGCGCGCTGGTGAACGGATTCACGCAAGTCGATCAGGGCGATGCCCCATTCTACTACGACCTGCCGCAATATCGTCCCTTCTGGGGCGCCGTCTCAGAACTCGGCGTGCCGTTTTATCTCCATCCCCGTAACCCGTTGCCTCAAGATGCAAGAATCTACGCCGGGCACCCGTGGCTGATGGGGCCGACCTGGGCGTTTGCGCAGGAAACCGCGGTCCATGCCCTGCGCCTCATGGGATCGGGCCTGTTCGACGAGTATCCGTCGTTGCAAATTATCCTGGGCCATATGGGCGAAGGACTGCCCTACATGCTGTGGCGCGTGGACAATCGCAACGCCTGGGTCCAGGCCCCACCCAACTATCCCGCGAAGCGAAAGATCCGCGACTACTTCCAGGAGAATTTCTACATCACCACATCGGGCAACTTCCGCACGCAGACGCTGATCGATGCGATCCTCGAGATCGGCGCCGATCGGATTCTGTTCTCGACCGACTGGCCGTTCGAGAATATCGACCATGCGGCGCTTTGGTTTGACGATGCGAGCGTTAGCGAAGTTGATCGGAAAAAGATCGGACGCCTTAATGCGGCCGCCCTGTTCAAACTGGGAAGCCCATCGTAACCGCAATCGCAACGCGCAATCCGATGGCGCTGCCGGGAACATCGCTCGGCTTCACAGCCTGAGAGAGGCTGCGCCCGCGATGCTCGTCAGTCGGTTGAAAATATCGGGCGGGAACCGGCCTCTGCGAGGCGCCGCTTCGCCTCTTTCACCACGCTCGCAGGGAGCGGACCCTTTGCGGCGGCGTTGATGTTGTCCTGCAAATGCCCGGCGTCTCTGGTGCCTACGATCGTGGTATCCAGGTCGGGGTTGGAGAGCGTGAAGCGCAAGGTGAACTCGAGGCGGCTCAGGCCATCGAGCAGATCATCGAGCCGGGCCTTTTCCCACCGCTCGCGGAGACTGTCTCCAGGCATCATGTAGTAGGTTCGTTGCCAATCGCCGGGCGCGCCACGGGCGACGCCGCCGCGGATGATGATGCCGGCCCCGGCGGCAGCGGCCCGTGAAATAATCTCCTCATGCTCGCGCTGGAGCGCCGAATATGGAATTTGAAATGCGTCGAAGACTCCCATTCCAATCTGTTCGGCGAGGTTGGGCAAGGTACCCGAGACGCCGAGGAAACGCACCTTGCCTTCTCTCTTGAGCGCCAGCGCTGCGTCCAGTGCGCCATGTTCTTCTAACTCGTGCCGAGTCAGGCTGCGATGGAACTGGACCAAATCCAGATAGTCCGTCTTCATGCGCAGCAAGCTTTGCTCCACTCCGGCCTTGATATTGGCGGCGGTGTGGAGATGCTCAGCCATCATCGAGGCCCCAGGGATGCAACCGCATTTAGAGGCAAGGAAATACTCGTGGCGCCGATGCGAGATGAAGCGGCCGATCAATTCTTCGCTTTGTCCGTAATCGACGGAGGTGTCTATGAAGTTGATACCGCCATCCAAAACCGCGTTGAGCACCTTCTCCGCCGCCGCGTCGTCGACGGCCGGACCCGACGGTGCTCCGCGCAGTTCCATCGCACCGTAGCCCAGAATCGTGACGTCGAGGCCCGTTCGTCCCAGCGTCCGCTTTAGCATTTCACTCATCTGCAGTTCCTCCCTCCATCACCCGTCGATAATCCGGGTTCCATATTGGCGCCTGCCGTCGATCAGTAGCCCCGTGCCCAATCGATAGTATTGATGAGCGGCCGGCTATCGAGATAGGCACGCAGATTAGCGCAAAAGAGCGCAATCCCGCGATGGTGACCAAGGTCGTCGACAGAGGACACGTGCGGCGTGATGAGAACGCGGTCATCGTCCCAGAGGCGCCGGTCGGGTTCGTGCTCGAACTCGCCGAGATACACGTCCAGGGCGACACCGCCAAGTTTTCCGTCGTCGAGCGCAGCGATCATCGCCTCCTCATCGATAATCTCGCCACGTGCGACGTTGGCGAGAATCGTGTCTGCCTTCATAGCCGCGAATGCGTCGCGGCCGATCAGCCTGGTCGTCTCCGGCGTCCATTGGCAACAGACTGCCACGAAATCGCTCTGGGCCAGAAGCGAATGCAGCCCACCGGCGCTTTCTATCCGAGTGAAGCCCGGCGGCACCGGGTCACCAGGGTGCACGCCGCGCCGGGTACCATTCACGCGCATCCCGGCATTGGCGCAAAGCTGACCCACCGCCTGGCCGATGCCGCCGGCGCCGACGACACACACCGTTTTGCCCTCCAGCAGGACAGGCCGATAGGCAGAATGGTCGAAGCGATGCTCCCGTCGATCGTGATATGCGCAATGGAATCCGCGCGCAAAATGGAGAAAGCCGCCGAGGACGAATTCGGCCATCGGGCGGATATTACCGTGGCCGCGCGAGGTGGTAACGATCACGTCACTCGCCCACAGGTCTCCGCGCAACAGATTGCTCGCCCCTGCGTTAAGTTGGTGGAACCATCGCAGCCGTGTCGACCGCGCTCGCAGGTCCAGCGGAAAGGGCCAGCCCCCGACGATCACCTCCGCGTTGGCCAGCATCTGGTCGCGCTCCGCGCGCGAGCGGACCGCACTGGGATGCTCGACAAGAAAGCGCCGCAGGCTCCATGGCGGCCAGCTCTCGCGGTATTCAACGTCGAACCAGCCGCGGCCATCGACGACCCGGAGACGCGAGTCGACCGCCGAAATCTGGCGCAAGGCCTCATCGGCTACTGGCACGATCACCAAAACTTCAATGTCGCTGCTCTGCATCGCCATCTCCTTCGAATCGCCAAGCCTCGGCTACCGCGGCCGGACTAGGACGAACTCGCCGAGCAGATTGCTATCGACCGCGGCAACTTCGCGCGCGAACACGCCGGCCGAACCCAGGCCGAGCGGCGCCTGAAACGCGATATTCATAAAGCTGATCGACAGCGCCATCGCCAGCAGCCGCGCACGCGAAGCATACGCTGCGAACCCCGTCACCAAAATTGCTTGCACGGGGCCCAGACCGACCGGCGTGATGGGCAATCCGTCGAACAGCAGGACTGCGGGCAAAAACGCAAAAACGTTGGCCGGAGGCACGTTGACCCGAAAGCCGCGAGTCTGGAAGTACAGCATAACGCCGTATGCAAGGAAGATCGCGGTGCGGATGCCGATTAGCCTCAAATAATGGCTGGGGCGCGCGATTCGGAAGCAATGCCACGACGGACGGTCGTAGATCCATTGGCCGAGTACCGACGCGGGACGCCCGCGGATCCAGAACCATGTATTCAGCAGCAGGAGCACCAGGATAACCGCCGGGACCTGCCAGAATCGGCGAGCTAACGAAGTCGGATCGGCGACCGCCGCGACCAGTGCCATCGCCGCCATAATCTGAAAATCCAGCAGCGTCTGAAAGATCAACGTGCAGCCGCCCGCCAGCCAGGGCACGCCTTTGCGCCGGTTCATGAACACCACCAGAGCGGTCCCGGCCACCGCCGTATTGATCAACTGTAAAAAGTATTGCGCCGCGTTGGCCGGTAGCATCTCGCGAAAGCTCGTGCGGCGATGGAAATAGCTGAAGAGAGTCACGAACAGGAAGGTCTCGCCGAGGAACCAGATCGCAAAAGAGCCGGCGCTGGCGGGGATGAAGATCCACAGGTCAGCTTTCGAGAAATTGCGCAGCAACTGACGCATCTCGATACCCCGCGCCAGGTACCAGATGATACCCACTGCCACAGCATACGTGGCCACCGTATAGATCGATGTCCGGCGCACGAGATACCATCGGCGGCGACACTCGCGCCGCTATCTTTCGATCGTATCTCATATTCATCTGCACTGCTGCCGAGCAGCATTCCGATTGGAGATCACCCACCATCAAGCGGCAATTTTCTAAGCCGGCTTGTCACTTTCGTTCGCCAGAACCAAGCAGTCAATTCACTTCGTCCAGGAGCGCTTCCAAACGCGATCCCCGATCGTCGAGTATCGGCTGTTCCGACTCTGGAACCTCGCTGCAGCTGCGGAGATACTTTGAAAGGCACTCGGTCAGATCGATTGCAAGGATTACCAGCCTGGTTGAAATGCGGCGCCGGTTGGAAACCGTCTCCGTGTCCAAGCCGTAGTAACTCTTCAGATCCTGTATCGCGGACCTGATCAGTCTCAACTTGCCAACGGCTACTGGTTTCACCGAATCGGCAATGTCGTCCTCAAATGTGGTCATCAGGCCTTCATGGCTATTACAGTCTCCAGGACGTCCTCAATTTCGATTGCGGCGTCTTCCAGCGCCCGCATAACGATCGAGAGCCTCCT
>DATJRJ010000276.1:0-5373 GCA_035504735.1 Binataceae bacterium (SeqCode)
GGGTTGAGGGCGTTGCGCAGCACGTGCTTGTAGATCACGACGCGCTCGCTGAGTCCCTTGGCGCGGGCGGTGCGCACGAACTCCGAGTTCTTGATTTCGAGAATCTGCGAGCGCATCAGGCGCATCAACGACGCCATCCCGGCGGTGCCGAGCACGATGACCGGTAGAATCAGGTGGTTGATGCGGTCGGCAATTTTCGCCAGCGGCTCGAGGCTCGCATAATCGACCGAGAAAGTGCCGCCGACCGGGAACCATCCGGTGCGCAGCGCCATATACATGAGCAGGAAAGCGAAAAAGAAATTCGGCACCGACATGCCGAAAAACGCCAGGAACGATAGCACCCGATCCCAGATCGAGTTCTGCCTCACGGCCACGATGATGCCGATGGGGATTGCGATCACCCAGGCGAGGAGCAGGCTCGAGAGCGACAGGATAATGGTGTTAATCGCGCGTGAGCCGATCAGGCTCGCGACGCTGACGCGATAAGCGAGCGAGATGCCGAGATTCAGATGCAGGACCGCCCACAACCATTTGACGTAGCGCAGCAGCAGCGGTTGATTGAGGCCGAACTGCGCCTCCATCTGCTTGATCATCTCGGGCGAGATCGACGGGTTCATCTGCAGGTTGGAAAGAAAATTGCCGGGCACCAGCGACATCACGAGGAACGACAGAAACGTGATCCCGATAATCAACGGGATCATGTTGATCAGGCGCTTGAGCAGAAAACGGATCATGGGCGGCGGCGCGAGCTCGCAGGGCTGGCGATCATTCGGGCCGAAACTGGATCAACTCCGGCTTGTATAGTCCCCATACCGTGGGCCGATAATTCTCGAGCGCATCCTTCCAGGCATCGTAGCGCTGCTCGCGCACGGTTTCGATTATCGGCAACTGGTCGTGAAGAATCTGCTGAATCTGCCAGTAATAGGGCGCGCGTTGTTTCGGGTCCATCACCATCGTGCCCTGATCGAGGAGCTGATCGATTTTCGCCTCCCACGGCGTGGCCGGCTTGGGCTCGGATGGATCCCAGATATGCAGATTGCCGGAGGAGCGCAGAAAGTTGGAAGCGTTGTTGGGCTCGATGGTGCCGGTAAAGCCAATCAGCACGCAGTCCCAATCGAAAGTGTCATCGAGTTTTTCGACCAGCGTGGTGAATTCCAGCGGCCGGTAATTGGCGCGGATGCCGAGCTTGGCGAGATCCTGCTGGAAAATCACGCACATCTGATCGCGAATTTGCACGCCGGTGTTGGTGGTCAGGCTGAAGACCAGCGGATGGCCCTGCGGATCGGCGCGCACTCCCGGCCTGATCAGACGGTAGCCTGCGGCGTCGAGCAGATGCGCGGCGAGCGCGAGATCGTAATCGTAATCCTTGAGGTTCGGATTATGAAAAATCGTGTTGGCCGGCGAGATGTCGGCAGTGGCCGGCTTCGCCAGCCCCTGGAAGCACAGATTGATCATCGCCTGCTTGTCGACGGCATGGGCCAGCGCGCGAAGAAAGTGGATATCGGTGAACCAGGTGAGCCGCGGATCGGTGACGCCGTCGCGGATATAATGGCGCGGGTTGCGGTTGAAGGAAAAGAACAGCGAGCCGGTGTCGATACCGATCTCCTTGACGGTAATACCCATCGCCGAGGCTTTTTCCTTGAGCGAGGCGACCTCCTCGGGGCGTGGTGCGTAGACGTCGATCTGACCGGACAGAAAACGCAGGTACTGGGCGTTCTGATCCTGCACGATCAACTGCGTCTGGCCTTTGAGGCGCGGCAGCGGCCCGGCGGCATCCTTCATCCAGTAATCCGGATTGCGCTGAAACTGCACGAGCTGGCTCGGCACATAGCGCACCATCCGAAATTCCCCCATCCCGACCAGCCTGGCGGGCGGCGTGTCGATGCCCCACATCTGATTGTAGCGCCCGGCCTTGAAAGCGGCCTCCAGCAGATGGGCCGGCACGATCGCGAAGCCGATCGCATAGAGCAGCGGCGCAAACGGCCGCGGCAAGGTCATCCGCACGGTGTGATCGTCGAGCGCGGCCACGGCGATCGGCTTGTTATCGACGATGATCGACGGCTGAATGCTGTTCGGGACGTGCGGATCGTAAATCACGCGCATCGTGAAGATCACATCATGCGCCGTGAAAGGTTGTCCGTCGTCCCATTTGACGTCGCGGCGCAGATGGAAGGTGATGGTCTTGCCGTCGTCGCCGACTTCCCAGCTCTCCGCCAGATCGGGTTCCGGCAGAGTCGTGATCGCGTCGTATTTGACCAGCCCCTCGAACAGATTATCCACCACCCCGCCCGAAGCCGCATCAGTCACCAGAATCGGATTGAAAGTCTTCGGGTCGCTGATGGTCGCGGTATAGAGGATTTGATCGCGGGCGTGATTAGCCGCCGGCCGGTTGACGTGGCATCCCGCGGCGATCGCGAGCGCGCAGGCCGCCGCCATAATCCCGAGCCGGGCAGGAAGATCAGCTACGAGGCATCGCCGCCGGGGGTTGAGGTTGATCAAGATCGATCTCCTTGGTGGTCGATGCGGGTGTGAGCACGAACAGTGATTCAGGCTCCGGGGCGTTCACGATCGGCCGTTTCAGCGTCAGCTTCAGCGTGGAACTGGCGGCGGGAAAATCGGCATCGATCGAGTAGGGAAACATCACCGCGCCGATATCGTGATAGTCGGAGTAGCGAACTTCGTAGCGGAGCCGGCCGTCGCTGCCGCGCTCGCGCACCGCAGCCAGCTCGCCGTCCGAAAACGTAACCTCGCGATGCCCGCCCGCGGACGACGCATAATCCAGCACGGTCGCGCCGGTCTCGTCGATACTGGCGGAGGTGTAGTTAGCGAGCTCGCCCGACTCCGGCACCACTGCCATCAGCAGATCTACCGCGGCCGTCGGCGCCATCGGTATACGCACGGCACGGTTCAAGGTGGCGGCGGTCGCCGATCCATGCATCAACAGGTTGTTGCCGGGTTCGTAGATCTGCAGATGCGGGCCGTCGACCGCGACGATCAGCGCGACGCCGAACGGCGAGCTGGCCTCGATTCGTATCCGATCGGGCCGCATCACGATGATCTGCTCGCGCGCCTTCAGATGCTGGTCCGGGGTGCGATATTCCATCACGGCGCCGGTGCTAAGCGAGGTCAGCGCGCGATCGCGCGTGCCCATCGCCGCGATGAGCGCCGCAACCTGCTCGGGGTTGGGAACCGGCCGGGCAATCGGCGGAGGAGGACCGATGGTCGCGCATGCGGAGAGCGCCAGGCCGACCAGCAGCAGCGCCAGGCAGCGCTTGTCGGCGCAGGCGTGGCGCAATCGCATCCCGGTGGATCAGCGGCTCTGGCTCGCTTCCCCGACATCACGCAGGCCTTGCAGCTTGTCTTTGAGCCGCTCGACCTGGTCGGTCTCGGAAGCCTTCTTGAGCGCGATCTGATATTCCTGGCGCGCGTCGAGCTCGCGGCCCAACTTGCGATAGGCGTCTCCCAGGTGCTCGGAAATAGTCGGATCGTCGCCGGTCAGATTGACCGCGCGCTGCAACTGCACGACGGCTTTGGCGTATTGTCCCTTCTGGTAATAGACCCAGCCGAGACTGTCGATGTAGAAGCCATCCTCGGGCTCGATATCGAGCGCCCGTCGGATAAGCTTTTCGGCTTCGTTCAGATTCTGGCCGTCCTCGGCATAGGTGTAGCCGAGATAGTTGAGCGCCGGGGCATTGCCCGGGTTGAGCTGGATCGCCCGCTCCATCTCTTTCACGCTGAGCTGCTTCTGCTTGTTCTCATCGTAGAGCGCGCCGAGCGTGAAGTGGAACTTGTCGTTCTTGGGATCGAGCGCGATCATCTTCTGCGCCAGGCCGATGGCCGCGGGGTAGTCCTTCTTTTCCTGGTAGATGCCGACCAGGAAGCCCATGATCTCGGTATCCTGCGGTTTCTGCGTCTGGGCCTGCTTGAGCGCATCGATCGCGTGATCGAAGTCCTTCTGCTTGTCGTACAGATAGGCCATCTGCAGGCGCGCATCGACGTAATGCGAGCTGGTCTCCGGGATCTGCTGGAACTCGGAAAGCGCGCGGTCGTCGTCGTTCAACTCGCTGTAACAGGCGCCGAGATAATAGTGCACCGCCCAGTTCTTGGGTTCGGAGCCGAGCACCAGATTGAACTCGGTGGTAGCTTCCTCGTAATCGCCGCGCTCGAAATAGAGCAGGCCGATCTTGGTGCGCGTGTCGGCGGGATTGGTCTCGAGCTGTTCGAGCCGTTTGAACTGGCCCATCGCCGCGTCGTATTTCTTCTGCCCGACGTAGAGCTCGGCGAGTCGCTGGCGCACCAGTTCGTTATTGGGATTGAGCTGGAGCACGCGCTGGTAATAGTCGATCGCCTCTTTGGGCTTGTCCTCGATTTCCCGGAGGAGCGCGAGATCCAGCAGCACCAACTCGGACTGCGGATTCAGGTTTAGCGCGTCGCGGTAATAGACCTCGGCCTTGTTATAGTTCTTGGCCGCCACCATCACCCGGCCCGCGTAGTAGTAACCAAGGAAGGAATCGGGATCGAGTGCTATCAACTTGTGAAAGGTCTGCTCAGCCTGATCGTAATCGCCGCGCTTGGCGTAGAGGGTTCCCAGGTATAGGTAGGCCTCCTGGCTGTCGGGCTGGAGCTTCAGAACGGTCTTATATTCCTGCTCAGCGACCTTATCGTTGCCGAGCGCCGACTGGATGCCCGCGGCCAGCAGATGCGCCTCGACCCAGTTGGGCTCGATCGCGATCGCCTTGTTGATTTCTTCCAGCGCCGGCTTGAGCTGGCCGTCGCGGACATAAAGCGTCGCCAGGCGGATTCTGAGCAAGCCGTTCTGAGGGTCGTACTTAACCGCCTCCTGGTAATCCTTGAGCGCTTGGTTGGCGTCGCCCTGGTCGCTGGCAACCTCGGCCTTCAGGAAGGCGCCCATCGCATAGGCTGACGACGGAATTTCGACTGGCTGCGCACCGCCGAACGGATGCTCGCCGGCATCGCTCACTTGGCCGGACCGCGAGGGCTGCGCACCATCCGAATGCAGGCCGGTGCATCCCCAGACCACCATCGAAACCGACACCATGGCAGCCAAGACTGATAATAAGGGAACTTTCATGAGGCGCGAAATTCCACTGACTAAATCGAAAATCACCAGTAACACAGCAGTTCCAGGGCTTCAACGGATCAGCTTTATCGGCACGGTCCCGCCGAGTCCCTGAAAATCCTCCGTTCCCTAGTGTTGCGCCCGCCAAGCTTCGGCGCAACCCCGCACGTGCCGCGGGTGCTGGGCTAAATGATCGGTTCTGGGGATCGGTTGTCCTAAGCGTTGGCGTGGTGTCCTAATTTCGACGACGTAGAACGGGAGACGCGGACGGGATGGATTGGGGAGACGAGTAG
>DATJRJ010000277.1:0-5851 GCA_035504735.1 Binataceae bacterium (SeqCode)
TATTCCGAAAAAGCCGATGGTGCCGGTTCGGGAGCAGCGTCCAAGATTCGGTGCAACAGAATTGGGTGACGTGGTGCGGGCCTGCCGCCCGCTGGCACCGATAGATTGACCTCGCGAAACGTTTTGCCGAGCGCTAGGGCCGAGCCACGCCACTTTTGGCTAAAAGAATAGCCGCCGTATTCGCGGCAATTGCAGCGTTTCCGCCCTTTCGCCGGAGAGACTAGCAGGCGAGGGCTGTTGCGGCGCGCGCGCAAAGCGCCGAGCCTGTCACCGGGCCGCGCCTCGCTCGGACTCGTCGGCACCTTTGTCTACTCGACAGACTTGCCGACCAGGGCGTGAGTCTTTGAGAGCGCTTCATTGCGCGGCGACAAGTCGCCGCTCTGCGCTCTCGACGACCATCGGCGTTTCCCAATCCTGCCGCTGCGGTGTAACCGCCCAACGCCTGGCTGCCATCGCCACCCAGTCGGCCGTGTGGAACGCGTTGGCGGCCGCTACACTTTCCCAGAGGTAAATTCCCGCAAGCGAGCCACCATCGGGGGTGATCCCGTAATACTTTCGGATCAAGCCCGGGATTCCCTCATAGTTGGGAGCCGTCGCATTGATGAGATCGATCAATTGGGCCTTGGATGTGCCTGCTGGCAGTTTGTATGTCCAAATGACCGTATGCATAGAGGGCCTCCCGCGGTCGAACTTCAACATTAAAGCGTTCTCCCCTCGAATGCTATAACCGGAAGCCACCTGCTGATTCACTTGCCTCGCCGCTGACGATAACCTGTTGATTTTACGAACGCACTTTGGATTGCGTTGCTGGCAACGGAGGTGGGACTGGGTTTAAATGGAAATAGAGTTCAGACATCGCCTCATGTTACCTTCCGTAACTGATGCTAAAGTGCGGTCAACTTGGCAAGCCGGCGTACAAACAGTGCGTCGAATATTTTCTCGGCACCAGGCCACATCGGTTAAGCCTGCTATGGCGCCCGCTCCCAAGACGAGCAAACTGCGCGGTCCGGCAAAGTGGATTGATCGCCGTCTGCTGCGCTCGGGGCTCTATGCGCTCTTGCTTGTCGTTCTTTTCTTGCTGTTCACGACGACCGAATGGCTGATCGAGCACTACCTGTCGGGCGGCAAGGATTACAGCCTCATCGCTGCGTTGTCGATCGCTATCGGCCTCGCAATTGTCTTCCAGATATTCCACAAACGCATCGAGTATGGCGTCGAGGGCTGGTTGCACCACGGCCTGCACGAACGCGAAAAGGGGCTATCGGCGCTTACCCAGGAAATCACGTTGATCCGCGATCGCGGAGCGCTTGAAAAGCGCGCTATCGAACGCCTCGATCAGTTGTTGGCGACTGAGGGTGCCGCGCTTTATCTCAATCAGGCCGGCGAGAATTTTCAGCTTGCCTACGCGGCGGGCGCATCACATCCAGGTGAAATCGCCGCCACCGACCCTGCGGTTATACATCTTCGCCTCCAGCGCGGCTCGATTGTTCCACAGTCGATCGGCTCGCATATTTCGGCGCCGCTCGTTTGGCCGGTTCATTTGCATGACCGCCTGATCGGCTTCATCGCCAGCGGTGAGCGGCGCCACAAGGAAAGCTTCGACGAAGCCGAAATCCATGGGGTAGGCGAGTTGGCCAAGACGCTGGGAACGGCGCTTGCACTGATCGACCCAACGCTCGCAGACAGGCAACAACCCGGCATCGCCGGAAAAACAAACAATCTTCCGCAGCACCTGACGCCGCTGATCGGAAGAGAATCCGAACTGGCCGAAGTCAAGGAACTGATGGGGACGACCAGCCTGCTCACGCTCGTGGGCGCCGGCGGCATGGGCAAGACGCGCTTCTCGCTGGAAGTGGCATCCACTCTCCTGGATCGCTTCAAGGACGGGGTTTGGTTTATCGAGCTTGCGCCGGTGAGCGATCCGGCGCTGGTAATCCGCACCGTCGCCGAAGCTCTGGGCGTGCACGAGGAAGCGGGCCGACCATTGCTCGACACCCTCCTAGACTTTCTTCGTCGCCGAAATCTCCTGCTGGTTCTCGACAACTGCGAGCACCTCGTCGAAGGCTGTGCCCGATTCGCCGCGGCGGCCCTGCGGGCCAGCAGCGGGCTGCGCATACTCGCCAGCAGCCGCGAAGCATTGGATATCGCCGGCGAATTGGCATGGCGCATGCCGCCTTTGCCGACGCCGGACGCCGCTGCGGGCGAAACCGGCGATCAGCTCTTGCAATATTCCGCCGTTCGGCTGTTCGTCACGCGCGTCGCATTCGCCTCTCCGTCGTTTCGGCTGACTGCCGAAAACTCAGTTGCGGTTGCGCGCATCTGCCGCCAACTGGACGGCATTCCGCTCGCGCTCGAACTGGCGGCGGCGCGGGTCAAAGCCATGCGGGTGGAGCAAATCGCCGAACGGCTGGACGATCGCTTTCAGCTCCTCACCAGCGGCAATCGCACCGCGTTGCCGCGCCAGCAGACGCTGCGTTCGGCGATCGACTGGAGCCACGACCTTCTCAACGAGTCGGAGCGGGTTCTGCTGCGGCGGCTTTCGGTATTCGCTGGCGGCTGGACTCTGGAGGCCGCGGAAGCCGTTTGCAGCGGCGACGGTATCGGGTCCGGTGATGTGCTCGATCTCATGACACGCCTCGTCGACAAATCGCTTGTGGTCCCGGACGAGACGGCAGCCGAGCCGCGCTATCGGATGCTTGAGACGATACGCCAATACAGCCGCGAGAGGCTCGTCGCAGCGAATGAAAGCGAGCTAACGAGCGACCGGCATCTCGCGTTTTTTGCCGATCAGGCAGAGGCGTTCGAGCCGCACTTCTATCACCCCGATCAAGTGCTCTGGTATGCGAGGGCCGAGGTCGAATTGGATAATTTTCGAGCAGCGCTCGATCGTTCACTAAGCCCCGCGCGGGTGAGCACTGGGATGCGCGTGATCAATGGGTTGCACCGCTATTGGGTGGCGCGCGTCTACTGGCGGGAGGCGAATGAATGGTTGAAACGTCTCCTCGCGATACTAGTGGAAGAAGAGAAAACGCCGTTGCGGGCACGAACGATGTTCGTGGCCGGTCACATCACCAACTACTACGATCCACTACAGGCCCGCGATTTCGCGGAGGATAGCTTACGTCTTGCCCGAATGCTCAACTATAAGGAAGGCGTCATCAACGCACTGTGGTTGATCGGATGGATGCATTGTCCAAAGCTCGATGGCACGGCTGTTCCGTATCTGGAGGAAAGCATAAGTCTGGCGCGCGCGATCGACTACACGTGGGGCGCGATGCATGCCTACGCTTGGTATGGAACGTATAAGATTGGCGTTGGCGATTATGAGGGGGCAAAACTAGCGCTGCGCGAGGGGATTGTGCAGGCCGAGCGGATTGGCAACGATTCTACACTGATCGGACGGTGCGAGGGGAATCTGGGGCTGGCAGCGTTGCTGCAAGGAGACTTTATCGCCGCCAAAGCTAGCCTCGATAAAAGCCTGGCGCTGCATAAGGGGACGGGCAATCGCAACAGCATTGCGGAATCGCTTTGGTTTCGAGGCAGACTAGCGTTGCACCAGAATGACTTTGCGATGGCATTTAGCAATCTCAAGGAAAGTCTTGCACTTTATCGGATCTATACGTCTTCGGTGTGGGTGACGAGAGGGCTTGTTTATATCGCCATCGCTCACGTTGCCTCAGGCCATCTTGCGACCGCGGCCCACTTGGTCGGCGCACTCGATGCGCGCGACAAAGCGATTGGTTCGATCAATGCTCACCTCGATTCACGCGCTTCGATCGCCGAATACCAAAGCGCCATCGAGAGCCTGCGCGCCAGAATGCCAGCAGCGGCCTTCGACACCGCGTGGAAAGCGGGACACGCATTGACCGTAGAACAATCGATCGAGCTTGCCTTGTCGTAGATGCAAAAAATGTACGCATCCTGACATGGTGGACGGAATGACCGTGGTCCGCCATGGAGAAGCTGCCGAAGTGATAGTCAGCCAAAACTGGCTGTGGTTACGCCTAGCACCGGGCTCACAGCTTGGTGGCGATAACGCAAACATAGGGTATCGAACCAAAAAAGGTGCCTTCGCCCAATCGCCGGCGACCTTCCGCTTTCAGGGCGTCGGCAGCGGGCTGTCCCAGGACGCCGTCCGCAACAAGCAAGTCAGCGCCACGGTCTATCACGGTCATGAAATAGGCCGGGTCTGTTGCCGTGTAGCCGAAGATGTCCGTGCGACGAATTTTGAAACCTGCCGCTGCCAGGAGCTTGCCGAGCCGCCGCGGCACCCAGCGATCGTGCACCAACGTTATCCACCGATTGACCACCGCTTGCAGCGGATCGTCGCTGGACAACGCCACGCTGGTCAATTCGTAATCTCCATCGAATACAGCAATTAAGCCGCCGGGCTTTATGATCCTGGCAGCTTCACTCAACAGTGCCTCGACGGCGGGGGCATGGCACACCAGCGTGTGCATCACGACGAGATCGATCGATCCCGCTGCCAGGCCTGTTATCTCAGCGTCACCTTCCTGAAATTTCAGTCCTGGAACATCCGAATGCTGTTCGCGCGCGCGCGCAATCAACACAGCGGAGGGTTCGATGCCGATCGCTTCAGCGGCTCCGACGACCTCAATCAAGTCGCGCGTGACGTGGCCAGTGCCGGAGCCGAACTCGACCGCCTTCGCCCCTGGAGGCAAATGCAGGTTGGCGAAATACCGTCGACGAATTTCCACCTGGGAAGGATCGGCGGCTCGCGTATCTAACGCATTAGCCAGCCGGCGTTGCATCTCTACAGGAACTTCGCGGATATTGGCATACGGATCGGGCAAGACCTGCTCCTGATAAATACTGCAAAAAATCTATCGGGAATTACCCTCAATTCCTGTCAAAGAAAAGGATTTTCTGCGCGCGGCCGCGATCGAACTGATCAGCGCAAAGATGCTTCCAAAGCGCATGGCCGAATACGACATCGTCTCACATTGGGAAGCAGAATAAACCACGCCATGCTGGCGCGCTGATCGGGTGCGGGGCTATTCTACTTGTCGTCTGAATCGTTACTCGCAACGCTGCGAATCCTCGCGATGAAGTCGCGCGGGGTCGGCATCGCGATTGATCCGCGCCCGAGCTACATCTGAGACATCCACAAGCTGACCTGAGCAGTTGCAGCAAGCGCTGTGCATTCGCTCGTCCCTGGAGCCCAGACTTGCGATCCGTCGGGGGCTATCGGATCGGATGTCTTGTGGGACTCCGAATCGTCGAGAGAATCAAATTCCGTTCCGGCTGGATTGGAACAATCAACTGAATCAGACTTCCGTCACACTTAGCGTTGCCGATATTAGAATCCGAAAGAACGCCGGAGGTTATTCCGTAAATTGAAATCCGTCCGCCGGTGTCGGTGTAAACCGGCCCGCCGCTGTCTCCTTTACAAACCGCCTCACTGTCCTTTACGGGGCTGGCGAAGTTGAAGAGCGGGACCTCGACCTGAATCATTCGATGCAATCGCTCGGCGTTTGTCTTGGGATTAGAAAACAAGCTCATCAGGAAATCCGTGTCGGAGCACAGGATGCGCACGCCGATCCAGTCCGCATCGCGCGCGTTCCACAGACCCTCGCTGTAGCCCGCGGTCTTGAGGATCTTACCCGGCATCGGCGGCTCCGAGCTGAGATTGGCCGGCTTCGCCCCGCAAAGTGGTGCTTGCAGCTGGATCACCGCGAGATCGGGAGCCGGCCAATCCTGGCCATTGATCGAAACCGATCTCTCGTCTGTTGGGTAAAACACGTCGTCCACGACCGCGTGTGAACAGTCTCGATAAAGCGAAGATTTCAAGATCACCAGCGGCGACAATTCCGCGGTGCAGTGGGCTGCG
>DATJRJ010000278.1:0-20927 GCA_035504735.1 Binataceae bacterium (SeqCode)
GCGATCGACGCACAGGCCGGAGATACCGTAGTGTTCGTCGGCGATTACGTCGATCGCGGGCCCTCGGCGCGCGCGGTCGTCGACCTGCTGCTCGATCTCGAACGGGGACCGGCCGAGTTTGTGTTTCTCAAGGGCAATCACGAGGACATGATGCTTTCGTTCCTGGGATTGCCGGGACATTACGGCGAATCTTTCCTTTTCAATGGGGGAGCATCGACGCTCGAGAGCTATGGCGTCGGCGAAGAGCATCTGCCGTTGGCCAGCGAGCGTATCCCCGAGCCGCACCTGGATTTTTTCAAGCGGCTCTCGATCAGCTACCTGCGCCCGCCGTTTCTGTTCGTCCACGCCGGCATCATGCCGATGCGCCAGCTCGAGGAGCAATCGGTCGAGGACATGCTCTGGATTCGCCAGGAATTCATCTTCAATCCGCACCGTTTGGATGCGACCGTGATTTTCGGCCATACCCCGATGCGCGAGGTGATGGTGGACCTGCCCTACAAGCTCGGCATCGACACCGGACTGGTTTATGGCGGCAAGCTGACCTGCGTCGAGTTCACCGAGGGCGTGCTGTACCAGGTTGGGCGCGGCAGCCGGCACGTGAAGTCCAGAGCGATCAAAGTGGTCGGCTGAACTCTACCCGGCCGACGGCGCCGGTGGCTCCAGGTGTGGAGCGATTAAGACCATGCCGCGGAATGTGGCCTACTACCCGCCATCGAGACGAACCTGCCGCATCGAGCACTTTTTCATTCTGAGAGCACTTTTGTCATTCTGAGCGAAGCGAAGAATCCCGGCTCCTTGAGCGTTCATCGAGTGATGTGCGGGAGGGCAGCCTGGAACACTGCCAGATGAATTGTGGCGATCCGCACGCCGGTTCGGACTCTTCCGAACGCGATGCGCGCAAGGTAATCTAGCTCGTTCGGCGTGGCGGCGTAGCTCAATTGGTTAGAGCACGCGGCTCATATCCGCGGGGTTGTAGGTTCAAGTCCTACCGCCGCCACCATCGCCCGTCAGCTAGCCGCGACGCTTCCTGATTTAATTCTCCGATCGCCCGAGCTGAGCCAGCATTGCTATACGGCGCTCCGAGGACTGTTCGCGCGCCAGATGCTGCGCATCTGAGAGGTGGCACCAAACGTTTGACCCGGATTTCTAGGGCCGCTAGGCTCGCCGTGATGATCGAAATCGAAGGCACGGGGTGAAACGGTGAACGGTGTGCACGACGTGGGCGGGATGCACGGCTTTGGGCCGATCCCGCGCGAGGAGAACGAGCCGGTTTTTCACGCCGAATGGGAGCGCCGCATGTACGGCATCGCGCGGCTGCTGATGAACGCGCGGCTGTTCAATCTCGACGAATATCGCCACGCGCTCGAACGGATTCCACCGCCGATCTATCTCGGCGCGAAGTACTACGAGAAGTGGGCGATCGGCGCGGTCGGCCTGCTGCTGGAAAAAGGCATCCTCAAGCCCGCCGAGCTCAAGGGGCTCAAACCGATCACGCTGAGTCCGACATTTTCGCTCGCGCCCAAAAAAGCCAAAGGCGCGCACGCACCGGGCTCCATCTTCCATCAGCCGTCGGGTTCGGTTAAAGCGCGCTTCAAGCCCGGCGACAAGGTCATGGTGCGGATAGGGAATCCACCCGGTCATACCCGGCTGCCGCGTTATGCGCGCGGCAAGCGCGGCACGATCCTCTTCGATGAAGGTGTCTTTCCGCTGCCGGATAACAACGCGCATGGCGGCGAGGTCGTGCCTCAGCATGTCTATGCAGTACGCTTCGCGGCGCGTGATCTTTGGGGCGAAAAAGCTTCGCCGCACGAGTCGGTCTCGATCGATCTGTGGGAGGCTTACCTGGAACCGCTGAACGGGACCCGAGCCAACGGACGCAACGGGCGCGTCAGGAGATAAACCATGGCAACCAGTCATCACGGTCACGAGCATCATCGCCACGACGAGCCCGAGTCCGATGTCGCGCAACGCGTGAAGGCGCTCGAATCGCTGCTGGTCTCCAAGGGCCTGCTCGATCCGCATGCGCTCGACATGCTGATAGACACGTATGAGCATCGGGTCGGACCGCGCAATGGCGCCAAGGTCGTGGCCCGGGCGTGGACCGATCCCGGATTCAAGAAGCGCTTGCTTCAGGACGCCACCGCGGCGGTCAACGAGTTGGGCTTCCCGCCCGGGCCCGAAGGGATCAATCTGATCGTGCTCGAGAACACGCCCAAGGTGCACAATATGGTCGTGTGCACGCTCTGCTCCTGCTACCCGTGGTCGACGCTCGGCCTGCCGCCGGTCTGGTACAAGAGCACTGCGTATCGATCGCGCGCGGTCAGCGATCCACGCGGCGTGATGCGTGAGTTTGGCGCCGAACTGGACGACGACGTCGAAATCCGGGTGTGGGACAGCAGCGCCGAAGTGCGCTACCTGGTACTGCCGGAGCGGCCGGCGGGCGCCGAGGGCATGAGCGAAGCGGAGCTGACCGAGCTCGTCACGCGTGATGCGATGATCGGCGTAGCGAAGGCGAACCCGCCCAAACGGACGGCGCGCCGGCGCCGCGCGGGTAACGGCCGCGCGGAGCAGCGCGCGTGAGCCCGGACGATCCAGCGCCCAAGATCCCCATCGACCCCGAACAGGACGAGGCCGTCTTCCGAACCCCTTGGGAGGCCCGGGTCTTCTCAATTGCGGTCTCGCTCAGCCGCCACGGGCTCTTCACATGGGAGGAGTTCCGCCAGCGGCTGATAGCCGAGATCGGCCGACCCGACGCGAGCCAGGATTATTATCAGAATTGGCTGCGCGCGCTGGAGGGGCTGCTGGACGACAAGGGCACGCTTATTTCGGACGAGATCGAGCGCGAACTCGCCGCGCTCCAGGCGAATCCGCCTGCGCCGCAGCATCATAGCCATGAGCCGGACAAACCCCTGCGAGTCTTTCCGCCGATCCCCGGTAGCGGGCGAAACTGACCGCCAATCTTAGGTCGCGGGCCGCATGATAAGCGCGCGGTCCATCAAGACAGCCTAGTTTCAGGACCTGACTCGCCGATCATCCAACCACGGCGAATTCTGAGCCCGCCGGGGGCCGTAATGGTAAATTCTACAAATTACAAAGCAAACGGGCGGTAATGTAGTTGAAAGCAGCGAAAATCCGCCCAAAATCTTCGAAATTTGTAATAATTACAGCGCCGCCGTGCACGAAATTACAAAGTTCACGAGCCCGGAAACCACGAAGGCTGGAAAGTCTGGCGAATTCCGATCGATCGGGCTGGCATATCGATTGCTAAAGTTATCTATCAGTCGCTGACGCGACGAAACGGCACAAAGAATAAGTTGGTTATCCGGTTCGCCGGCGAATACTAATCCAATCCGGACCACGGGCGTCCCCCTCCCTCGTGGCTGGGTTGATAGGTTCGCCGGCGAACCTATTTTGACCTGTTCAGCTCTTCGGTCCCGGCAGTTTCCCAAGTAGCCTAGAATCCAGTCTGTATCGGCGTGGCCGATGCTTCGGGCGCCACCTTATCGGCCAAGAGCGAAGCCTTCTCGGCCAACCCGGAAGCAGCGACATAATCGTGCTGGCCGATGGCCTGCTGCGCGGCGTCAGCGAACCCCATCGCCTGTGCGTAAGTCGCGGCGTCGTCGCGGCTCAATTTCGTCCGGTCAACCTTCCCGAGTTTGGAGTTTGCCGAATCCAGCAACCCTTGGGCTTGTTGCCGTGCGGCCTGGTCGTTGTCCAGCGTGATGGTAGGCGCGCTGCCGCTTGGAGTCTGGACCCCTACTGGCGATGATTCGCCGGCCGCAAGATGCGAGGGATGGGCATGTCTGCGCGGCGTCGATTCAGCCACCGGTGATGCTATCGCTTCCGGCGTTGTGGCCGGGGAGGAAATCGCCGCGGGCGATATCTGGGTTGGCGGCAGGGTCGCTTCCGGGGTGGGCTCTAGATAATTGGAGAGCGTCTCACAACTCCATAGTGTGAGCGTCAGGCCGGCGGCGAGCCCAGCCGCCGCTATCAATCTAACCCCCCTCCGAATCACGTCAATCCGAGGTCCTCTCGGGTATCAAGCCGCTTCCCGCGCGCTCGACGGGCAACCGAACGCGTACCGTGGTACCCAATTCAACCTGACTTTGCACGTTGATCGTCCCGCCATGCAGATCGACAGCTCGCATCGCGAGCGAAAGTCCCAGCCCGGTGCCGCTTTCCTTGGTAGTGAAATACAACTGGAAAACACGTTCGAGGTTTTCCGCCGCGATACCGATTCCTTCGTCTCGAATTGTAACCTCGAGCATCCCTTCACCAGCCGGCCCGGTCGTGATGGTCATGACGCCGCCCTCCGGCATCGCCTCGGCCGCATTGCTGATTATATTGCGCAGCGCTTCACTGAGAAGCGCCCGATCCGCTTTTACCGGTGAAAGATCGCGCTCCAAGCGATACTGAACGTGGACGCCCGTCGGCATCGCCACCTGGCCCGCCGTTTCCTGCAATAGTTCATTAATATCGACGTTGACCAATTCAAGCTGTTCGGGCCGCATAAACCGCATCAATGCGTCGACCACCTGGTCGAGCCGCATGATCTCGTCGCGCACCGATCGAATTCGCTCTTCGACCGGCTTGCCGCGCTGCGCATCGAGATTTAACAACTCCAGCTCGAGACTCATCGCATTCAGCGGATTACGGATTTGATGGGCGACGCCGGAAATCAGGCCGCCCAGCCGCGCCAGCCGGCCGGAATAATCGAACACGTGCTCGAGCTCCTGTACCGGCACCAGGTCGCGCGCGATCAATAGTACGCCCGGAGGTTCGGGCCCTTGGCCGAGCGAGAAGATCGAAACCAGCAGCCGCGCGGGCGCCGGGCCGTCAGTCAATTCCACCGCGATATCGTGGATTTCGGTGCCGGTCGAGTAGGCGCTGTCGAGCATCCGAATCAGCGGATGATGGCGGCCGAGCAGGGCGCGAATCTGCTTGCCGTCGGCGAGTCCGCCGGCCGGCAGTCCCAGGCGCGCCTGCGCCTCACCGTTGCAGAAGAGGATGAGGCCGCCGGAATCAAGCAGCACGACGGCGTCGGTTATCGATCTGAAGATATTGAAGAACTTGCCGCGCTCGTTTTCCCACTGGTTACGGTTTTTCCGGATGCGCTGCGACAGGACGTTGAATTTCTCAGCCAGCGATCCCAACTCGTCGCGGCCCGCCACTTCCACCGCCACCTCTTCGCCGGGTCCGGTGGTCAGCCGTTCGACGCCGCGCGTGATCTCGTCGAGTGGCCGCAGCATCCGGCCGCCGAACAGCAGTGCGCCGATCAATGACAACAAAATCACGACCACTGAAACCGCGACGATACTATCGACCGAGTGTCTCGCCTCGCCCGCTAAAAGCGCGGTTGAGAGGCCGACCTTGATGACCGCGAATGGCTGATTGTTGAGTTGTACGTCGCGGCTCATCTGGTAGGTCTGCTCTTCCCACATGGCTTGGAGCCGCGTGAACGGCCACCAGTCCGAAACCCGATCTTCCAGCACGTCGAACGGCTGGATGGGCGTCGCGGTCAACGGCGTCGCCGGACCGGTTCCGCCCACGATCGTGGCGCCTGAAGGAGTGTCGATGCGCACGTAAACCACGCCCTTGCCAAAGGCTTGCGAGGAGAACAGGAAGCCGCGCAACGCTGCGCTCTGAGCCAGCGCCCCGGCCGGATCGGACGGCGCCGACGCCAGAATGGAGCGAATCTGTTCGAAGGCCTGGTTGATGATCAACGAGCCCGAATCGGCCAGATCGTCGACCATCACAGCGACCCTGCGGTCGATTTCGATTCCACTGACCACGGAAACCGGAACGATCAGAAGAACTAGGAAGATGACGGCGAATTTTACCCGCAGACCCATCTCGGCCGGAGCTCCCTGTCCCAGGTCTGGCCTGAGTTGCGGTTACCAGTCCTTAGCCTGATAGCGCTCCAAACGATTGTAGAGGGTTTTGAGACTGATACCTAGAAGCTCGGCGGCCCGGGCTTTGTTGCCGCTGGTGAATTCGAGCGTGCGGCGAATAAACTGGCGCTCCATCTCATCCAATGACGAACCGAGCGAAAGTTCGAACCCTCCGGTCGCGTTGCCACTGAGCCGCCGAACTTCCGGCGGCAGATCGTCGACTACGATCAGCGGGCCGCGGCTCACGATCAGCGCCCGCTGGATGACGTTGCGTAGCTGCCTGACATTGCCGGGCCATCGGTAGTTGCGCAGCACCTCATGCGCTTCATTGTCTACGCCCTTGACGGTCTTGTCATCGGCCTCAGAAAACTCCCGAATGAAATGTTCAATCAGGTCCGTGATATCCTCGGGACGGTCGCGCAGCGGCGGCAGCTCGATGGTGAAGACGTTGAGGCGGTAGTAGAGGTCTTCGCGCAGCGCGGCATCGCGCAGCGCCTCTTCGATATTGCGGTTCGAGGCCGCCAGGACCCGTACGTCGAGCGCAATCTCGCTGGAGCCGCCGAGCCGGCGCAGCCTCTGTTCCTCGATCACCCGCAGCAGCTTGGCCTGCAGGTCGGGCTTCATTTCGGTAATCTCGTCGAGCAGCAGCGTGCCGCCATTAGCCAGCTCGAAGCATCCCTCGCGACGCCGCTCCGCGCCGGTGAAAGCGCCGCGCTCATGGCCGAACAGCTCGCTCTCCATCAGCGTTTCGGGCATCGCCGCGCAGTTGACGGCTATGTAAGGTCCGTTGTGGCGCGGTGAAAGATCGTGAATCGTGCGGGCCACGAGTTCTTTGCCGGTCCCGCTCTCGCCGCGGAGGATCGCCGAGGCGCTACTCGGCGCGAGTTGCTCGATTAGCGCCATCACCCGCTGCATCGCGCTCGACCGCCCGACCACATCGCCGAAGTGCCCGGCCTTGCGCAGCAGATGACGCAGCCGCAGGTTCTCCTGGCTGACGTTCACGTGCTGCGCGAGATTCGCCATCACGATCCGCAGATGCGCCGGGTCGACAGGCTTGCGCATGTAGTCGTAGACCCCGAGCTTCATCGCACGAACCGCGTCCGGGATATCGCCGTGACCCGACACGACGATCGCCCGCGAGGCCAGGTCGAGGCCTTGATCGCGTATCGCCTCGAGCACCGCGAAGCCGTCCTTGCGCGGCAGCCGCAGATCGAGCAGCAGGATATTGGGCGAGAAACTCTCGATCAGGTTGAGGGCCTGTTCGCCGTCGGCGGCGGCCTCGACCCGATAGCCCCACGAGACGATCAGTTCCGACCACGCGCGCCGGGTTGCGGGGTCGTCCTCTGCAACCAGTATTCGCTTCTCGTCAGCCATGACTCTTGAAGTGGTAAGATCCAAACCAATAGCAGCGTTATTTCGACGCTATCACTGTGGTGAAGCATTGCAAACCGCCACTGCGCTGAATGCTGCAAATTCCGAATTGCAGACCGCACCCGCCGGATGGTTAACAGATTAGGTCGCACTGGCGCCGTGCCGGACGGTGTCGGGTTGGCTTTGCGGGGCGGTTCTGCGATAAGGGCCAGAGACTCGGATGCAACCGCATCCAGTCAAATCATTCGGAAGGAAGGTGCAACATCGATGGCACAGACGCATCGTCGTATCGTCACAGGCCATAACGCCAAGGGAAAATCGATTATCGTGAGTGATGGCCCCGCACCCGGAGGCTTTGACGCCACCGGCGGTGGCACCGCGGAGTTCTGGGTTTCCGCCAAAAGTCCGGTCGACAACAAGACGCCCAAGGGCGATCCCGCCGAACTGCCGCGCAAGCTCGAACCGCCACCCAACGGCTCGGTGATGCGGTTCTTCGCGTTGCCCCCGGATTCGGTCTTCAAGCCGGGCGAAGCGGAGAAGCATGCCAAGGCCCTGTTCGCCTCAATCGGCGCCACGCATTGTCAGGTCGATACCTCGCGCCATCCCGCGATGCATCGCACCAAGACCCTCGACTACATCATCCTACTTTCCGGCGAGGTCAAGCTGATTCTCGATGAGGGCGAGGTTTCGATGAAGCCGTTCGACGTCGTGATCCAACGCGGGACGAATCATGCCTGGGCGAACCCAGGCAACGTGCCGGCGCTGCTGGTGGCGGTCTTGATCGACGCGGAACCCGCGCCCTGAGCGTCGCGGTCAATTTCGTGAACACAGAGAGGCGGCGCGGATGAAAGTCGGCGCCGCTGAATTCCCCGGGTCCGAATCAACCACGGAATAAGATGAGCCTGGCGATAATCAATCTCGGCGACTCGCATCTGGGCGATCTCAAGGGTTCGCAAATCGGCGGTGACGCCGTGGTCTGCGCCGACGGGCTAATCTCGTCGATCGGCAGCTCCAGTGAAATCCGCGCGGCTGATCATGACGCGGTGGTTGACGCGGCGGGCGCCACGCTGACACCCGGCTTTATCGATTCGCACTTCCATAATTCTTTCGGCGACTATACCCCGCGCCAGCTCGCCGTCGGCTATTTCGAGAGTTACCTGCACGGCGGCATGACCCGTGCGATCTCGGCCAGCGAGATTCATGTTCCGGGCCGGCCGCGCGACGTGCTGGGCGTCAAGGCGCTCGCGATAACGGCAGAGCGCTGTTTTCGCGACTATCGGCCCGGCGGAGTTACGCTGCACGCCGGCTCGATCATCCTCGAGCCCGGTTTGACGGCGGCGGACTTCGCCGAGCTCCGCCAAGCCGGCGTATGGCTCGCGAAGGCGGGCTTCGGTTCGTTCGCGGTGCCGATGGATTACGTGCCGGTAGTGCAGGCGGCGCGCGCGGCGGGACTGGTCGTGATGTGCCACACAGGCGGCGGCTCGCTGCCCGACACCAAGGCCAAGATCGGCGCCGACGAAATCCTGGCGATGCATCCCAACGTCGCAGGCCATGTCAACGGCGGACCGACCGCGCTCAGCGCCACCGAGAACGCGCGGATCGTCAGCGAGGGCGGCGATATCGCACTGCAGGTGGTGCGCGCCGGTAACTTTCGATCGGCGATGGATATTACGCGCCGCGCGCTCGAAGGCAATTGCCTGGAGCGGCTGTTGATCGCGAGCGACTCGCCGAGCGGCAGCGGGCTGTTGTCGCTCGGGATACTGAGCCTGATGGCCGAGCTGGCCTCGGTGGGGCCGCTCTCAGGACGCCAGGCGATTGCCGCAGCGACCGGATCGGTGGCGGCGGTTTATGGGCTGGCGGCAGGCCGTATCGAGATCGGACGACCCGCCGATCTGCTGGTACTGGACGCGCCGCACGGCTCGTCGGCCAAAGACGCGATCGGGGCGCTCGAGCATGGCGATGTCGCTGCGGTCGCGGTCGCGATCACGGAAGGTGTGGTGCGTTTCGCGCGGAGCCGCAACACGCCGCCGCCGACGCGGCGGGTGCGCGTAATCGATAGTTCCGACCGCTGATTTACCGCTTCATTAGCGCGCTTGCGGCCCCGATGCCGTCCGCGCACCGGCTTTCTTGACCGTAATCAGAGCAGCGGGATAAGGTCGCCTTAGCAGAGTAATAATGCCGCTCGGCGCGCACCGGATTCCCAAACCAGGTGTACGATGAACACGCAGATGATCAACAGTAAGGAAGAGATTCCGGATGAGGCGTACCGGAAGATGGTGCTGACGCTGATGGACCGGCAGGCCGGCCGCGAGATCGCGACTGCCGAGGTCTTCGGTCAGTGTGTGATCTTTGCGCCCACGCTTGACGACAAGCTGCGGATCACACGCTACCAGAACGAGGAGTTGAAGCACTTCAAGCTGGTTGCGCGGCTGATGGCCGAGTTGGGTGTCGATATGGATCGCTACGTCGCCGATCGCAAGCGGGCCGGTGCACGGTTCACCGGCAATGAAGATGACGTGCGCGTAAGCGATTGGATCGATGCGACCCTGTTTAACTTCATGATCGATCGCGCCGCGACCTATCAGCTTACTGAGTACACGCGGGGCAGCTATGTTCCGCTGGCGAAGGCCAATCTTTCGATCCTGCGCGACGAGGAGCGCCATAAGGATTTCGGCGAGCAATGCCTGGTGCAGATGTGCCGCGACGCCGCGACCCGGGCCGAGGTTCAGCGCCGCTTCCATAAATGGTTCGTCGGCGCGATGCGGATTTTCGGCCGCCCCGGTACGCCGGGTAATCGCTACTGTCTGGAAGTCGGCCTCAAGCAGCGCGATAGCGGCGAAATCGCGGCTGCCTACCTCGATTCGATTCGTCCGGTGATGGCGCGGTGTGGACTCAAGTTTCCGCGCCGCGAAGATCTGCCAATTGAAGTTGCACCGCAGCTCAATCTCGAAGTCCCTGCCGCGGCGCCGGTCGAGACTCGCGCCGGACACGTCGCCTGAAAGCGAGAGGAACGGTTTCTGGATGGCAGCGGCGCAGAAGTGGGTGGGTCAGCCGCTCAAGCGCGCCGAAGACCCAAGCCTGCTGTCCGGGCAGGGTATCTTTATCGCGGACCAGCTCTTTCCGAATTTGCATCACGCGGCCATTCTGCGGAGCCCACATGCCCACGCGCGCATCCGATCGATCGACACGAGTGCCGCTCTGAGAGCCGCGGGTGTGGTGGGCGTGGTGACCGGACAGGACGCCCTCAAGATGACCCGGCCGTTCGCAGTCGGGGTGCGGGCACCGATCAAGTACTACTGCATGGCGACCGACAAGGTGCGCTTCGTCGGCGAGCCGGTGGCGGCGGTGGTCGCGGCTGATCGCTACCTGGCCGAGGACGCACTCGATTTGATCCAGGTCGACTATGAGCCGCTGCCGGCAGTGGTCGACGCCGAGCGCGCACTGGAGGACGGCGCGCCGATCCTGCATGAGGAAGTCGGCTCCAATCTCGCCTGTCATCGCCATATGGTCTACGGCGATCCCGACGCGGCTTTCGCCGCCGCCGAAGTGGTCATCCGCGAGCGCTTCGTCTTTCCGAAGTATGGTTCCACGCCGATCGAAACCTACGGCATCGTCGCAATGTTCGATCGCCAGAGCCGCGTGCTGACCATCCACTCGAATTTCATGGGGCCCTTCATTCTGCATCCAATCACGGCGCGGGCCCTGAACCTGCCCGAGAACAAGTTGCGCTTCATCGTGCCGCCCGATATCGGCGGCAGCTTCGGCATCAAGAGCAGCATCTTTCCTTATCTCGGCCTGATCGGGCTGGCCGCGATGAAGACCGGCGTGACCGTCAAATGGATTGAGGATCGCCGTGAGCATTTGCTGGCCTCATCCAGCGGCACCGACCGCATTGCCTATCGCGAGTTAGCGGCGCGCCGCGACGGGACGATTCTCGCGATGCGCTCGCGATGGTACGACAACGTCGGCGGCTACATCCGCAGTCCCGAGCCGGGCTGCTCGTTCCGCCCGATCGGTAACTGGTTCGGCGCCTATAACTTTCAGCATCTCGAAGCCGACGCCAACGTGGTGATGACCAACAAAAGCCTGACCGGGCCGAATCGCGGCTATGCCTGCGGCCACCTTTATTTCGAGATCGAACGGATGATCGATTTGCTGGGCGAAAAAATCGGCCTCGACCCGGCCGAGGTGCGGCGCCGAAACTTTATCCAGCCCGGCGAGTTTCCCTATCGCACACCGAGCGGCGGGCTCTATGATTCGGGCGACTACCCGGGCGCCTTCGAGAAGGCGCTCGAGATCGCGAATTACGCGGAGCTGCGGCGCGAACAGCAAAAGGCGCGTGCCGAAGGCAGGCTGTTCGGGGTCGGCCTTGCGGTGGCGGTTGATCCGTCGGTCTCGAACATGGGCTACGTGACGGTCGCGCTCGATCCCGAAATCCGCGGGCGGCCCGGCTACCTGCCCAAGTCGGGAGCGCTGGAGGCGGCGACGGTAAAAGTCGATCCGCTCGGCAAAGTGATCGGCGTGCTCGGATCCACGCCGCAAGGGCAGGGCCATCGGACGATCGTCGCGCAAATTATTGCCGATGAACTCGGCATCGCGCCTGACGACATCACGATCGTCGACGAGATGGATACTTTCACGCGCGTCTGGGGGATTTCCTCGGGAACCTATTCCAGCCGCTTCGGCTCGGTCGGCACCAGCGCGGCGGCGCTCGCCGCGCGCAAGCTCCGCGACAAGCTGATCCAGCTCGCGTCCTACCTGATGGAGGTGCCGCCCGAGAGCCTGGTATGGGCCGACGGCGGTGCGCGCCACGCCAACGACGGCCAGGCGCTCAGCCTCAAGGACCTCGCCGGCCGCGCGCATTGGAACGTCGAATCGCTCCCGGCCGGAATGGAAGCAGCGCTGGAGGCGACGGCGGTCTTCGCCTTCCCGGAAGCCAAATCGCCCGACCTGCAGGATCGCGTCAATTCATCGAACACTTATGGCTTCATCGCTGAAGTGATGGCGGTCGAGGTCGACCCGGAAACGGCCGCGATCAAGATCCTTAAATACGTGACGGTCCACGACGCCGGCGAGATTATCAATCCCGCAATCGTCGAGGGACAGATTTACGGCGGCGCGCTGCACGGCCTCGGCGGCGCGCTGTTCGAGGAACTGGCCTACGACGAGCAGGGCCAGTCGCTGACCGGGAGCTTCATGGACTACCTCGTGCCGACGGCTCACGAAGCCGTCAAGATCGAAATTGGACACGTGGTCAGCCCCTCGCCGTTTACCACGCTCGGCGCCAAGGGACTTGGCGAATCGAGTTCCATGACCGTGCCGGCGGTGATCGCCAACGCGGTGACCGATGCGCTCAAGCCGCTCGGCGTACATATTCGTGAGCTACCGATAACGCCCAGCCGGTTGTGGCATCTGATGGAAGCGGCGCGGAGCAAGCGATGAAACCACCTCCCTTCGAGTATCACGATCCACGAACCATCGACGAGGCGCTCGCGCTGCTTGGCCGCTACGGCGGCGAGGCGCGGCCGCTCGCCGGCGGTCAGAGCCTGATGCCGCTGCTGAATTTCCGCCTGAGCGCGCCGGCCGCGCTGGTCGATCTCAATCGCGTCGCCGATCTTTCGTACATAAAGGAAGAGGGCGGGCAGCTCCGGTTCGGCGCGATGACCCGCCAGCGCCAGATCGAGTTTTCACCGCTGGTCGCAAGCCGGCTACCACTAATGATTGAAGCGACCCGGATGGTCGGCCATCTGCCGACCCGCTCGCGCGGCACGATCGGCGGCAGTATCGCGCACGCCGATCCCTCCGCCGAATATCCGGCGTTAGTGACCGCGCTCGATGGCGAGATGGTGCTGCGCGGCCCGGCGGGGAATCGGGTCGTCAAACCGGCGGACTTTTTCCAAGGCTTCCTGACGACTGCGATCACGCCCGGCGAGATGTTGATCGAGGTGCGGATACCGGTGACGCCGGCGCATAGCGGATGGGCGTTCGAGGAATTTAGCCGGCGCCATGGCGACTTCGCGATCGTCGAGGTCGCGGTGCTGCTCACCACCGACGGCGGCGGCCGCTGTACGACGGCGCGCGTGGCAGCCTCGGGCGTCGGCGGCACGCCGCTCAGGCTGCGCCCGGTCGAGGAGCTACTCGAGCACGGGGAGCTTGCGGATAAAGCGATCGCGGCGGCTTCGGCGCGCGCTGCCGAACTGGTCGATCCGAGCAGCGATCTGCACGCCTCAGCCGATTATCGCCGCCATCTGACCCGGGTGCTGACCCGTCGTGCTCTCACCCGGGCGGCTCTGCAAGCCAAGGGGAACAATTAGATGGCCGAGCCAAGGAAAGTCCGCTTCAAAATCAACGGCGCCATTCGCGAGGGAACCGCCGAGCCTCGCAAGCTGCTGGTCGATTTCATCCGCGACGACCTCGGGCTTACCGGCACGCATATCGGATGTGAGCATGGAATCTGCGGCGCCTGCACGATCCTCTTTAATGGCGAAGCCGCCCGTTCGTGCCTGATGCTGGCGGTGCAGGCCGAGGGCGCCGACCTGACCACGGTCGAAGGGCTCGCGGCCGCTGACGGCAAGCTCCATCCACTGCAGGAAGCCTTCTGGGAGCATCACGCGCTGCAATGCGGATTCTGCACGCCCGGGATGCTGATGGCGGCCTACGATCTGTTGCAAATTAATCCGACGCCCAGCGAAGAGGATATTCGAACCGGGCTTTCGGCCGTGCTGTGCCGATGCACCGGCTATCAGGGGATCGTCGAAGCGGTCAAGGCGGCTGCGGAGCGGATGCGCTCCACGAGCTGACAGGGCTATAGCGGGCGTTTCTCTAACCCCCACGTTTCAATGGCCACGACGCTCAACTGCAAGATTTTGAGGCGTGAACTTGGTGTCCGCGGCTGATTCGAGCCGCGCGCCGGACCCCGCCCCTGCGGCCATCGGAAAACTGGTCGGCGCCCGGATACGCCGTGTCGAGGATCGGCGGCTGCTCACTGGCCGCGGTTCCTACACCGACGACTATCGGTCCGGAATTCCGCTCTATGCGGCCTTTTTCCGATCGCAGGACGCGCACGCGCGAATCGTGAGTATCGATGTTTCGGCGGCGCGCGCGATGCCCGGGATTGTCGCGGTGGTGACCGGCGCCGAGCTGGCGCGAGTTGCGAAGCCGATGCGCGCGAGATCGACCATGCCCGGCTACCGATCGACCAGTCAGCCGGCGCTGGCGATCGAAAAGGTCCGCTTCGTCGGTGAGGCGATGGCAGTGGTTGTCGCTACCAGCCGCTATCTGGCGGAAGATGCGTTGGAGAAAATCGCAGTCGAGCTCGAGCCACTCGCGGCGCTTTTCGATCTGGAAGCAGCGGCGAAAACCGAGGCGCCGCGGCTCCATGATGAGGCCGGCGGCAATGTACTGGTCTCGCGAGAGTTTGCGCGCGGCGAAATTACTCCGGGTCTCGATCGCGCCGCGCCGGCCGCCGCCGCGCTGACGATTCGCGAACGCTTCCGATTCCAACGCCATGCCGCGGTCTGTATCGAGCCGCGCAGCTACGTTGCCGAGTACAATTCCGGCACCGGCGAGTTGGTGCTGCATTCTGCCACGCAATGCCCGGGCGTGGTGCGCACCGCGCTTGCCGAGACCCTCGACATGCCGGAGCATCAGGTGCGTGTCATCGCGACCGATGTGGGCGGCGGCTTCGGCGCCAAGTCATCCGTGTATCCCGAAGAGGTCACGGTCGCGGCGCTGGCGCGGATGCTCGAGCGTCCGGTCAAGTGGACCAGCGATCGGCGCGAGGATCTGATGACTACCTCGCAGGCCTGGGACGAAGTTATCGATGCGGAGCTGGCGCTCGATGCCGACGGCACGATTCTCGAACTCAAGGCCGACGTTATCGCTGATATCGGGGCCTACTCGGTCTATCCGTGGACGCTGGTGATCGAGCCGGTCCAGACCGTAAGCTTCATGCCGGGTCCGTACCGCGTATCGAACTACTGGGCGCGCGCGCTGGCCGTCGCGACGTGCAAGGCGCCGACCGGGCCTTATCGTGGCGTTGGACGACCGGTTTCGACCTTCGTGATGGAGGGCCTGATCGACCGCGCGGCGCGCAAGCTCGGAATCGATCCGGCCGAACTAAGGATGCGCAACTTCGTGCGGCCCGATCAGTTCCCCTACAAGACCGCGACCGGAATCGTATGGGACCAGGCGCCGTTCGAGGAGCTGATGTTAACGGCGTGCGCCCGGCTCGGCTACGACGAGCTGCGCGCCGAGCAGCAGCTCGTCCGCGCTACAGGGCGTTACTTGGGAATCGGCTTCGCCGCGTACTGCGAGCTGACCGGTATCGGCTCGGCGACGCCCGCCGCGCCCGGAATGTTGGTACCGTCCGGTACCGAGGCGGCGACAGTGCGCGTCGATCCGTCGGGAACTGTGACCGCGATATTCGGCGTCGCGTCCCATGGCCAGGGGCTTGAAACCACGCTTGGCCAAGTGGTCGCTGACGAGCTCGAGATCCCGCTCGCCGCAGTCAAGGTTGCATACGGCGACACCGCGTCCGCACCCTATGGGACGGGCAGCTATGCGAGCCGGGGAGCCGTGATGGGCGGTGGCGCCGGAATACTCGCGGCGCGCGCGGTGCGCGAGAAAGCCGATTTGATCGCGGCCCATCTGCTGGAGAGCGATCCGCGGGCGGGCAAAATCGCCGAGGGTGAGAATCGCGGCGGCCGCCGGATAAGCTTGCGTGAGATCGCCCAGGCGGCCTATTCCGGCACTAAGCGGCTACCCAAAGGGATGGAACCCGGGCTCGAGGCGACGCGCTTTTACGATCCATATTACGGCACCGCCAGCGCGGCGGTTCACGCGTTGGCGCTCGAAATCGATCCGGAAACCTACGCAATCCGGATCCTTCGCTATGTTGCGGCCGAGGATTGCGGGCGGGTTATCAATCCGCTGGTGGTCGACGGCCAGATCTTCGGCGGTGTCGTCCAGGGTCTTGGCGCCGCGCTGTTGGAGCAGGTGGTTTACGACGATCAGGGCCAACTCGTCACCGGGAGCCTGATGGATTACATCGTGCCGTCGGCCGCCGATGTGCCGACGATAATCGCGGAACATCTCGAAAATCTCTCGCCCACCTCGCTCGGCGGTTTCCGGGGCGTCGGCGAGTCGGGCACCATCGGCGCGCCAGCCGCGGTCGCCAATGCGATCGCCGATGCGCTCGCGCCGCTCGGTGTCGTCCCGAACGAAATTCCGATCACGCCTGACTGGTTGTTCCGCGCGATCAACAAATGCCGCCCGGAGCCAGGCTGATGACCGACCTGCGTATCGAAGATGCCGAGTGGATTATCACCGTCGGCAAGGACCGCGGGATCATTCGGGATGGCGCGATCGATATCGAAGCCGGCCGTATCATCGCGGTTGGCAAAAGCGCGGAGATTCGCGCGCGCGGGCCGGCCCGCAACACGATCACGGCGCGCGGGATGGTGGTCGCGCCGGGTCTGATCGACAGCCATATCCATACGACCTTTCAGATGAGCCGCGGACTGGCCGACGAAGTCGGCAGCCGCAAATTCCTGTTCGAGCGGATGTATCCGTACGAAGGCGCGCTCGACGAGGAGGATGCGCGCGTCAGCATCGAGCTGTGCGTGCTCGAATTGCTGCGCAACGGCGTGACCAGCTTTATCGACGCCGGCAACTACCAGCCGCAAATCACGAGCGAAGTGGTGGGACGTGCGGGGTTGCGATGCGTGGTCGCGCGTTCGAGCTTCGATATCGCGAAGTCCGCGATGGGCGCACTGCCCGAGGCGTTTATCGAAACCACTGATCAGGCGCTGGCCCGATCCGAGGCGGTAGTGCGCGAGCTCCATGGCGCGCACGACGGGCGGGTTCATGCCTGGTTTCAGTTTCGCGGGCTCAACAACTCGACCGATCGCTTGATCGTCGAGCTGAAGCGGCTGGCCGATCGTCGCGGCGTGGGCGTGCAGACCCATGCCTGTTTCGCGCGCTCCACGATGGAGTCCTCGCAGGCTCAGCACGGCATCACCGAGATCGAGCGGCTGGCGAAGCTTGGCGTGCTCGGGCCCAATCTGCTGTTGATTCACGCTGGCTGGGCCACCGAACACGAACTCGAACTACTGCGCGCACATGACGTCAAACTGGTCGCCGCACCCAGTTCCAGCCTGCACAACGCCTACGGCAATATCCGGATGGGCCATCTGCCGGAGCTGATTGATCAGGGCAGCGCGGTCGGCCTGGGCTCGGATCATGCGTGCTCGGGAATCGTCGACTTGCCGCAGGAGATGTTCCTGGTTGCGTGCGCCTACAAAGAGATGCGCGAGAATCCCGAAGTGATGCCGCCCGAGCGGGTGGTCGAGATGGCGACGATCAACGGCGCGCGCTGCATGCTGCGCGACGACCAGATCGGTTCGATCGAAGTCGGCAAGCGCGCCGACCTCACGCTCTTCGATACCCGCCGGCCGGAATGGCAGCCGCTCTATAATCCGATCGCGAACCTGGTCTACAGTGCGACCGGCAAGAGCGTCGACACTGTGATTGTGGACGGGCAGATTCTGATGCGCGGCGGCCGGGTGCTGACGCTCGATGAAGGTGCGATTATCGACGCTGCAGTCCGCCGCGCGCCGTCGATTCTTCAGAAGACGCGCCTGGGAAAGCTGATCGCGCCCCGATGGCCCATTATCTAGCGGCACGGCGGGACATACAAGGAAAGGAGACTCGACGATGGAATATATCGAAAAGATTACCTGGGAGGGCCGCTCGCTTTCGCTCAAACGCAAGGTCAAGCCCACCGAGGTGGTCGGCACGGCCGGCGGCGATGTCGCGCTCGAACATCTGACGATCACGGACCCTGCCCTCAGACCCACCAACCAGGACGTCCCGGAAGGCACTCCGCTGCGCGTCTTTCAGGCCGACGGCGTCGGCGTCGACGTGTCCAAACGCAGCACCGTCGAGATGAACTACTGGCATCGCAACGCCGATTACGACGAGCTGATCTTTTGCCATCAAGGCGGGATGATTTGGGAGACTGAACTCGGCACGATGGAGATCAAGGCCGGCGACATGCTGCTGATTCCGCGCGGCGTCGCCCATCGCGCGATTCCACCCAAGGGCAGCGGCGAGAATATCCTGGTCGAGCTGAAGATCCGGCCCTCGGTGCGCAAGGTCTGGCCGGCGGCCGCAAAAAACGGGGCATAGCGCCGATCCTGCAGAGCGGCGCAATCGTGGCAGGCTTGTGCTTGCGCCGTGAGGCCGGGGGCGCTTTGATTGGAGGCAGATACCGTTAACGAATCATGACTACGAACGATAGCAAGGAACGGACGCGAATGCTGGGCGCCGCAGTCGGCCTCAGCCTCGATGACGCGGAGATAGCTGCGTTCGCCGATGGGTTGTGCGGCCTGATCGACACTATCGACGAGGCCTGCGCCGCTTTCGGTGCGGATGCGCCTGAACCGTTGACGCGCCCGGGTGTGACGCGATGGCGGTGACGGCTTTCGATCCGCTGCGCGCTTCGATCGGCGAATTGGGCGAGGCGCTGCGCGCCCGCCGGATCTCGATACGCGAGCTCGCCGACGCTCATCTCGAACGCCTCGGCCAGATCAATCCGAAGATCAACGCCTTCGCGCTGCCGGACCCGGACGGCGCTAGGATCGCTGCTGCGGCGCTCGACTCTGAGCTCGCCGCCGGCAAGCCGCGCTCGGTGATGCATGGGATTCCGATAACGATCAAGGAATTGTTTGCAACCCGCGGGCAACGCACCGCCGCCGGCTCGCTCATCCTGCGCGATCGCGTCACCGATCATGATGCGGAAGTAGTGGCGAATCTGCGCGCGGCCGGCGCGGTCATCCTCGGCAAGACCTCGATGGATGAGTTTGCCTTCAGCCCCACCGGCCTCAATGCGCATTACGGGCCGGTGCGCAATCCGTGGGATACGAGCCGAATCACCGGCGGGTCGAGCTCCGGCGCAGCCGCCGCGCTCGCGGCAGGAGTCGGCAGCGCGGCGCTGGGCAGCGATACCGGCGGTTCGGTGCGGCTTCCGGCTTCGCTATGCGGGGTGGTGGGATTCAAGCCGAGTTACGATCGGCTTTCGCGCCGCGGCGCATTTCCGCTTTCATGGTCGCTGGACCATCCGGGCCTTTTCGGCCGATCGGTCACCGATGTTAGCGCGGCGTTCGATTGCGCGGCGAGTGCCGAAAATCGGCTCGGCGAACTGCATCACCCACCGGCTCGCGAGCTGCGATGCGGTGTGATCGAGGACTATTGCGCCGGAGTCGACAGCGAAGTCGGCGCGCGCTGGGATGAATTCATCCGCGCCCTTTCGGGCGCCGGGGTGCGCGTGAGCCCGGTGGCGCCGAAAACGCTCAAACTTGTGGCCGCGGTTTCGACCGCGATCATGTTCGGGGAAGGCGGCGCGGTCCATCGCCAATGGCTCGCGACGCGGCGTGAGGATTATGGCAGGCCGATTCGGATGCGGCTGCTGCAGGGCGCGTTGATCCCGGCCGCGACCTATCTGCGCGCGCTGCAACTGCGCCGCACGATCGCGGAGGAGTTTGCCGCGTTGTTCGAAAACCTCGACTGCCTGATCTGCCCGACCAACACCACCGTCGCCCAGCCGATAGATTCGGTTGACGCGCAAACCGGCGGACGGGTAATCCGCAATACGCGGCTGGCGCCGCTGCTCGGCATTCCGGGCATCAGCCTGCCGATTCCGACGCGCGGAATGCCAGTCGGTGCGCAGTTGATGGGCGCGGTGGGCGGGGATGCGCGCTTGCTTGCAGCCGCCGCGGTGGTGGAAAAAATCATCGGTCCGGCATTTGCCGCCCCGCTCTAGGCGCGACACCCGGCCAAGGATTTCCAATGGCAACCGATCTCGGCGGGTTTCTCGAACAGCATCGCGACGCGATCAACTGGATTCGCAAGCCGGTCGACCTCGACCATGTCGGGGCGCTCACCGGGCAAAGCTCGAAGACCATCGTGTTCGAGAATCTCAAAGATTATCCGGGATGGCGGCTGACGGATTTGCTGTTCCATAATCGCGAAGCGCAGGCCCGTGTGCTCGGATGCGAGCCCAACCAAGTGGTGCAAACGCTGGCGGCGGTGGTGGAGCGCGGCCCGCGCAAGTTTCGCGTGGTCGAGGATGGGCCTGTCAAGGAAGTCAAGCTCAGCGGCAGTGAGGTCGATTTGACGAAGCTGCCGGTGCTGCGTCAGACCGAGCGCGATCCGGGACCGTATATTACCTCGTTCAACGTCGTTCGCGATCCCGAGACCGGCATCTGCAATTCCAATAATCCGCGCGCGCTGGTGCTCGGTCCCAATCGCACGCTCGCTTCATTCGTCACCCGCCACGTGCAGGGCGTTTTTGCGAAATACAAGGCGGCGAAGCGCAAGATGCCGCAGGCGATCTGCATCGGAGCCCATCCGGCTTTCGAGCTGGCCGCAGCCTACAGCGGCCTGCACGACGATTTCTGGGATCTCGAATACGCCGGGACGATCATGGGTGAGACGCTCGACCTGGTGCGATGCGAGACGCTCGATCTGATGGTGCCGGCCGAAGCGCAGGTGGTGATCGAGGGCTACGTCGATCCCGAGCGCACCGGTATCGACGGTCCCAATCCGGGCCCGGCGACTTACTATGTACCGCAACATGCGCCGGCGCCGGAATTCGAGGTAACG
>DATJRJ010000279.1:0-4617 GCA_035504735.1 Binataceae bacterium (SeqCode)
GATCGCGAAAGGCGGGGTGGTGGTTGCGGCGCTGGATTTCCGCTGTCCGCCGGAAGCCTCGTATCCCGGCTCGCTGCAGGACATCAACTATGCTGTGCGCTGGCTCAAGGCGAACGCCGAGAAGTTCGGCACGCGGCCTGAGATGATCGGCACGATGGGAACCTCGAGCGGCGGCCATCTGGTGGTTCTTGCCGCGATGAAGCCTGCCGATCCGCGCTATGCGTCAATCCCGCTGCCGGGCGGTTCGCCCAAGGTCGACGCCAAAGTTAATTTCGTCGTCACGCTATGGCCGGTGATCAATCCGGCCGGACGTTATCGCTATGTCAAGGAACGCCAGCAAGGCGGGGACACGTCACCGCAGATCGCGAACCTGGCGAAGTGCCAGGAGCAGTACTGGGGAACTGAGGCAGCGATGGAGGAAGGCGCGCCGGGACTGGCGCTCGAACGCGGCGACAAGGTCGAGCTGCCGCGAATCATGTATATCCAGAATCCGAACGACCCGATCCATCCGCGGGCGCATCTGGAGCACTTCGTCGCGAACTATCGCAAGGCCGGCGGACAGGTCGAGCTCGAGCTGTTCGAGGGCGCCAGCTACGACGTGATCCGGAGCAATCCATCATCGGCGGCGGCACAATCGATCTTCCGGAAAATGGTCGATTTCATCCATCGCCTCGGCCGCTGATAGGAAACTGGCCCGAACATCGAGCCGCCGGAGCGCCGGCGAATCTGCTACGAGTCTTCGCGCGCAGCGGATCAGTCGCTGTGCGTCTCGTGGATCGCGGAGACCCCGCGCCGCCAGTAGCCCGCCGCCTTGATGCGTTCCTTGGCCAGGCCGCGCTCGTCGACCAGCAGACGCCGAATCGCCCGGGCGGTCTCCGATTCGCCGGCGACCCATGCATAGCCGCGGCCCGACGGAAACGGAATATCGGCAACCGCCTTGCGCAGTTCATCGGTGGTGCCGGGTTCGGCGGCGCCGCGATGGAGCCAGATGGTTTCGATGCGCGCCGCGGTTTCGAACCGATGCTCCTCGGCCGCATCGGCGATCACGATCGCATGCGAGCGCGCCGGTAACTCGCGCAATCTGCGGCCGATCGCAGGTAGCGCGGTCTCGTCGCCGATCAGCAAGTACCAGTCGAATTCCTCCGATAGCACGAATGATCCGCGCGGGCCGCCAACGCCAAGGAACTGTCCGGGGCGTGCATGGGCCGCCCAGCTCGAAGCCGGACCGTCGCCATGCAGGACGAAGTCGATATCGAGTTCGTTGGCGGTCGGATCATAGCGCTGGGGTGTGTAGTCCCGGGCGGCCGGTCGCGGAGCACCTTCAGGAAAGACCGGTCCGTCCGGACCGAGCGTCGGCAGCACGGGCCGGTTCGCGCCGGCGGCCGGAAAGAACACCTTGACGTGATCGTCGTGGGCGGCGGAGGTGAAACCGGGCAGCGCGTCGCCGCTCAGCGTGACCCGTATCATCGAGGGCGTGATCGGATTCGCGCGGATCACTTCCAGCATCCTGAGTTTGACTTCGTGCCTGACGCGACGTCCCACAGGTTCGCTTGAAGACATGAACATCTCCTCTTCGAGGCGGCTGCTTATTTTACCTTTACCGAAAGCTCGGTGCTGCCCTTGAGCGGAAGCGACAAAGAGAGAAAACCGCTCGCCGGGTCGCGCACGAAAGCCAGATAATCCTCTTCGCCGTTATCGTTCATCACCAGGCCGCCGATCCGGATTTGCGGCGCGATGACCTTCATTACCTGCATCGCGAGCGACGGCTTGGCTTCGATCGGCCATCCGTCGATCAGCACGAAATCGACCGGCCCGCCCAGATCGCGCAGCGTCTTGCGGGCATCGCCGGCGCGGATTTCGGCGATCTCGGCCAGGCCCGCATCGGCCAGGTTGCGCTGTGCAATCGCGATCTTCGCCGGAACGATCTCGGAGCCGATTACGGTTCCGCCGCCGTTATCGCGGACCGCCGCGGCGAAGTAGAGCGTCGACATACCGACCGAGGTCGCAAATTCGACCACCCGTTTGGCGCCGATCGAGCGACACAGCAGATAGATCAAGTCGCCCTGCGCGGGATGAATCGAAAAGCCGTGCTCGGCGTATGAATGCGGATCGAGCTCGCCGCTGCCCATCGGACCACCGTTGGCGGGGCGACGGCGCGCAGCCTCCAGGCGATCGATCACCGCGTTGACGCGAGGGTCGCGAATCGGGCCACTCAGATTTGACATGGCGTCTGTCTCCTTAATCGAGTTGATACTGAGGGCGCTACTTGCCGAGAATTTCGGCGGCGGCGCGCTTGAGAATCGCGGCGATACGGCTGCCCTCCTCGGGCAAGCACCCGCGCTTCTCATGCAATGCGAGCTTCAGTTGCCGGCGCGCGGCGTAAAGATCCTCGGGGCTGCCAGGCGCGTATTCGCCTTCGTCCGAGGGATCCTCACCGGCGAAGACCCGGCGAACAGATTCCATCTTGGCGCCGACCAGTTCCAGTCCGGTCAGGATCTGCTCGGCCAGCGCGCGGTTCCGATCGAGATGGAGCCGACCCTCCTCGCTCACGCTGTAGAGCTTGCGCGAGGCATCGGGAGCAACGGTCGCATAGCCGATTTCCTCGAGATAGCTGAGCGCCGGGTAGATCATGCCGGGGCTGGGAACGTAAAAGCCGCCGGAACGCTCCTCGAGCGCCTTGATCAGCTCGTAACCGTGGCGCGGTTTTTCAGCCAACAGGGCGAGAATCACAAGCTGCAGGTCAGCGGAGGAAAGCTTGCGGCCGGTGCGGAAGTCGCCGCCGCCGAATCCTCTGCCACCCATAAAACCTGCCGCGAAACCGCCGAATCCTCGTCGATGATGTCGGCCGATCATGACGAGACCCTTTGCGTCGCCGAAGCGATTGATATGATTTTGTAAAACATATTGTACGATATAGCGAATGACCGAACTTATGTCAAGGCAGCAGGGGGAAGTTTGCGACCCAGGCCGATCCGATCAGGCGGAGGGCCGTCCCATGCCAGTCAATTTGAACAATGCGACGGCGTTGCCGGCCCAAATCTTGGCGAGATCTACCTCGTTGTCAACCATCTCGCGCGCATATTCGAAGCCGTCGACCCAATCCCAGCCCGCGTAGTTGGAGCCCACGACAATGTGATCAGGACCGCAAATCTCGAGCAGAAAACGCCGCGCGCGGACATCGTGCACCACGGTATCGAAGTAGAAATTCGCAAGGTATTCGGCGACCGGCCGCTTACATTTGGAAATCCCGAGGCGTGGAGTCGTGGCGGCCCATACGACGCGTCCCAGTTGGAACGGCACGAAGCCGCCGCCGTGCGGGATACAAAATTTCAGGTTGGGAAATCGGTCGAGTACGCCACTGAGGACGAGGGTGGCGAAGGCCACCATCTCGCGATAGTTGTAGCCGAGCAACCAGGAGAAGCCGAATTTGTCCTTCACATTCTTAGCTGGCTCGTAAGCCGGATCGTCGGTGCCGATCGGTGCCGGATGCAGGAAGATCGGCATCTCCAGCCGCTGTGCCAGTTCGTAAATCGGATACAGATCCTGATGATCGAGGTCGCGGCCGGCGATATTGTCCGTCCCCATGTTGATGCCGCGTCCGCCCAGCCCTGCGGCGCGCTCCAATTCCCGCAAGGCCGCATCGATGTTTTGCAGCGGCAAAGTCGGAATAAAGAACAGCCGGTCCGGCGCCGCCGCGCAGAACGCCGCCATCAAATCGTTGTGCAGGCTGGTGTAGTTGATCGCGTCCTGCAGCGGCGCTCCATACAGATAGAACATCGGACTGATGGTCACTCCCATCACGTCGATCTCGAGCGCATCCATTTCCGCCAGCCGGACGCTTGGATCGAATAATGTTGGCTGGTCCTTGAGTTGGAAAGTGCCCGGAGCGGACTGCCAGCGGCCGGCGCGATACATGCTATAGCCGGTCGCAGGGTCACGTATTATCTCAGGACCATAAGCTCCACCTGATCCATAAATCTCCATCGGCATAACGTGACTATGTATGTCGACCTTACGTAGTATGCGATGCATTAGTACCTCGCGATATTTCCGAGCACCGAATGCGTTAGAAAGTTCGCCGTTTCATCCTTAATTACTTCTTAGTCATCCGGCTCGCAAAGTCGAGCGAAAACGTCGCCGCGTTTTTTTGGCAGACCACGCCCTTCAGGCCAAAAGAGGCACCGGGGATAGATCGGATTTCCTTTGCACCGTTGAACGGCGGTCTGATAAGCTATGTGTCAAAATGACGCAAAGCTAGCTGGCGATGCGCAAGGGTGCAAAATGAATCCATCGACAATCCAGGTGCCGACCGGCGCCGAGCTACATCATAAGCTGGCGGCGCTCGACCCCGGCGCCTACGGCCTGAACGCCTGCGAACGCTACACCGGCCAGATCGAGGAAATTCTGCAACTCAAGCAGGAGCGTGGCGCGATCGTGCTGGCGCACAACTATCAACGGCCGGAGATCTTCGAAGTGGCGGATTATATCGGCGATTCATTCGAGCTGGCGCGCGCGGCCCGCGCCGCCGATGCCGCCGTAATTGTTTTCTGCGGCGTCCACTTCATGGCTGAGACCGCCAAGATTCTCAACCCGGAACGGATGGTGCTTCTGCCGGAT
>DATJRJ010000280.1:0-2880 GCA_035504735.1 Binataceae bacterium (SeqCode)
CTTTTCGAATCTGTCTCACTTTTACGACCTCACGTCTTAGCGGTCTATGATGGGATTCGTACGGGCTTAGTTAAATCGTCAGGCATCGTGCTAGGACCGATTCCGTGAAAGCGCTATCGCCCAAGCCCAAAACGCCCATCAGCGGCTGGGCGCAACCGGCGGCGTCGCCATCCAGCATCGCCTGCTGAACGCTGATGAGCGGCGCGCGTTACGCGCGCAGCTCAGCGACATCAGGACCAAGCTACGGCAGATGGCGGCGGCCGAGCGAGCGTCGCTGACGAATCCTCGGGACTATACCTTTCGTTGAATTGACGATCCCTCGAACGCGCCTTAAACCTTGGATCGTTCCCCTCATCCTCCAGTGGTCTGTCGCCCGGAAGGCCCTCCGGGCGGCAGGCCACTCTCACAAAGGAGGCGCGCAATGGTCGCAAGATTACCCGACCCCCAGCCCCCAGTTGCGGCAATCGTGGCATACGTCCTCGGCCTGGCCTTGGCCTTCACAGTCTTGGCGCTCTGGTAATTTCTCGGCGCGCGAGAGTCAGCCGCGGATCCTTTGCGCAGGTTCCCGATCGTCGTACATCGCTAATCTGCATTGGCGTCGCGCTCGAGCGCCTCGTGGGCATGTGAGTTACAATGCTCCAGATTGGACAGCGGCCGCCCGCCGCGGTCGGCGTCGCGGATGATTGCCCGTGCAAGGTTCGACACCCTGGCGAGGTGTATCGCGCGCGATAGCCGATCGTGAGAATCGTGACGCTTGCAGCTTCTTGTTGGTATTCGACGAGGTCCGACACGGGGTTTGGCCTTGGGTCTCTACTTTCGCTTGAGGCGAGGATCGTGAGCGGAGATTACATTTCGCGGCGCGAACAACATCCTTTTTTCTCTTTGCCTCTGGGTCAGCTTTTTCGATCATATCCGCTTCGCGAATAACGCGGCTTGTACGTCGTCAGAACTTGTTGGACAATGAGGCATCGGAATTAAGAGAGTATCTGGCCCATCAGGGTTGAGGTTTTGGCTGCGAACGAGTGATGCAGCCGACGTCGATCTTGGATGGTTTTCAGTTTGACATTTTCCCTCCAGGACAGAACCGCAGAGCCGCGGCCGGAGTAGACATCGGCCGGGGTCAGATTGTTGAGACTCTCGTGGTATCGGCGCGAGTTGTAGTAGTCGACGAACTCTGCCAGGCGCGCCTCGAGCTGACCGGGCAGGTAATAGTTCTCGAGCAGGATCTGGTTCTTCATCGAACGGTGGTAGCGTTCGATCTTGCCTAGGGTCATCGGATGATAGGGCTTGCCGCGAGTGTGCTTCATGCCGTGCTCGGCTAGCCATGAACCGAGTTGAGCCGACACGTACGAGGGTCCGTTGTCGCTCAGCAGACGCGGGGTCGGTGCCAAACGCGGACGCGCTCCAGGCCGGAGCTGCGCAGGGCCATGGCCAGCGTGTCGGAGACATCGGTGGCGGTCATGGTGGTGCAGAGCTTCCAGGCCAGGATGTAGCGCGAGAAGTCGTCGAGCACAGTCGACAGATAAAACCAGCCCCAGCCAATCACCCGCAGTTAGGTAAAATCGGTCTGCCAGAGCTGATTGGGTGCGGTGGTGGGTTCGGCGAAGGTGTCGGCCGCCTTGAGCAGGATGAAAGCCGGGCTGGTGATCAGGTGGTGCGCCTTCAAGAGCCGGTAAACCGAGGCCTCGGAGACGAAGTATTGCTGCTGGTCGACGAACCACACCGCAAGCTCGCGGGGTGACAACTGCGGCTCCTTGAGCGCGAGCTCGAGCACCGCCTGGGTAACCTCAACCGGGAGCTTATTCCACACCCGCCGCGGTGCCGGCGCGCGATCTTCGAGGGTGTCACGGGTGCGATAACGGTCATACCAGCCATAGAAGGTGGAGCGCGGGATGCCGAGCTGTTCCAGGGTGCGCCGCACCGGCAACGACGACTGCTCGACCAGCCGGATGATCTCCAGCTTCTCGGCCGCCGCGTACCTCATGTATCGGACTCCCCATCTGCCAGCACGCTTTTTTTGAGCAGCCGGTTCTCGAGCATCAGTTCAGCCATCATTTCCTTGAGCTGATGGGCCTCGGCCCGTAGCCCTTTGACTTCGTCGCTGGTAGCTTCCCGGGCGGTATCGCCCGCCAGCCGCTTCTTGCCCGCTTCCAGGAACTCTTTGGACCACCGGTAGTAGAGGTTCTGGTTGATTCCTTCCTTGCGGCACAGCTCGGCCACGCTATCCTCGCCGCGCAAGCCGGCGATCACGATCCGGACCTTATCTTCAGCCGAGAAGTGCCGCCGGGTAGCCCGCCTGATAGCGCCAACGGTCTTCTCCGCCTCCTCCGACTGCAATCCGATTTTCGATCCCATCTTCCGCTCCTCTGGCGGTTAAAGATGAGCCAAAATCTCTCTCTTACTCAATCGCCTTAAACTGTCCAACTTGTGCTGACGGGGAACAGCGCCTCGCCGAACACGATCGCGTGGTCGAGCGGACGAGCCTTGCCGACGAAGGCGATTCGGTCTACAAGGCGAACTGAAGTCATACGGATATCACGGCAGCGTCCGTGCCCGATGACTTCGGAGCCGAAACCGGAGGTTGATTGCGATGGGAGAGCTTCTGATAAAGAAGGAGGCCAGGTACTGGGGCGTCAGCCTAGACCACCTGAGCCGTCAAAATCTTAACGGAACTAGATTTCTCGGCTTGCTGCAGGAATTGATCGATCCGTACCGGCGCGAAACCTGGGCGATGGTGGACGACTGGGCCCGCCAGGTGCGCTGGACTGACCGCAAGATTTTCAAGACCGTCGTGCAGTTCGGAGCGCTCGAGATGCACGGGGCGCGCATCTACAACGAGTGGTACCGCGGAACTCTGCCATACGTCGATTACACCAACGG
>DATJRJ010000281.1:0-3425 GCA_035504735.1 Binataceae bacterium (SeqCode)
TGCCATGCTGGCCTGGCAAGCGCGCGAAATGGGCCTCAAAAATGTCTCGCTGCTGGTCTCGCACGTTCTCGTGCCGCCGGCGATTGAAGCCGTGCTCAGTTCGCCGCTCAATCGCGTTCAGGGATTTCTGGGGCCTGGCCACGTTTGCGCAGTCGTCGGTTACACCGAATACGAGCCGCTCGCGGCGCGCTTCCACGTTCCCATCGTCGTGACCGGTTTCGAGCCGCTCGACATTCTCGAAGGCGTGCTGATGGTCGTCGACCAGCTGGAAGTAGGACGAGCCGAGGTCGAAAACCAGTACTCGCGCATTCTCGATCGCGGCGGCAATCATCCCGCCCAGGACCTGATCGGCAAAGTGTTTGAAGTGACCGACCGCAAGTGGCGCGGCGTCGGCAACATTCCGGAAAGCGGCTTCCGCCTGCGCGAAGAGTTTCGGGAGTTCGATGCCGAACGGCTCTTCCATGTCGAGGCCATCGACACCATGGAACCGGCGATCTGCATTTCCGGCCAGATCCTGCAGGGCATCAAAAAACCGCATGACTGCCCCGCCTTTGGCACCCAATGCACGCCGCAACATCCGCTGGGCGCCACCATGGTCTCCGCCGAAGGCGCCTGCGCCGCCTATTACGCCTACGGCCGCCACCTGAAAGACGCCGATCTGGTCACCATCGGAGACAACGGCCGGTGAGCACCAGGATCGAAGACGACGAGCGAGCCGCCGCCGCGCTCGGTCCATTCGGCCAGTGTCCGCTGCCGATTTTCGATCACCCGCAGATCGTTCTCGGTCACGGCAGCGGTGGCAAACTTTCCGCCGAGCTCATTGAGAAGGTTTTCGTCAGCCGCTTCCGCAACGCGACGCTCGAGAAAATGGACGACCAGGCCGTGCTTGCAATTGGCGGCGCGCGCGTGGCCTTCACCACCGATTCTTTTGTCGTCACGCCCATCTTTTTTCCCGGCGGCGACATCGGCACGCTCGCCGTCAACGGCACCGTCAACGATCTCGCCATGGGCGGAGCCAAACCGCTCTACCTCGCCGCAGCCTTTATCCTTGAAGAAGGCCTGCCTGCATCGGATCTGGCGCGGGTAGTCGATTCGATGGCCCAGTCCGCACAGAATGCAGGCGTTCAGTTCGTCACCGGCGACACCAAAGTCGTCAATCGCGGCAAAGGCGACAAGGTCTTCATCACCACCACCGGAATCGGTCTGGTCGATCGCGGCACCCAGCTCTCCGCCGATCGCGCTCGCCCCGGAGACAAAATCCTGCTCAGCGGCACCATCGGCGATCACGGCATCACCATCCTCTCGCAGCGCGAGGGCCTCGAGTTCGAAAGCACTCTGGCCAGCGACTGCGCGCCGCTGTATGGCTTGGTCAGCACAATGCTCGATGCTGCTCCTGGCCAAATCCAGGGCTTTCGGGTCATGCGCGATCCCACCCGCGGCGGCGTCGCGACCGTCCTCAATGAAATTGCCGGCCGCTCCGCGGTGGGCATGATGCTGCGCGAAAATCAAATCCCGGTGCGCGATCCGGTCCGCGGCGCCTGCGAGATGCTCGGCCTCGATCCTCTTTACGTGGCCAACGAGGGCAAGCTGGTCGCCATCGTCGCGCCCGAGATCGCCGACGCGGTTCTGGCCTCCATGAAGAAGCACCCGCTCGGCGCCGAAAGCTGCATCATCGGCCAGGTTGTGGAACAGCCTGCCGGCATGGTGCTGATGAAAACCTCAGTGGGCGGCACGCGCGTGGTCGACGTCCTCTTCGGCGAGCAACTGCCCCGCATCTGCTGACCAGGCCGCCCGCGTTTTAAGCAAAATCGTAAGATGGTCCCTGCATTCCGCCTCGGTTCAAAGCGAGCGGATGCGAGGACGCCTTCATGACCAGGCAGTTTGCCGGCGAGCTGATCTCTGAAGCAGTCGCCATGTTCATCATCATCGCCTTCGGCGATTCGGTCGCCGCGATGTATTCCTTATACGATCCAAGCCCTTACCAGCACGCTTACTGGGGCGTTTGCATCGCGTGGGGTTTGGCGGTCGCCATCGCGATTTACACCACGGGCTCGATCAGCGGCTGTCACGCAAATCCCGCGGTCACGCTCGCTTTGGCGCTCTACCGGAAATTCTCCTGGCGAAAGGTCCTGCCTTACTGCGCGGCCCAAACCATCGGCGCTCTGCTGGGCGCTTGTTTGGTTTACCTGCTTTATGCGCCGGTCATCGACCAGTTCAACCTCAGCCATCAGCTCACTCGCGCGTCAGGCGGCGCAGCAGGCGTCTTCTTCACCCATCCTGGCGCGAACATTACCGTGTTCCATGCCTTTGGCGACGAGGTCGTTCTCACCGCATTCCTGATCTTCGGCATCTTCGCCATCACCGAGCAGTACAACGAAATGGCGCCGGGCGCGAACTTCGGCGCCCTCATGATCGGCTTTCTCGTCGCCCTCATCGGCGCTTCCATGGGTTATCTCGAAGCCTGGGCCATCAATCCCGCGCGCGATCTCGGGCCGCGCATCTTCTGCTACTTCGCCGGCTGGGGAAGCTCGGCTTTGCCCTCGCCGCAAAGCTACTGGTGGGTTCCGATCGCCGGTCCTCTGCTGGGCGGAGCTTTAGGCGGCGCAGCTTACCAGTTCCTGATCCATCCGTTTCTGCCCGCGCGCCTCCGCGCTCTGGCCTGACGGCGAACCCGAGTCAGCCGGCGATCGCCCGCTCCGCTTCCGACGCCGGCGTCTCCAGGTAAGGAGTTGCATCGGCGGTCGGCTTACCCAGCAAATAGCCCTGAACCTCGTTGCATCCGATCTCCGCAATCATCGCCATCTGCTGTTCGGTTTCCACTCCTTCGGCAATCACGCGCATCCCGAAGTTGTGCGCCAGGGTCACCAGCGAGTGCACCATCGCATCTACCTCGCTCCGCATTCCCAACTCGCTCACGAACGAGCGATCGATCTTCAGGGCATCGAACGGCAGCTTCGGCAGGTAGCTCAGGCAGGAATATCCGGTTCCGAAGTCGTCGATCGCCAGACTCACACCCAGCGCGGCCAGCCGGCTCATGGCCTCCGCCGCGCGCAGCTGGCCGCTCAGCATCACCGATTCGGTCAGCTCGATCTGCAGCAGATGCGGATCCAGTCCCGCATCGCGCAGCGCTTCCGCCACTTCGTCGACAAAGGTATCGCGCATCAGCTGAATGCTCGAGACATTCACGGCGATCTGCACAGGACTCTCCAGCTGCAACTGCCAGCGCGCCGCTTCCCCGCAGGCGACCTTCATCACATGCATCCCCAGCGGGATAATCATGCCGGTCTCTTCTGCGATGGGAATGAACTTGCCCGGCGGGATAATGCCCATGACCGGATGGATCCATCGCGCCAATGCCTCAAACCGAACCAGCCTGCGGGAAACCACATCGAATTCCGGCTGATAGAACACACGGATTTCGCCCG
>DATJRJ010000282.1:0-4498 GCA_035504735.1 Binataceae bacterium (SeqCode)
GGCTGGTGGCGCTGGGCGGTCTCGGCGAGATCGGCCTCAACGCGATGCTTATCGAATACGGCGAGCAGGCGCTGATGGTCGACGCCGGCGTTATGTTCGCCGAGGGCGGCTCGCCCGGTCTCGACCTGGTTGTTCCCGACATGGCTTATCTCACGGGCGGGCGCCGCAAGCTGCTCGGAATCGTGCTGACTCACGGGCACGACGATCATATCGGCGCGCTGCCGCATATCCTGCGACGCTTCCCGGTGCCGGTTTACGGCACGGAATTCACGCTCGCGTTCGCGCGCCGCAGGCTTCGCGAATACGGGGTCGAGGCCGATCTGCGCGAAATCGCGCCCCGGCGCATCTTCAACGTCGGTCCGTTCGAGTTCGAGCCCATAAGGGTGGCGCATTCGACCCCGGATTCGGTCGCGCTTGCGATCGATACGCCGGCCGGACTGATCGTGCATAGCGGTGATTTCAAGATCGACACCGGTGCGAACGACGCCGAACGATTCGATCGCGAGCGCTTTGCGGAGCTGGGCAAGCGCGGCGTCGCGCTACTGCTATCGGATTCGACCAACGCCGAGCGCGAGGGCCGCACCCCACCAGAGATTTCGCTCAGGCCGATGCTGCGCGAGGTGGTTTCGCGCGCGCGCGGGCAATTTTTTATCTCGTCGTTCTCGTCGCATCTCTATCGGATTCGGCAGGTCGCCGAGATATCTCACGAATTCGGGCGCTGGGTGGTGCCGCTGGGACGCAGGATGATCGACAGCGTGCGGCTCGGGATCGAGCTGGGCTACATGAATCTGCCGCCGGGCACGTTTATCGATCAGACCGAGGCCGAATTGCTGTCGCGCGGACGTCTGACTTTTATCGCCGCGGGTTCGCAGGGCGAGCCGCTTTCCGCGATGGTCAAGCTTGCCACCGACGCTCATCCGTGGGCGCGGGTGGTGGCGGGCGATACGGTGATGTTATCGGCGCGTGCGATTCCCGGCAATGAGCGCAGGATTCACACCGCGATCAATAATCTCTTCAAACGCGGAGCCGAAGTGCTGCATGAAGCGATCGCGCCGGTTCACGTCTCGGGTCATGCAAGCCGCGGCGAATTGGCCGAGCTGATCGAACTCACGCGGCCGAAGTACTTCGTGCCGATCCACGGCGAGTATCGCCACCTGGTGCTGCATCGCGTGCTCGCGATCGAGAACGGGATGCAGGAGCGCGATTGCTTTCTGCTCGAAGACGGGCAGACGCTGGAGCTGAGCGCGGCCGGAGCGCGCCGCGGCGCCGCGGTCGAAGCCGGACGAATCATGGCGGACGGTTCGCGGCCGGCGGATTCTCAGCTTGTGCGCGAAAGGCAGGCGCTGGCACGTGACGGCACCGTGATGGTGGTGGTGACGGTGTCGCGTGCGAGCGGAAAAATTATCGCCGGACCGGAGCTGATCTCGCGTGGCCTGATTAGCGGCGATGGCACATCAAGTCATATGGCGCGTGCGCGCACCGAGCTGCGGAGCGTCCTAGAGCAGGGATCGGCGCTTGGATGGAGCGACGGGCGCCTGAAGCAACAATTGGTACACGCGCTCAGCCGCTACTTCCTCGACGAGATGGGACGGCGTCCGATGGTTGTGCCGTGCGTGATGGAGGTCTAGGAGAACTCATCGGCCGGCAGGCTAAAACGCCGCGCCCGGCGGAATCGGCGCCGGCGGAGCAACCCGCCGCCAGTTCGAGCCGCATCGTGCGCGAGCTGGGAGCGCTCGTGCTGGCGGCGCTCGCCGCGTTCGCCGTCCTGAGTCTGATCTCGTATCAGATTTTGCGCCATCCGAATCTTGGCGGTCCGCTCGGGGATCATCTCGCAGATCGGCTCAGTTTCTGGTTTGGACTTCAGTCTTACCTGCTGGCGGCGCTGATCGTCTGGTCGGCGGTAAAACTCTGGTCCGGCGACGGCCTCAACGCATTGCGCCGCTGCGCCCTCGGCGGCTCCGCCCTGATGGTCGGATTCGGCGCGGCGATCGCGCTGTTAAGTGCGGCCGATTCACAGGCCGCCGGCGCGATCGGACGAGGAGTCGCGGCTTCGCTCGAAAGCTATCTGAGCTTCGGCGGAAGCCTGATGGTGCTGGCGCTCATGATTATTTGCGGTGCGGTGCTGCTGCTCGAGCGCGCGCCCACCGATTTGTTGCGCGAGCTTTACGATCAACTCCCGCTGCGCCGTGCCGACGCGGCTGGTGCGGTTGATAACGACGAGCCGGATGTTCACGTGCTCGGCGCCGAAGACGAGTTCCCGCTGAACGACTTCGCGCTGGATGAAGAGGAGCCGCGTCCGCCGATTGAGCTGCGCATCGCAAGCGCGCCGCCGGAGAATCGCAGTCCAGCGCGCCCGCGCAACAAGAGCGGATTCAAGCTGCCGCCGCCGTCGCTGCTCGATTCGCCGCCGCTGACGCGCAACAGCCTCGACGAATCGCTGCTGGAAAAAAGCGCGCGCCTGCTCGAAGAGAAGCTCGCCGCGTTCTCGGTTGAAGGCCGCGTGGTCGAAGTGCAGCCGGGGCCGGTCGTGGCGATGTTCAAGTTCGAGCCCGCCAGCGGCGTCAAGGTCAGCCAGATCGTGAACCTGGCCGACGATTTGTCGCTGGCGTTGAAAGCATCGACGGTGCGGATTCAGGCGCCGGTGCCGGGCGAGGCGGTGGTCGGAATCGAGGTGCCGAACCGCAAGCGTGAGAAGATTTATCTACGTGAGATTCTCGAATCGGAAGAATTCCGCGGCGCCGAAGGCCATCTGATAATCGCGCTGGGTAAAGATATCAGCGGACGTCCGGTGGTAGCCGACTTGGCCCGGATGCCGCATCTGTTGATCGCGGGCGCGACCGGCACCGGAAAATCAGTTTCGATTCACACCATGATAGCGTCGATCCTGTTCAACTCGACCGACGAGGACGTGCGCTTCATCCTGATCGATCCGAAGATGCTCGAGCTGTCGGCCTATGAGCAGATTCCCCATCTGCTGGTTCCGGTGGTGGTCGATCCGGATAAGGCCGCCTCGGCGCTGCTGTGGGCGACGCAGGAGATGGAATATCGCTATCGCCTGATGCGCGATAAGGGCGTGCGCAATATCGACGGCTACAATCGCGCGCTGAGCGAGGGCAAATCGGCCGGCGGAATCAAGCCGGTGGTGCAGGAGGAAGCTGTGCCCGACGCGCGCCCGCTCGAGCATCGCCGGCTCCCGCAGATCGTGATCGTGATCGACGAGCTTGCCGACCTGCTGCTGCATGAGGGCAAGACCGTCGAGCGCGATATCACGCGCCTGGCGCAGAAGGCGCGCGCCGCCGGTATCCATCTGATACTCGCGACGCAGCGCCCCTCGGTCGACGTTATCACCGGCTTGATCAAGGCGAATCTGCCCGCGCGAATCTCGCTGCAAGTGACCTCGCGCGTCGATTCGCGGACAATTCTCGACGCCATCGGTGCCGAGCGCCTGCTGGGCGAGGGCGACATGCTCTACATGCCGCCCGGCACCGCGAAGCTCAGGCGCTTGCACGGCCCGTTCGTATCAGAAGTCGAGATCCGCAAGGTCACCGATTTTCTGCGCGCGCAGGGCGCGCCCGAATATCAGATGGAGATCCTCGAGACCAAACGGCCCGAAGCGGGTGACAGCGACGGTTTCGGCGCGGCCGAGAAGGACGAAATGTACGACGAGGCGGTAAGGATTGTGCTCGAGAGTAATCAGGCCTCGATTTCGATGATCCAGCGGCGTCTACGAATCGGCTACAATAGAGCTGCGCGGATGGTTGAGCAGATGGAGCGCGAGGGATTGGTTTTGCCAGCCGACGGCGCGCGTCCGCGCGAAGTCCGAGGCCTGCGCGGCGCTTCGTGAGGCAATTTTCCGACCAAAGCCTCGCTTGTCATTCCGAGCGGAGGCTGCCGCAGCGAGGAATCCCGAAGGTGGAGGCGGTACGGTAAAGTTTGAAACGGATCACTCAATGCGGGCTTCTCGCAGCGGTGTTGGCCGGGCTAATCCTCGGACCGACCGCCTATTCGCGTGCGCAGACTCCGGATGGCGCCGATCACAAAGACCGGCTCGACACGATCCTCAGGCGCATCCAGAGCCACTACCAAAAGACCAACACGCTCAAGGCCAGGTTCACGGAAAATATCGTTGCCGCGGACGGCCGCAAGCGTGAGCGCTCCGGGACGGTCTATTACCAGAAGCCGGGCAAGATGCACTGGGATTTTGACGAACCTAAGGGCGAGACTATAGTCTCCGACGGCCGTGAGCTCTACACCTACGCTCCGGATCTGAACCAGGTGATGAAAGCGCCGCTCGAGCAGGTGTTCAAAACCTCGGCTCCGGTCGCGTTCCTGCTCGGCGTAGGAGATATAAAGCGTGACTTTAAGGCTGCGCTGCCGGCCTCGCCACCTTCAGATGGGTTGGTCCACGTGATTCTGACACCGAAGATGGGTGGGGAACTAATCGATCTGGGAGTCGATCCTCACACCTACGATTTGACGTCGATGAAAGTTGAGGATC
>DATJRJ010000283.1:0-5391 GCA_035504735.1 Binataceae bacterium (SeqCode)
AGAAGAAGGCGAATTTATAGTTTACAAAGTATCGAGGTGACGAGAGTAAATGAACGCGAACGAACAGAAAAAGGCGGCAACGAGATTTTTGGAAAACCTGAACCACGCCGATCCCGCGGTGTTCGAAGAGCTCATCGCGGACGACTTCAAATTTGAGATCGTTTCCGGGCTGACCGAGTTTCCTCCGATCCGCGGTCGGCAGAATTTTGCCGCGACCGAGTGCGCGGTGCTGAAGCGGCTTTTTCCGTCCGGATTGAACCTGAAGATAGAAACCGTGATTTGCGATGGACGGCATGTCGCGGTGCTGGCGGCCGCGGACACCGTAGCCGCCAATGGCCGGCGGTATTCGCAGCGCTACAACTTTTACCTGCGTTTCGAGGGCGATCGCATCGCGGAAGGGCGGGAATACAACGATACCAACCTGGTACGCGAAGTTTTTCTTACGTGATTGCTTCGGGCGGCGAGGATGCTCGCTCGAGAAAGCTAGTCTCGCGCTCGCAAAGCGAAGCGGGCGGCCCGAATATTCGAGCCGCCCGCCGTCAAATCAGCGTCTGCGCAATTGCCAGGTCTTAGTGGACTTCGAACCCAGCTACGAACTGGTCGGACTGATCGCTACCCGTGTGCTTCAGCACCAAGGTGCCCGAGGCAACGGTATCGGCCACGAAGACGTTCTTCGCACTCCTCACGGCGTTACCATTGGCGTTGGTCGGCACCTCGAGACCCGTATCCACGTCGCCTGAATCATCCAGCGGACGGAAGTACACCTCGTAGTTGGTGCTGGGCTCCGCGCCGTTCAGTGTCACGCTGACATTGCCGGCCTTGTCCACATCGTAGTGGCCCGAATTAAGCGGATCGTCGCCACACACCAGATCTGCGGGATCGGTCACGGAATCGCAAGGAACCAGGTTCGACGTGGAAACCTCTGGACTCACGAACTTCTCATCGACTTTGAAACCCGATACGAACTCGTCGGTGCTGCTGCCGTTCTCCAGTTCGATCCAGCCCGAGCCGATGGTACCGCTCGCGAATTCGGAAGAAACCACCAGCGAGGCATTACCCTTTTTGTTGGTCGGTCCAACCGTCCCAAGGGCAGTTGGGGTACCGCCACTGGGTGAAACGAAAAGCGCGGTGTAACTCGTGCTCGGCCGGGCGCCGGACACGTGAATAGCCAGAGCGCCGTCATCGTTTTCAACGTCAACATGGCCGCTGCTCAGCGAATCGCTGCCGCAACTTGAAAGCGCTCCTGGCGTGACGACATCCGTGCATCGCACCAGGCCGGGCTGGAAGTCGCGCCCCGATACCAGGCCGTTACTCGAGATTGATACACCGGTGACGAACTCCTCGTTGGGAGCGGAACTGCTGCTGCTCAGAACTATGTTGCCCGCACCGACCGTTCCGAATTTGAAAAATGCATCCTTGCGCATCGCGCCATTGCCGCGGCTACCGGTTTTCAGATCGCCGATCGGAGTGGATTGGGTACCATCCCCCGAGACCAGGCTGACGGCATAAGTGGTATTGGGCGCCGCCCCGATCACGGTGACCGTCACGTCACCCTCGTCGCTGATCGTGGCGCCGCCGCCGCTCAGCGGATCCTGAACTGTCGCGCAGTTGGTCAGCGCGGTCGGGACCGTAACCGTCGAGCATTGATCCAGCGGTGCGCTGAAACCCTGCGCGCTGGCGGCACCGGCTACGGCAAACATCGCCAGGCCCGCCGACAGCGCCCCCAAACTCGAAATTTTCGCTTTTGACATCTATAAACCTCCGTCTTCCGAAATCTCAATATAATGACTTGAAGAAACCTAACCCGGCCGAAGCCTTGGTCTTTGACGCAACGAACAACAATAGCGTTTACGAACTGGTCGAGAAAAGAGTGGTAGCGAGCAGAGTCGGTCGCGGAAAGGAGCAGAAATCATGCCCAATTTACGGCAGTTTTAGGTGAAAACCGAAGCTTGAGCGAAAAATCACGAAAATCGGCGTGTAAACGAAAGCTGCCGCGTTTACGTCGAAAGAGGCGATGGATTCGATGGCTTGCTCAACTTTCGCGGTAAATAGGAGATTTTGAAATGCGATCAAGAATAGTTGCCACCCTCGCCTTGATGGGCCTGCTGACGGTGACGGCGATTCCGCTTACCGCCTCGGCGAACGATAAGGCGACCTGCTTACACGAGCCGGCTTGGGGATATTCCAACCCGAACATGTACAGAAGCTGGCGACAACTGCATTGCGGGTACGGCTACAACCAGAGTTATTTCGGCGGAAGCCAGAATTATTTCGGAAACGGCGGATGGAGGCCTGTTGCCCCCGCATATGGCCAGGTGTCACCCGGGTATAACCAGTTCGCTCCCGCCTACAGCCAGTATCAGGGACCTCGCTACTACAGCAACGGCTGGAACAACGCGTACCGGACCAATGCCTGGAATGACGCCTACCGCAGCAACGGCTTGAATAACGCGTACCGGGCCAATCGGGTTCAGAACTGGCACGAACGGCTCTTCCATTACGATCACCATGCGCATCATTAAGCCAATCGCCTGACGGCGAGCTTCTCCCCCAAGCCGCCGGCCTGCGACCACCCGGACGCGTATCATCAGTACCGGTACGCGTCCGGGCCTTTTTTCGGTTCAGATCATCCTCCTCTCGATCATCGTATTCTGTGCGCACGATCACAGCGTCGGGCGCGCTGAATCACACTTCCCGTATCTACCAGTCAACGCGCGCGATTTCTTTGATGGATGTAAACGTCTCGCGAGCGCCGACCGTCTTAAAGGCTGAGGAGGTTATGATCATGAAATTCCTGATTACTGCGATCTTTGCATTCTCTACGATGCTGATGGTTTCGATGCCGGTGCGTGCGGCCGCGGTGCCCGAGAATGGGCAACCCCGTTTGATTCAGGTGTTCTATCCGCATCCGGAATACGGACATTGGCATGGAGCCTGCCGCGATCCTCGGTTTCGTCATCATCATCGGTTCTTGTGCTGGTAGTACCCGCCGCTAACAGCTCAACTCCCCGACCAGCTCCCGAAAGGAAGAAGGCTGATCGGGGAGTTCCCGCCAATAGCTCTCGACTTTTATATTGACCTTTTCGTTGATCGATTCCGCTTGGAGAGGGCATGATCGCGTCCCATGACTTCGCATCGGAGTGCGCGGATGCTGCCATCCGTTGCCGCCGGGATTTTTATGGCAGCGATGGCCATCATTGTGTCGGATTGCAGGAATGCGGCGCCGACGGCTGCGCCTTCGCTCCCCGAGGTTACGGTAACCGACGTCGTCCAGCGCGATGTCACATTACACGGGGAGTGGGTCGGCACCACTGAAGGTTTCATAAATGCCGACATCTACCCCAAAATTTCCGGCTTTCTCATCAAGCAGGACTATCGGGACGGCGATGCGGTACAGGCCGGACAACTGCTGTTTCAGATCGATCCTCGCGAGTATCAGGCGGCCCTCGATCAGGCGCTCGGCAATCTCGCGCAAGCGCAAGCTCAGCTAAAGCAAAACCAACAGATCCTCGCCCGCTATACGATCCTTTACAAGCAGGAAGTGATTTCGCAGCAGGACTTTGATAACCAGACGCAGACCACTCGCGCGACTGCAGCGCAAGTTCAAGCGAACCAGGGCCTGGTCGAGGCCGCGCGGCTTAACCTGGAATGGACCAGGATCACGTCGCCGGTTAGCGGCGTCGCCGGAATCGCAAAGACCCAGGTCGGCGATCTCGTTTCACCTACCTCGCTGCTTACGACCGTCTCGCAGCTCAACCCCATCAAGGTCGAATTCCCGATCAGCGAGCAGACCTATCTGCACTTCGCCAGCAAAATCAACCAGAACGAGACGGACCTTTCAAAGGATGGGCCCCCGCTCGAAATGATCCTGTCAAACGGGAGCATCTACAAATACACCGGCCGGGTTTATGACGTGAATCGCCAGGTCAACATCCAGACCGGCACGATTGAAGTTCAAGCTACCTTTCCAAATCCGGACAATCTACTGCGCCCCGGATTGTACGCGAAAATCCGCGGCCCCATCGGAGCGCTGCGCAACGCGCTAATGGTGCCGCAGGCCGCCGTGCTCGAGACCCAGGGGCAATACCAAATCGGAGTTGTGGGCTCGGATAACAAGGTGCAGATGCGCAACGTCGCCCTCGGCCAGCAGGTCGGCAGCCTTCAAGTCATCAAGAAGGGAATTGCGCCCGGCGAACGTGTCATCACCGAGGGGCTACAGAAAGTTCACGATGGGATGGAAGTGAAACCGCGCCTCTTGCCCGTCACCGCCGCGCCGGCGAGTACGCGCGGATCGGCCGGAGTGGCGCCCTCGGCGGCGACGACCCCAGGCAGCCAGAGCTAGCGCGGTGTCGAAGTTTTTCATCAATCACCCGATCGTTGCGATCGTTATCGCGATCTTCTTCGTCGTCGCCGGTGCGGTGATGGTCTTCCGGCTTCCGGTCGCGCAATTTCCCGACATCGTGCCGCCTCAGATCCAGACCACCGCGGTCTATACCGGCGCCGATGCGCTCACCGTCGAGGGTTCGGTTGCGACCCCGATCGAGGAGCAGGTCAACGGCGCCAAGAACATGATCTACATGCAGTCCATCAACGGCAACGACGGGACGATGACCCTGCAGGTCAGTTTCCAGGTCGGTACTAACGTCGATCTCGACCAGGTCCAGGTCCAGAACCGGCTTTCGCAGGCGACCTCAAGCCTGCCCGCCCAGGTCAGCAACTATGGGCTGACTACGCAGCAGACGGTCGGTATCCCGTTGCTGGTGTTTACTATCAGTTCGCCGAAACGAACCTGGGATCAGACTTTCCTCGCGAACTACGTCGCCATCAATATCGAAGACGAGTTGGCACGAATTCCCGGCATCGGCCAGGTCAAGGTCTTTGGCGCGGCCGATTATGCGATGCGGATTTGGGTCGCACCCGATATCCTCTCCAATCTTCAGTTGACGGTCGCCGACCTCGAGAATGCGATCGCGGCCCAGAACGTGGTTAATCCCGCAGGCCAAATCGGCGGGGCGCCGGCGCCGCCGGGCCAGCAACTCACCTATACCGTGCGCGCACAGGGCCGCCTGATGAATGCGCAGCAATTCGGGAACATTATCGTTCGCGCCAATCCGGATGGATCCCTGGTCCGGCTACGAGACGTCGCGCGGATTGAGCTGGGCGCGGAAACCTATGACGAGCAGGCATATACCAACGGCGCGCCGTCCGCGATCATCGGTCTCTACCAGAACCCGGGTTCCAACGCGCTCGCCGCCGCCAATCTGGCTAAGGCCAAAATGGCCGAGCTGGCACGTCATTTCCCCTCAGACATGACAGTGGGCCTGACCTTGGACACGACCGTCCCGGTGACCGAGGGTATCTGGGAGATCGTAAAGACGCTGCTCGAAGCCA
>DATJRJ010000284.1:0-29179 GCA_035504735.1 Binataceae bacterium (SeqCode)
CGCCGCTCCCGGCGATTTTGACGGTGGGCTTCACCTGCCCGTGCCACAGGTTGAGGGTCCGTTCTTCCGGCATGACTGGTCCTGACCCTTACTTGGAGGCGCGGGTCTCGCCGTTGGCGCTTCTGCCGGCGTTGGCAGCCATCGGCGAATCCATCAGCTTCTTCGGCCACCATCGATTTTCCCACTCGCCGTCCCAGATGGTACGGAAATGGGGGAGCACTTCGCGGCTGAACAGCTCGATATTCTTGATCGTCAGATCGTGCGGCATCGAGCCGATGTGCAGGAGCACCATCAGATTGCCGACGCGCAGGCTTTTGACCGCATCCATCAACTGATCGCGCACCGACGCAGGCGAGCCGGCGATCACGAACTGACGCTTGACGAACTCGCTGAATTTCCAATGCTTCAGCTCTTCGGTCAGCTTGCCGATCTCGGGATTGATGCTCTTGATCGAATTGACCAGGCTGCGGTAGTCCTGATTGCCCGATGAGGAGATGTATTCCGGCGGCACGTGCAGGCATTTGTCGTAGAAATAGCGGATATGTTGGTAGTAGTCCTTCTCGGCCTGTGCGTCGGTTTCCGAAACCGCGACCAACTGCAAAAAGCCGACCCGGTACGGATTGGGATCGAGTCCGTTTTTGGCGACGAAATCCCAGAACCCGTCGACCACCTGCTTGCCCGAATGATGGCCCCAGTACGACAGGTAGCAGTAGCAGTGATCGTGCTTGGCGGCGAAATCCCACGTGCTGAGGCTGCCGCTGCCGGGAATCCAGATCGGCGGGCGCGGCTGCTGAATCGGCCGCGGCCACGGATTAACCATCGGCAGCTTGAAGTACTTGCCGTTCCAGGCGAAGGTCTCGCGCGATGACCACGCCTTCAGAATCAAGTCGTGCGCTTCGTAATAGCGCTCGCGGTGCTCCGCGGGTGAGATGCCGTAGCAGAGGTTCACGTCCATCGGCGTGCCGAGCGGCATCCCGGCCACTAGCCGCCCACCGCTGATACAATCGATCATCCCGTATTCTTCCGCCACCCGGATTGGCGGGACCGTGGTGGGAAGCGTGCTGCCCATCTGCACCACCGCGGTCTTCATCCCATTGGTAGCGCGCGCCAGCACCGAGCCCATCAGGTCGGGGCTCGGCATCATCCCATAGGCGTTCTGATGATGTTCGTTGACGCAGATTCCATCCATCCCGCACCGGGCGGCATGGATTAATTCGTCGAAGGTCCAGTTGTAGTACTGGCCGATCTTCTCCGAATCGGCCAACTCGAAGTAAGGCGGGTCAACCCATACCGAATGGTAACGGTGCTCGAAGTCCTCCGGCAGATCCCGATGCGGCATCAGATGGAACATCGATATTTTCATGGCTGCCTCGCTGAGCTTGGAAATAGCACGATCTCGGCGGTTCTAGAAGGGTCGACGGCGAAGGCTCTGCGGCGAAAATGCGGGCTTCAATAGCGTATCGGCGAGCGAATCAGGGTTTGCGGTTCATCTGTACATTGTCCTACAATCGCAGTCGGCCAAGCCGGTTGTCGGCCGGCGCGGCAGCCATCGGGTTCATCGTAAGCGGGAGTGGCGGCCTGCTTATCCTCGATGTTCGAACTGGCGGCGAGCCGGAAGGAGCATTTCCTTGGGACTCGGAATTCTGCTGGGAAAGCGCACTGCGAGGGGGTATCGACCCTCCTTGATCTATCGGCTGCTCAAGCCGCGAATCTCGGGCAATACAATCAACGGCCTTGGCGAGGAGAAGCGGCGGCGGGCTTCGCCCATATATCACTGGGCCGAGCTTGGCTTCCCGCACAAACGGGTGTGGAGATTATTTCTGCTGCTCGAGATGCGTTCCCGTAAGATGACACGCGAGGTAAGAGAGGCGCTGCGCCAGCGTCGCACGCCGCCGACACCGATCGCCCGCGAACGTGCGCAGGACGCGCCCGCGAACTGGGCCGCGCGGGTCAAACAGTTTGCGCTCGACAACGAGGCCGACCTGGTGGGGATTACGCCGCTTAACCCGGACTGGGTGTTCGAGCCATGTTCGATTTCCGAGCCCTGGGTGATCGTGCTCGGAGTGAAAATGGATTATGAACAGCTTGCCACCGCGCCCGAAGCTCCATCGGGAATCGAAGTCCTGCGCCAATATAACCGGGGCCATCGGGCGGCCACGAAGCTGTCAAGCTGGATTCGTTCACAGGGATGGAACGCGCGCGGCTTCGGGGTGCCGTTCGCAACCCCGCTGGTCATGATTCCGGCGGCGATTGCGGCCGGCCTCGGCGAGCTTGGCAAGCACGGCTCGCTGATAAACCGTGAATTGGGCTCATCGTTCAGACTGGCCTACGTGCTGACCGACTTGCCACTGGTAGCGGATCGCCCCGACCATTTCGGGGTCGATGAGTTCTGCACCAATTGCCGACTGTGCACTGCGCAATGTCCGCCGCAAGCCATTTATGACAGCAAGCAGATGGTCCGTGGCGACTTTAAATGGTACGTCGATTTCGACAAGTGCGTGCCTTATTTCAACGACACCTATGGTTGCGGTATCTGCCTGGCGGCCTGCCCGTGGAGCCGGCCCGGAGTCGCGGTTTCGCTGGCGGAAAAAATGACCCGCAAACTGGCGAGACAGGAGAAGAGCGCGGCGAGCCGGTGATGGTTTGCCACCACCCGATCGGCCGTCAGTCCATCTTCCAGATCGGCGCGCGGGCGTTCCTGGCGCGTTCGATTATCGGCATCACGCGATCGCCGTCCGCCGCGGGTGCGATCGGCTCATCGGCATCGCGGCCCATCTCTTCGATTACAGCCTGACCCGAATCGGCGAGCGCCTTCAAATCGTAGCCGCCCTCCAGCACCGCGACTACCCGCCCTTCGCAGGATTCGGCGGCCAGCCGATTTATCCTGCGCGTTATCGCCTGGAAGCCGTTCTCGGTCACCCGCATCGAGGCTAGCGGATCGCGAAAGTGGCAATCGAAGCCGGCCGAGACCAGCACAAACTCGGGTTTGAATTCGCGGCAGACTGGGATGATCAGTTCATCGAAGGCGCGCAGATATTCGGGGTCGCCGAAGGTGGCCGGCATCGGGATGTTGAGCGTCAAGCCTTCGCCGGAGCCTTCGCCGATTTCGTCGATCGAACCGCTCCCGGGATAGTGCGGGAATTGATGCGTCGAGACGTAAAGGACATCGGATGAGTAATAGAAAATATCCTGCGTCCCATTGCCGTGATGAACGTCCCAATCGATGATCGCAACGCGCTTGAGCCCGCGCCGCTGCAGCAGCCAGGCAGCCGTAATCGCGACATTGTTGAACAGACAGAAACCCATCGCGCGGGCCGCGAGCGCATGATGGCCGGGCGGACGCACGATGGCGAAGCCGTTATCGACCACACCCTCGAGTACCGCCTCCGCTGCGGTCAGCACCCCGCCGGCCGCGAGCAGCGCCGTCCGGTAGGATTGCGGTGAGGTCTGCGTGTCGGGGTCGAAGGCGTAATGCTCGAGTCCGGCGGTGCGGGCCACCGAGGCGATATAGTCGCGATCGTGGCATAGCTCGAGCTCCTCGAGGGTGGCCTCGCGCGGAGAAAGGAACTTGAGCCCCTCGCGCGTCAGCCCCTCCGCCATCTCGATCATCGCTTCCACGCGCTCCGGCCGTTCGGGATGGGCGTGGCCCGGATGATGGTTCAGGTAGCGGCGATCGGTTACTACGGCGGTCCTACGCATCGTTGACACCCCCACAGGCAATCACGATTATTGATTCGTCCTCCGAACTGGCCCGCCGGCAGATGCGCGGGTGAACTTCGGGACAGCGGTCGTTTCAGTCTTGAGCATCCTCGAAATCGGCATAATCCTGCTTGTCGCGCTGATCGTGATCGGCCCCGAGAAGCTCCCCGAGGTGCTGGTCGCGGTCGGGCGCCTGATGCGCGAGTTGCGCCTGGCAAGCAACACGGTGCTGCGCGAATTGACCAGCACGGCCGAGGATATCCCGGCCGCGCTGCGGCCTTATCGTCCCCCCGAAGCCGGCTCGCCGCCAGCCCCCAAAGCCTCCGACACCGCCGGTGCGGCCGGCACACCCGCGCGCCCTGACGAGCCCAAGCCGCCGGTCCCCGAAACATAGCTCGCGGCGGCTGCTGATGGCTAGCGATCTTCCGAGCGAGCCGGTTGAGCCGAGTCCCTTCGGGGAGGGCGACGGACGGATGCCGCTTATCGAGCATCTCAAGGAACTCCGCACTCGGCTGATCCGCGCGCTGCTAGCGCTCGTGGTCGGATTCATCATCGCGTACGCGATCTGTGACCAACTTTTTGCGCTGCTGACCTTGCCGCTGCGTGAAGTAGCGCATGGCAAGTTGTTGTTGATCGGCACCGGGGTTGGCGAGGCATTCTTCACCAAGATCAAGGTCGCACTGATCGCCGGACTGTTCATCGCCAGCCCGGCGGTCTTTTACGAGGTTTGGAAATTCGTGGCGCCCGGGCTTTACGACAGCGAGCGCAGGCTGGCGCCGCCGTTTGTGATTTTCTCAACCCTGTTTTTCCTGGCCGGCGGCTACTTCTGCTGGGCGGTGGTCTTCAAGGTCGGGTTCGCCTTTTTCATCAACCAGTACGCTTCGATTCAGGTGATGCCGACGATTCGGATCAGCGAATACCTGGCCTTCGCGTCCAAGCTGCTGCTGGCTTTTGGCCTGACCTTCGAGATGCCTATCCTGGCCCTGTTCCTGACCCGGCTGGGAGTGGTTGATTACCGCCTGATGCTCAAGTATTTCCGTTACGCCGTGCTGGTCATCTTTATCGTGGCGGCAGCTTTGACCCCGCCCGACATGATTTCGCAGTTCCTGTTGGCGATCCCGCTGCTTGCGCTCTATGGGCTCAGCATCCTGGTTTCGTATCTGTTTCGGACTATACCCGCACCCGAAACGCCGGCGATTCTCGAGTCGTAACTAGCCTCGGCCGGGCGCCTCTTTTATAGTCCGAGCCCGAAAGGGGAGCTGTCATGGCGATTATCCAGGATTCACCTCGTGCTTTTGGCGGACCCGGTATTGCACCGCGTTGGACACACAGCGCCAAAGATGTCGTCGGCACCGCCTACTCGACGCCGAGCCGGGTCTGGTTTACGGCTTCGGACGGGGTGTTGAGTGAGATCTACTATCCGACCATCGATCGCCCGCAGGTTCGCGACCTGCAGTACCTGGTTACCGACGGCGAGACCTTCTTCCACGATGCGCATCGCCAGATGGAATCCCACACCGAGTACTTCGACGATTGCGGCCTCGGCGTCCGGATTACCAATAGCGACCGTGACGGGCGCTACCAAATCGTCATCGAAGTGATTACCGATCCGCATCAGCCCTGCGTGCTGCTCAATACGCGGCTCGAGGGCGACCCCGATTTCCTCTCGCGCCTGAAGCTCTTCGTCCTGCTCGCGCCACATCTCGAAGTCGGCGGATGGCACAACAACGGTAACTTTGCCTCGATCGCGGGGCATGAATTCCTCACCGCCCACAAGCAACGCGTTTGGCTCTCCCTGGTCGGCACTGCACCGTTCGTCAAACGTTCATGCGGCTACGTCGGAACCACCGACGGCTGGACCGATCTCGCGGCGGACTTCAAGCTTGACTATAACTTCGCATCCGCTCCCGATGGCAACGTCGCGCTCATCGGCGAGATCGATCTTCGCCGCGGCTACCAATTCACCCTCGGGCTCGCCTTCGGCAATAGCCTGCATCGGGCCGTAACCACGTTGCTTCAATCGCTGGGGATCCCGTATGCCCAGCACAAGCAGCGTTTCATCGAACAATGGCAGCGGGCCTGCCATGAGTTCCTGCCGCTGGGCCGGTTTACCGGCGATAATGGCGCGCTCTATCACAAGAGCAACGAACTGCTGCTCGCGCACGAGGACAAGGGCTTTCCAGGCGCGATCATCGCCTCGATGAGTATCCCGTGGGGTGAAATCAAGGGCGACGAGGACCTCGGCGGCTATCATCTGGTATGGACCCGCGACATGGTTAACAGCGCGACCGGTCTGCTCGCCGCCGGCGATGTCGCTACTCCGCTGCGCGCGCTCATCTACCTGGCGTGTTCGCAACGCCCGGACGGTGGTTTTCCGCAGAATTTCTGGATCGATGGCGAGCCTTACTGGCGCGGGATCCAGCTCGACGAGGTGGCTTTTCCGATCATGCTCGCATGGCGGATGGCGCGGGCCGGCGCCTTAGCCGATTTCGATCCCTATCCGATGGTGCGGGCGGCGGCAAAATACCTGATGATGGAGGGGCCGGTGACGCCACAGGAGCGCTGGGAGGAGAACAGCGGCTTCTCGCCCTCGACGCTGGCCAGCGTTATCGCCGGGTTGATTTGCGCCGCGGCTTTTGCGCGCGACCGCGACGACGAAGCCGGCGCCCGGTTCCTGGAGGATTATGCCGACTTCCTCGAAACTCATATCGAGCGCTGGACGGTAACCAGCCAGGGTTTTCTGGTGCCGGGAATCAAGCGCCATTACGTGCGTATCAATCCCGCTGACCCCCATAATACGGAGCCCAACGAAGACCCCGACCAGGGACTGGTTTCGATCAACAATCGCAAACCCGGCGATCAATGGCAGTTTCATGCTGCCGAGATCGTCGATGCCGGGTTCCTCGAACTGGTGCGTTATGGAATCCGCAAGGCCGGCGATCCGCTGATCGAGGATTCGCTGAAGGTTATCGATGCGGTGCTGAAGACGGATTTTCCAGGCGGGCCATGCTGGCGGCGTTATACTCACGACGGCTATGGGCAGCGCGATGACGGCGGCGCCTTCGATGTCTGGGGCGTCGGGCGGCCGTGGCCGTTGCTCTCGGGCGAGCGCGGCCATTATGAGCTCGCGGCCGGGCGCGATGCGCGTCCCTATCTGCTCGCGCTCGAAAGGTTCGCCATCTCAACCCGGTTGCTGCCCGAACAAATCTGGGATTTGCCCGATCTCGACTCGGAGCTGCTCTATTACGGCAAGCCCACGGGCAGCGCGATGCCGCTGATGTGGGCGCATGCCGAGTACATCAAGCTGGTGCGCTCGGTGGCCGACGACCACGTCTTCGACCTGATTCCGGAGGTGGTCGATCGGTTCCAGAAAGACCGTCCGCGACCGCGCCTGGAAATCTGGAAGCCGAATCGCCGCGTCAGGTCGATTCCGTCAGGCACGCTGCTCAGAATCCAGGCGCCGAATCCCTTCGTGCTGCATTGGTGCAAGGGCGACTGGGCGAATGCCAACGATAGTCGCTCGATTCCCACCTCAGTCGGAATCGAGTACGTCGATATCGACGTCGCCGCCGGCGAGCGGGCGCCGGTGAACTTCACGTTCTATTGGCCGGAGCGCGCTCGCTGGGAAGGACGCGACTACGCGGTTGCGATCGTGGACTGAACGACCGCGATTATTCGATGCGCCGCAGCGAGAATTGATCCGCGATCCGCGCCAGCAGCTCCATCACGTCGGACTCCGATTCGATGCCGAAGTAGAGCCGGAGATGATGGCGGGCGGGATCCTCGGTTCGCAAGGTCGCCAGGTTGTCGTAGGATTCAATAATCGCTTTGAAAAGCGCAATCTTTCGCGGCTCGACCCAAAGCACCACGCTGCCCATCGCCAGAGCCGCGTTCGCCGGCTCCCGACCGCCGTTCGACTCGCGCTGTGACTGCCTGGTTTTGTTGGTCATATAGACGCTGCCCCGCGCTGCGCCTAGATTCTAGCCGATGGGATTGCCGCGGCTCATCTTTGTAACCGGCAAGGGGGGCACCGGCAAGAGCACGCTCACGGCGGCGCTGGCTTTGACGCTCGCCGGCAACGGCCGCCGATGCTTGATCGCCAGTCTCGACGGCCGGCTGTCGGCTGCCCGGATGCTCGATCTTGATGAGACCGGCGAGCCGCGCGAAAAAGGCTCACTCGGCGCAGGCCCGGAAGTACTCGCGCTCAGCCGGCGCGCCGAGCTCGAGTCATTTATCGGCCGGCTCGTGCCGATGCCGGCGATTGCCAATCGGATGCTGAAGAGCCGAACCTTCGACTATGTGGCGGCGGCCGTCCCCGGTCTCGAGGCCTTTCTCCTGATGGAACGGCTGCGCGTCGCGGCCGGCGATGCCGCGTTGAAAAACTACTACGTGGTCGCTGACGCTCCGGCCAGCGGCAATGCGCTCGAGTTGCTGGCGGTAGCGGAGGGCGTCAAACGGCTGGCGCCGTTCGGCACGCTCAATCGGCTCGCCGCCGGAGTCGAATCATTTATCGCCGATCCACATCGTTTCGGCGTAGCCGTGACCGCGACGCCCGACGAGCTCGCGGTGCGCGAGGCGCTCGACACCGCGCGCCGGCTGAAGGAACTGCAGGTCGCGCAAACCGTTGCGATACTGAATTGCACCGTCGACGCGCTCTTCGAACCCGGTGAACTCGCGGCGCTGCGCAAACTCGAGGACCATCACGAACTTGCCGCACGCCGCCGCGAACTGGCGCGGCGGACCGGCGCCGCGCGTCATAAGCTGCGGGCGAGCGAGCTTGAAGTGATCGAACTGCCGATGCTGTTTCGCGCCGAATTGGATCAACGCGATCTGTTGAGTCTCGCCGATCGGCTCAACGATGCACTGCGGGTTGATGAAACCACCGATTGAGACGCTGCTCTCGAAGCGGCTTTTGATTTGCGTTGGACCGGGCGGGGTCGGCAAAACCACTATCAGCGCGGCGCTGGCGCTCGCCGCCGCCGCTTCCGGTCGGGCGGTCGATGTGATGACGATCGATCCGGCCCCGCGCCTGCTCGACGCACTCGGCCTCGATCCCGATTCGAACCAGCCGCAGACGGTCTCGCTGCGCGCAATCGGTTCGGCGAAACGAGGCCGGCTGCGTGCGATGCGGCTCGATGCCAAGCATACCTTCGATCGGCTGGTCGATCGCTACGCGCCGTCGGCCAGCGCCCGCGACGCGATTTTGGAGAACCGCATCTATCGGAATCTCTCGCAGGCGCTCGCGGGTATCACCGATTACATGGCAGTCGAACGCCTGCTCGAGCTGCACGAGAATGACGGTGCCGAGCTGATCGTGCTGGACACGCCGCCGGCGGCCGAAGCGATGGATTTCCTCGATGCACCGCGCCGGCTGCTGGATTTCCTCAACTCGCGCGCGGTCACGCTGCTGGGCGCGCCGGGCGGCCTGCTGCGCGGCGGACTTTCGATCGTCGACTTGGCCGCACGCGCCGTGCTCTCGGCCTTCGATCGCGTCACCGGACTTCATCTGCTGCGAGACGTGCAGGGTTTTATCCGCGGGTTCGAGGGAATGTATCCCGGCTTCGCCGAGCGCGCCGGCCGCGCGCAGGCATTGTTGCGCGATCCGGCCTGCAGCGCCGTGATCGTAATCACCGCCGAGCGTGAACGGGTCGCCCAAGTCCGTTCGTTCGTGGAGGGCCTGGAGGCCGCGGGCGTTGCGCTGGGGGCGGTATTGGTAAATCGTGTGACCGGCAGCCTGCCGCGCATCGCAGCTTCAGCCGAGCGCGGAATCGACCCGGCGCTGGCCCGCAAACTCGAGCGCAATCTGGCCGACTTCCGCGCCCTCAAGCGACGCGAGGCCGGCGCGCTCGACGCGATTCGTGCGCTGATTCCCGCGCACGTGCCGCTGATCGTGGCGCCCGATCTCGGACGCGAGCCCCGGAACCTGCGCGATCTGGCTGAAATCGGGCGGCGGCTCGCCGCCGCCGGCTAGCGGCGCCCTTTGGTTCGACTGCGGCCGGCGGGCGTGGGTGGCGGCTTGCTGGGCTCGAGCAAGCGGTCGACTTTCATACTGAGGTTGGTGAACTGGGAGTTAAGATGATCGATGCGCGACTTGATTTCGCGGATATCGCGTTTGGAAGGGATGTTGACGAAATCCAGCACCGTCTCAACATTACGATCGAACACGTGCTTATTGGCGGTCAGCCGTTCGCCGGCCCGGCCGAATTGCCGCCGCAGGTTTTCGTTGGCCATCACCTCGCTGAAAAAGCTGGCGATGCCGTCCTCACTGAGCGCCCGTAGCCGATCGATGAGTGTGCGCGCTTCCCTGCGTGCCATAATGTGTAACTATATATAGCATCTGCCGCAGCGCCAACTAATGACGACGGTTGCCGCCATCGTAGGCTATGCTTCGGGATTCGCGCTGATGCGTTATCGCGCTTCGCCAGCCGATCTGATTGGCACTGCCCTGATGATCGACGCTGCGCTGGCCCCGTTGAGCGCGCTGATCGCGGCGCGGCGCGGGCGATCGGTGGTGCTATGGAGCGTGCTTGGTTTCCTGTTTGGGGTATGGGCCCTGTTCCTGGCACTCGTGATGCTGTCCGTGAAGCCCGCGAGAATCGATCCGCCGACGCCCGGCTTTCCGTCCACCTCCGACGCCGCATAACTATCCGGCCGACGCTTGCGCCCCGTAGTTGAATCCCCTCTCGGCGCGTGCCAAACGTGATCGTATCGGTACGTTCAACCCGCAAGGAGCCGCCGGATGGCCACCAAAGTCGAATTCGGAATCTTTTCGCCGCAGGCAGGATTGAATCTGGCCGCGCTGATTGAGCGCTGCAATCTCGTCGAGCGCCTGAAATTCCATTCACTGTGGCTGGTCGATCATGTTTTCAGCCCGCTCTATCCCGAGCTTGACCATCCTGAAGTTCTCGCGCTGCTAAGCGCGCTGGCCGCGCGCACCGGCAAGCTGCGGCTCGGCGTGCTGGTGATGTGTAATTCGTTCCGCAACCCGGCACTGCTCGCCAAATCGCTGACCACGATCGACCACATCAGCGGCGGCCGGCTCGAAGTGGGAATGGGGGCCGGATGGGCGGAGCGCGAGTACGATGCCTATGGCTACGAATTTCCGAGCATCGGCGAGCGACTCAAGCAGCTCGAGGAGAGCGTCCAGATACTCAAGGCGATGTTCACCGAGGCGCGGCCCAGTTTCAACGGCCGCTATTACCAGATCGCCGAGGCGCTCAACAATCCCAAGCCGCTCCAGAAGCCGCATCCACCGATCACGATTGGCGGCAGTGGCGAAAAAGTGATGCTCAGGCTGGTGGCCAAGTACGCCGATCGATGGAACTGCCCATCGGCCTATCGCGATTTCAACCATAAGATGGCGGTGCTCAAGGAACACTGCCAGGCGGTCGGCCGTGACTTCAACACGCTGCAAATCTCCGAGCAGACGCTGGTCTGTATGGGTAAGGACGAGGCGGAAGCCGAAGAGAAATGGAAGGCCGGCCAGAAGATGAAGCCCTTCGCGTACACGGCCGTGCGCGGCACGCCCAAGCAGGTCGTCGATCAGCTCCGCGAACGCGTCGACCGCGGCGTCAGGATGTTCGTCTGCTATTTCAGCGATCAGGCGGCGCCGGCCACGCTCGAAATGTTCGCACAGGAGGTGATGCCCGCGTTTGCATAGCACCGCCGGCATCTCCGCGCACGCCGCGATCATCAGAGCCATCGGGCTGGTGTTCGTCCTGGCGTGCCTGCCGCTGCTTTCAGGATGCGGCGCGAGTGCCTCGGGCGCATCGGGGGTGGGCTATGTCACCGAACTCGACACGACTCACGGACTCGCCAGCGGCTCGCCGGTGACCTATGGCGCCAAGACGGTTGGCTCGGTGACCGGACTCGGATGGAAGCTCAACGGCGATTCGAAGGTCAATTTCGAGGTGCAGAACGACTACGCGACCCGCGTGCATGAGGATTCGATTATGGTGCTGCACGCGGATACCGGGCCGCCGGCGTTGGATCTGTATAGCCCCAATCCCAGTAGTCCGGTGGCGGCACCCGGCGCGAAAATCGACGGTGCTTCCAGTCAGGGCGAACTTTCTGCAATGCTCGCGGCGCGCGGGCTCTCCTCGATTCTCGGGGCTGCCGGGGCTCTCAGCAGCGCACCATCGGCGCCCGGTTCATCACCCACCTCGCCGGCGATGACGCTCGATCAAATTCAGCGGCAACTCGCAGCGGTGCAAGCCCAGGCGGCGGCGAACGGCTCTGCTAATACGGCCGCCACGGCGGCGCAGCTACGTTCGCTGAATCAGCAGGTCGAAGCGTTGCGACAGGAAATAATAAAGCAGGGCACCAGCCCTCAAGCGCAGCAGCTTCGCGACCAGATCGATCAGTTGGCGCATACGCTCACCACGCCGATCGCGCCGCCGCCGCCAGGCGCCTCGAGCACGCTAGTAACGCCGCGCGTCTATTGATTATCATGCGGCCGCGCTGTGGACAGGTTCAGCGGCGTGGCGTATCTGAATTCGACTATCCGTTTTGATCGGGAGTGATTGCATGACTGGAGCGGAAAGCCTGGTTCGTACGGCTGGGGCATGCGGCGTGAGGGTCTGCTTTGCGAATCCCGGCACGACCGAGATGTCGCTGGTGGCGGCACTCGATTCGAGCGATCGGATCCGGCCGGTGCTGGCGCTCTTCGAGGGCGTCTGTTCGGGCGCGGCGGATGGTTATGCGCGGATGAGCGACGCTCCGGCGATGACCCTGCTTCATCTGGGCCCGGGCTTCGCCAATAGTATCGCCAATTTTCACAATGCGCGCCGCGCGCGCTCGGCGGTCTTCAGCGTGATCGGCGATCACGCGAGCTGGCATCTCAAGCACGATGCGCCGCTGACTTCAGATATCGTTTCGCTGGCGCGCCCGGTTTCGGGCTGGGTCAGGGCGGCGTCCTCGTCCCGGACGCTGGCCCGCGATACGGCTGAAGCGATCGCGGCAGCGGGACACTACCCGGGTAGGGTCGCGACGCTGATTGTGCCGGCTGACTGCCAATGGGATCCCGCTGATCTTCCAGCCACGCCGATTCCCGTCGCGCCATTGCCGGCCGTGCCGGACGATGTGGTCAGACATGCCGCGGAGCTGATGCGTCGCGATTTGCCGAAAGTGCTCTTTCTCGGCGGACAGGGGCTCCGTGCGCGCAGCCTGGCCGCGGCCGCGCGAATCGCGGAGAAGACCGGCTGCACCCTGATGTGTGAAACCTTCCCGGCCCGAATGGAGCGCGGCGCCGGTTATCCCGCGCTCGTCCGATTGCCATATTTTCCTGAGCAGGCGCTCGAAACGCTGGCGCCATTCAAGACCATGGTTATCGCGGGCGCGCCCCGACCGGTGGCTTTTTTCGGTTATCCGAATTCGCCCAGCGTGCTGATTCCCGATAGTTGCGAGGCCGCGATCCTCGCCGAGCCGGAGCACGACGTCGCGGCCGCTCTGGAAGCGCTTGCCGACCAGCTCGACGCCAGCGCCCGAGCAAAAATTCCAGCCGCCGAACGGCCCGCAAAACCATCGGGTCCGTTGATAGCGCCGAATATCGGCGCCGCCCTCGGCGCGCTGATACCCGATAATGCGATCGTGATGGACGAAGGCGCCACCACCGGCTTCTCCGCCTACGTCACCTCAGCCGGCGCGCGGCCCCATACTTATCTCGCGCTGACCGGCGGCGCGATCGGCCAGGGACTCCCGTGCGCGACCGGTGCGGCCGTCGCGTCTCCGGGCCGCAAGGTGATCGCCTTGCAGGCCGATGGTGGCGGGATGTACACGCTGCAGGCGCTATGGACCAACGCGCGCGAATCGCTCGATATCACGACCGTCATCTGCAACAACCGCAGCTACCGGATTTTGCAAGTCGAACTTTCCCGCGCCGGTATCACCGAGCCCGGCCGCAAGGCACGCTCGCTCACGATGCTCGATAATCCCGAGATCAGTTGGGTCGATATGGCGCGTGGGATGGGTGTGCCGGGGGTGCGAGTCAGTACCGCCGAGGAGTTGGTGCGCGAGCTCGAGCGCGCGCTGCCGGAACGCGGTCCGAATCTTATCGAGATGATGATGTAGCCGCGCGGGCCGATTCGGCGAGGAGCGTTGCGAGCCGCTCGGGCAACTCGCCGAGTCCCGCAATGCGATGGTGATGTTCGACGCGCTCGCCCACCCCGATGAAACGGATGCCGGCGGCGCTCGCCGCTTCCCGATCGATGTGGCTGTCGCCGACGTAAACCGCGCGCTGCGGTTCAACGCCGGCGCGCCGCACACATAATTCGAGGATATCGGGCGCAGGTTTGGGGCGGACCTTATCGCGTGCGCTGGCGACCGCGTCGAAGATCTCAGTCAGGCCGAGATAGTCCACCAGCGCCGGCACGGTCGTCGATCGATTGGTGGCGAGCGCGAGGCGGTAGCGGCGCTTGAGCTCAATCATGAAGGGACGCAGCTCGAAGGGCGTCCTGAGCAGGCTGAAGAAGGGCTCCGAGTCGAGGCTTCGCGCCACTTTCTTCATGCGGTCGAGCTTCACGAGATCGGCGCCGGCACGCCGCTCGAACATCTGGATGGCGGCGTAGTAGATACCTTCGCGCTCCTCGACGGGGCTCAAGGGCGGCTCGCCGATGGCGCCGAAAATCGCGTTGTAGTACGCGATATTCGATTCAACCGAATCGAACAGCACGCCATCGGCGTCGAAGATGACCAGCTCGATCATTAACGAAGCTCGGAAATAGAGACTCAGGAATCCAGCTTCGCGGTCTCGGCCTTCCACTCGGTCATCAGCTTAAATTCCGGCGTCTGGCCGAATTCCTCGACCGTGGCGCGCATGATCTCGTCGTCCGAAAGGCTCAGATCGAGCGGCTTCACGATCGGCTGCCGGATGTACCAGGGCGCGTCGCAGAAGAACTCCAGCCGGTTGTTCTCGATATCGCGATAATAGACCGAAAACCACGAGCCATGAGTGATGGTCTCGATGTCCTTCACGCCGGCCTGCTTGAGGAGCTCATAACGCTTTCGCACCTCGGCCAGCGAGGCGACGCGGAATGCAATGTGATTGATGACCCGATCCTCGGGCGATCCGGTGCGGCCTGCCGCCAGCGCGAGCATGTGATGGTCGGCTTCAGGATCGAGCGTCATGAAGCAAATATCGTTGTTGCGCGCCTTGCCGGCGTCGGAGAGATGAAAGCCGAGCACGTCGGTGTAGAAATCCATCATCTTGTGGAAATCGTAGCAATACAGGACCACGTGGCTGAGGGTAGCTTTCCCATGTTTCATAAGTAACGCCTCCTCTGGGCGATTGATAAGGATTAACACCCGCCCATTGCATCATACAATCGGGGTGGCCGGCCCGCGTTGCGCGATCCGCGACGATGCGGCACGCTGTTCGGCTGGAGATTGGCCGGGCGGCCCGCCTGGCGCAGCATCGAAGATGGAACTGCGGACGCTCGGCAAGACCGGAATCAAGGTCAGCGCGCTCGGACTCGGCACCTCCGAGATTGGCTATGAGAAGGTCACGCAGCGGCAGATTAACGAGCTAATCAACGCCGCGCTCGATGCCGGCCTCAACGTTATCGATACTGCGGCCTGCTACGGCGATTCTGAAGAGATGATCGGCCGCGCCGTGAGCCATCGCCGTGCCGACTATTGCATCCTGACCAAATGCGGCCATGCGGCGGGTATCAGGCATGCGGACTGGAGTCCCGAGCTGATCGCGAAAAGCATCGATCGGAGCCTCAAGCGGCTACGCACCGACCATCTCGACATCGTCCAGTTCCATAGCTGCCCCGAGCAGGTTTTGCGCCGCGGCGAGGTGGTCGAGGCACTCCAGCGCGCCCGCGAGCAGGGCAAGACCCGGTTTATCGGTTACAGCGGCGATGGCGATGCGGCGCGATGGGCGGTGCAAGCGGAAGTTTTTGACACGCTCCAGATCTCGGTCAGTATCGCCGACCAAGAACCGATCGAAGGCGCGATCGCCGAGGCCCACGCGCGAAATATCGGCGTGATCGCCAAGCGGCCGATCGCCAATGCGGCCTGGCTCGCCGCCGCGCAGGACAGCGAAATCGCGTGGTACTTTCGCACCTATCGCGAGCGGCTGGAGAAGCTCGGCTATGGATTTCTCTATGAGGATGCGAAGACCTCGGTCGCAACCGCGCTCAGATTCACGCTCAGCGTGCCCGGTGTGCATACCGCCATCGTCGGCACCACCAAGCCTCGGCGATGGAGCCAGAACGCGGCGCTGCTGACCGCCGGGAAGCTCAAGCCGACGCAATACGAAGCCATTCGGGCGCGCTGGAACGCGGCCGCCGATGCCTCCTGGATCGGTCAGCGCTAGTCGCCGCGCGCAGTTCGGAACGATGAAACGCGCGCCAGCGGCGGTGATCGAGGTCATGGGGCTCAGGATCGAGCGCGACAGCGTGATCCTGGACTCGATCGATTGGCGGGTCGAGCGCGGGCAACATTGGGCGATTCTTGGCGCCAACGGCTCGGGCAAGACTTCGTTGTTGAGCGCGCTCACCGGCTACCTGCCGCCGACCGACGGCGCGATCGCGGTGTTGGGCGAAACCTACGGTCGCGCGGACTGGCGCAAATTGCGCACCCATATCGGTATCGTCAGTTCGAGCGTCCATCAGCTGATGGCGGGCCACGAGAGCCCGCTCGATACCGTCATCGGCGGCAAGTTCGCGCAGATCGGCTACTGGGGCGAAATCCAACCGGCCGATCACACGCGGGCGCTGGGGATTCTTAGGAAGATCGAGAGCGAGCACCTGCGCGACCGTCCGTGGCGCTTCCTGTCGCAGGGCGAACGCCAGCGGGTTCTGATCGGACGGGCGTTGATGGCCGGGCCGAAGCTGCTCATTCTCGATGAGCCGTGCGCCGGGCTCGACCCGGTCGCGCGCGAGCACTTCGTGCAGTTTCTGGAGCGGCTCGCGCGCCGACGCGGCGCTCCCACCCTGCTGCTCGTGACTCATCATGTGGAGGAGATCGTGCCGGTCTTCTCGCACGTCCTGGTGCTGAAGTCGGGAACGGTGCTGGCGGCCGGCGACAAGCGCCGCGTGCTGACGTCGGCCACGCTCTCGCGAGCGTTCGGCGCATCGCTCCGGCTGGGCCGCAAAAACGGACGCTACATGGTGAGCGTCCGGCCACGCGTCGACGTTGTCATCTGATGCGGCGGCGGGGTTGCGTCTGCTTGCGGCGTCGAATAGTTGATCGATGACATGTTCTTTATGGTACAGGCGATGGCACGGAAAAATTTCATGCTCAGAAACTTCGTAGTATTGGCGCTGATGATCACGGTCGCAGCCGCGACTGCTTTCGGCGCCGAATCGGATGGTTTACCGATGCGTAACACAGGACATTACGCGGTGCTCGATACTGACAAGGGCACCATCGTGATCGAACTCTACCCGGCGGTCGCGCCCAAGACGGTCGCCAATTTCGAGAAGCTTTCACGCGACGGATTCTATAACGGGCTGACCTTCCATCGCGTGGAACCGGGATTCGTGGTGCAGGGCGGCGATCCGGCCGGCAACGGCACGGGTGGACCGGGATACACGGTGCCGGCCGAACTGAGCCAGACCGAGAAGCATCTGCGCGGCACCGTGGCGATGGCGCGCACCGGCGATGACGTGAATCCGCAGCGCGCTTCCAGCGGCAGTCAGTTCTATATCTGCCTGGCGCCGGCGCCTTTCCTCGACAAGCAGTACACGATTTTCGGCGGCGTCGTGAAAGGGATGGACGTGGTCGACCAGATCAGGGTGGGCGACCATATCAAGCACATCACGCTTACCTCCGAACCGCCGAAGTAGCCGCCGGCCGAAAATATTTATCTCTGCGCAGATTTCCGTCCTCGCGAAGGGTCTCCATCCGGGGACGGGAGGGGTCGCAGCGGCCGAACGGTCGCGCGCGGCGGACCGTGGTTGTGACTACGGTGCAGGCCGGATAAAATCAGCCTAACCCTTATTATGGCTCAGACCCGGGATCGATTCGCGCTGATAGAGAATCTCTCCTCAATCGGCGGCGAACTGTCCGGCGACCTGCGCGAGACGCTCGACCTGATCGTTGCCACGATCGCCAGTGGGCTCGAGGTCGAGGTCTGCTCGCTCTACCTGTTCGATCCTACGCGCGAGCGGCTGGTTCTCCGGGCGACGGTTGGACTCGACGACGAATCGGTCGGCAAGGTCTCGATGCGGATCGATGAGGGTCTGGTCGGGATGGTGATCCAGAGCGACCAGCCGCTAGCGGTAGCCGACGCAATCAGTCACCCACGTTACAAATATTTTCCCGAGACCGGCGAGGAGCGCTATCACACCTTCCTCGGCGTGCCGGTGCAGAATGGACGCCAACGGCCGATCGGCGTGCTGGTCGTGCAGACGCTGCGCCGGCGCAAGTTTACGGCCGCGGAGATCCGGCTGCTGAAAGCGGCGGCCAACCAGGTCGGTCAGGTGCTATCGCACTATCGGCTGCGAGAGACCCTCGCCACCAAGGAGAAAGAGCGCGACGAGTATCGCCGCCGGATGATCGAAGCGACCCGCCAGCTCAAGGATTATGAGAAAGTCGGCGGCAAGACCAGGATCGCCGCGCCGGTAAGGATGCGCCGCCCCCGGCTGGTCGGATTGCCGGCCTCGCCCGGCTTTGCCCATGGCGTGGCCCATGTGGTTGGTACTTTCCTGAGCACGATCGATCGGACGCTGCGGACGCGCGATATGAAGGGCGAGGCCCGACGCTTCGACGACGCGTTGGTGCGCTCGCTGGCCGAGTTGGCGGCGCTCAAGGTCAGGATGGCGCCACTGATGCCCGAGGCCGACTTGCGCATCTTCGACGGCCATCGCCTGATTCTCGAGGACGAGGAGTTCATCGGCCGGGTGCGCGCGGCGGTCGAGCAAGGTTACGCGGCCGAGAGCGCGCTGTTCCGCGTGATCGATGAACTCTCGTCTTCGATGCTGAACGTGGCCGACACCTACCTGCGCGAGCGCGTCAACGACTTTCGTGATGTGGGCCACCGGGTGCTGCGCCATCTCAAGCAGGAGGGCGGCAAGGCTCCATTCTCACGCCGCACCGTTCTGGTCGCCGACGAGTTGACGCTCTCGCAACTGACGCTCGTCTCGCACGAGCATCTGGTCGGCATCGCACTGCAATCGGGCGGCGTCACATCGCACGCGGCGATCCTCGCTCGCGCCTTTGAAATTCCGACCGTGGTCGGTATCGAGCATCTGATGGAAGGAGTCAGCGAGGGTGATGATCTGGTGCTCGACGGCAACTCGGGCGTGCTCTTCATCAACCCGACGGTCGAGATCGAACGCGAGTACGAGGGTCTGCACAAGCGCTACGACGCTTTCAAGCGGGAACTGCTGGCGGCGCCGGGCGACGCGACGACGACGCGCGACGGGTTCCGAGTGGAGATTCTCGCCAACGTCGCGCTGCTCGCCGATCTCAACCTTGCGCTGCGTTATGGGGCCGAAGGCGTCGGCTTGATGCGTTCGGAGTTCTCGTTCCTCACTTACGAAGATTTCCCGGACGAGAACCAGCAGCTCCAGCTCTACGGCAAGATGCTGGAGGCGGCGGGCGGCCGGCCGGTGACGATCCGCACCCTCGACATCGGTGCCGACAAGTATCCGCCCTACCTGCGCGTGCCGCGTGAGGAAAATCCGTTCCTGGGCTGGCGCTCGATTCGGATTTCGCTAGAGATGGCAGGGCTGTTCAAAGTTCAGTTGCGCGCGATCCTGCGGGCTGCCGCGCATCATCATGTTAGAATCATGTTTCCGATGATTTCGAGCCTCGAAGAGTTGCGCCGGGCGCGTGAGATATTGAGCGAGGCACAGTCGGAGTTGTTCAAGGAAGGACTCGAGCATAATCCCGAGGTCGAGGTCGGCATCATGGTCGAGGTGCCATCGGCCGTATGGCTGGCGCCGCGGCTGGCGCGCGAGGTGGACTTCTTCTCGATCGGAACCAACGACCTTATCCAGTACCTGCTGGCGGCCGATCGCAATAATCCCAAAGTGGCGCATCTTTACGAGGCGCTGCATCCCGCCGTGCTGTCCGCGATCGCCGATGTGGTGAACGTCGGACGCGCCGCAGGCAAGGACGTCTGCCTGTGCGGCGAGATGGCAAGCGACCCGTTGTGTACATTGCTACTGGTGGGAATCGGACTTAAGCAGCTGAGCCTCAGCCCGCTTTTTATCCCAGTGGTGCGCAAGCTGGTCCGTGAAGCCGACTATCAGACCGCACGCCGCATTGCTCATGACACGCTGGAGATCGCCTCGAGTCAGGAGATCAAGGGCTATCTGGTGGAGCGCTACCGCGAACTGGGGTTGATCCAGATGGTCGAGATGTATCGATGAAGCATCCGGAGAGTTCCGGCATCCGGAAAGTCCCGAAGAAAGCTGGTCTTTTCCGGTGGGCTTTTATGCGCCTAATCTTCAGGCAATGATTGACTTTACCGGTCTAGATTAGATAACAATTGACCGTTCGGTTAACAACGACCTGACGCCTGTATAACCGGGCTTGGAGATAAAGAACCGATGATGATCGCGCTGTCGCTCGTCGTCCTAGCCGCGATCCTCGTGGTGGCGGGCTACTATTATCTGGGCACCAACCGTTACGGGGGCGATCGGCAAGCCGGCCGGCCCGCTCTGACCGCCAGCCAGGGCGCGCTCACGCGCGCTGCGGTACCGGTCGAGCCGTGCCGCACGATTCGCGTCTATTTCATCAAGCCGTCCCGCTACGATGAGAAAGGCTATGTCCAATATTTTCGATGGGGGGTACAGCCGAATAATTCACTGACCGTGCTGGCGGCGCTGAACGACGCCTACAACCGGCGCTTTTCGGCCGAGCGCAATGTGGTCCTGGATACCATCATTTGGGACGAGATCTGCGACGGCGTAGTCAGTCCGGCCACCATCAAGGCGATCAAGGAAAAAGCGCAGGAAGACGGCGTCGAGTTGCTGGTCGGATTAGCCGGTGTGCAATCGAACCAGTATCCGCGCGGTCGCGATTTGGCACTTCAATTCATCGGTCAGGGCGTGACCACCATGATGGGCGGGTTTCACGTCAGCGGCTATCCCGATTCGGTTAAGTTCCTGAACGAATGCGGAATTACAACCGTAGTCGGCGAAGCCGAGAACCTGTGGGGCGAGATCATCGAGGATTTCCTGCGCGGCGAGCTCAGGCTTAACTACTCAGTCAGCGAGGGAATCCGCGCCAAGACCGGCCGCGACGATATCATTGTGCCGCTCATCACCGATGCCCAGCTCCCGACGCTGGACGATCGCTATCTGACGCGCTTCTTCAATCCCGCCATGACTACGCTCGACACGTCGCGCGGATGCCCGTTCACCTGCTCGTACTGCAGCGTGAAAAACGTTATGGGCCGCACGATGCGTTCGCGCGAGCCCGAGGCGGTGGTCAACTGGGTGCGCGACGCCATTCGCCATCACGGTATCCAATCGCTGTTCCTGGTCGATGACGACTTCTTCCGCAGCCCGCGCTGGGAGGAGATTCTGACCGGGCTGGTCGAGGTCAAGCGCGAATATCCGCAGCTCTCCTTCATGATGCAGGTCGACGTCGACGCGTCGTGCTATGCCAACGTCGCCGAGGGCGAGACCGAGGGCGCCAAGCATCGCCGCAGCCGCCGCTTCGTTGAGCTCGCGGCGCGAGCGGGATGCTACTCTGCGTTCGTCGGGATTGAATCGCTCAACCCGGAGAACCTCAACTACGCCACCAAGTATCAGAACACCGACGACCGCCAGCATCGCATGACCTTCGAGCAGGCGCGCGCACGGGTGCTGGATAAGTACCGGCGGGTGGTCGAGAACTGGCATCGATGGGGTGTGTCGGTGCACGCTGGCTATATGCTTGGCTTCCCGTTTGACGGCAAGGACTGCGGCCGTATCGCGGCCGAAACCCTCAAGAAGCTCGGCTTCGATATCGTTTCGTTCTTCATCATGACGCCGCTGCCGGGCACCGAGGATCAGGTCCATCACGCCAAAGAAGGAAACATCTTCGACTGGGATTTCAACAATCTGGACTCCCAGCACGTGACGCTGAAGCATCCCAAGCTCGACGTAAGTTCCTGGATGGAAGCGTATCGGGATGCGTTCACCGGCTTCTATACTTTGCCGCGCGCCATCAAGGCGATCTTCACGGTGATGGGCGGGCACAACCTGAGCGCCGAAGCCCGCCAGTCGGTGCTGCGCCAGTTCCTGTACTATTTCTTCAGCTATCGGCAGGGACGCCATCCGATGGTCGGCGGAATCTGGCAGATTCGCCGCCGCGATGTGCGGCGCAAAGTGATCACTGACGACGAAGCGCGCCGCTACTATTTGGGCGGCGGATTGCGTTTCGACGCGATCCTGCGTGGTGATGATGACGGTTTCGCTGCTGCGCCGGCCTGATCGCTGAGCTTGCATTGCCGCTGGGCTCGAACGCTCAGGCCCGGTTGGCTTTGGCGTACCCAGCCTTACGGGTCCTTCGATTCAGCGGATTTCGTGCTAAAATCCGACCGATGAGTATGCGGCCGGTCCGTGCCGGCCTCGCCGCTTGATCACAGTGCTCAACGACGCACAAATCGATACCTTGGCGAACCATCTGGTCGAGGGCCTCATCAGTCGTGGTGCGATCAAGCCCAAAGCTGACGTCAAAGATCTGGTCGCGTGCGTAATCGAGCTGATGTCGGCGAATTTTGAGACCGAGACACAAATCGAGGACGAGGCGGAGCGGATGGCCGAGGAGCAGGCGCGGCTTAACCGCGGCCTCGACGTCGACCGCTTGCGCACCATGATCAAGCAGCGGCTGGCCGACAAGCGAGGGTTTACCCTCTGATATCGCTGCGGGCGCGGTAGGAGGGCTTGCGATGAGACTCACCGAGGCGCGCATCCTTTACCTCGCGCGGGAGTCGCTCAATAGGCTCCGCGATGAGGGCTTGGTCGAGATTTCCAACTACTCGACTGCGTTACGGATCGGTCGCGAGCTTGTGGCAGATTGGAACGAGAGCGGCGACGCCACCGATGCGTTGGTGCGACGCAAAATCGCCTCCATCAAACGCGGCATCGTCGAGGGTAGTCCCGAATGGAACATCCTTTACCGCCGCTACCGCGAGGAGGAGTTGCGCAAGAAAGGCCCCGCGCGCTGACGGTCCGGCCGGCTATGGACGACAGCGAATTCCTGCGGCTCGCCGATGCGTGCATGACGCAGGCGGCGAAGTGGCTCGAGGGTCTCGATCCTGATGAGGTCGATTTTACGACCGGCGACGGGGTGGTGACGATCGAGTTTCCAGACGGTGCGCGCTTCGTCCTGAGCCGCCAGCGCGCCACCCAGCAGATCTGGCTAGCGACGGACGCCTCAGGATTCCACTACAGCCGCGACGAGAGCTCGGGGACCTGGCGCGAGGAAAAGGACCATCACGAGCTGTTCGCTCGCCTGGCGGAACTAGTGGCCGGTAAACTCGGTCATCCGATCGATACGCCATGAAGCGTGTTTTCGAGTAGTAACTTCTCTAGATTTTCGTGTTTCTTTCGTCTTTGTAACCCCTAAAGAAATCTTAACGATTCGTTAGCACTCGTTCGACGAGAGTGCTAATTGACAATCTACAGGACGTGGTTATCCTGTTTCGCGGAGGGTGCTGCGCACCCGTTCTTAATCAAAATTCAAAACCAAGGGACCCGAGGAGGTTTCGCATTCCTATGGAGAAGATTAGGCCGCTAGGCGATCGAATCCTGATTAAGCGCATCAAGGAGGAGGACAAAACCAAGGGCGGTATCATCATTCCCGACACTGCCAAGGAAAAGCCTCAGGAAGGCAAAGTCGTAGCGGTCGGCAAAGGCAAGAAGACCGACGAGGGCAAGCTCATCCCGCTCGATGTCAAGGCCGGCGACAAGGTGCTGTTCGGTAAATATTCCGGCAGCGAGGTCCGCATCGAGGGCGAGGAGCATCTGATCCTGCGCGAGGACGACATTTTAGGCGTACTCGAAGCATAGTCGGAACCGTTACGAAACAATTTTAGTGAATTAAGGAGAGGCACATAGACTATGCCCGCGAAAATGGTTCGTTTCTCACAAGAGGCACGCGAGAAGATTCTTAAGGGAGTCAACGTCCTCGCCGATGCCGTAACCGTCACGCTCGGGCCCAAGGGCCGCAACGTGGTACTCGAAAAAAGCTTCGGAGCGCCGAACGTGACCAAGGACGGGGTTACCGTCGCCAAAGAGGTCGAGCTCGAGGACAAGTTCGAGAACATGGGCGCGCAGATGGTCAAGGAAGTCGCCTCCAAGACTTCCGACGTCGCCGGCGACGGCACCACCACTGCTACCGTATTGGCTCGTTCGCTCTTTACCGAGGGGATCAAGATGGTCGCCGCGGGCCACGATCCGATGTCGCTTAAGCGCGGTATCGATCGCGCGGTCCAAACCGTGGTCAGCGAATTGAAAGGCCTGTCCAAGCCGACCAAGGATCGCAAGGAGATCGCGCAGGTCGGCACTATCTCGGCCAATAACGATTCGACCATCGGCGAAATCATCGCCGAGGCGATGGAGAAGGTCGGCAAGGAAGGCGTGATAACGGTCGAGGAGGCCAAAGGCCTCGAGACCACGCTCGAAGTGGTCGAAGGGATGCAGTTTGATCGCGGCTATCTCTCGCCGTACTTCGTGACCGATCCCGAGCGGATGGAAGCGAAGATCGAGGACGCCTATGTCCTGATCAACGAGAAAAAGATTTCTTCGATGAAGGACCTGCTGCCGGTGCTCGAATCGATCGCCAAGACCGGCAAGCCCTTCCTACTGATCGCCGAAGACGTCGAGGGCGAGGCGCTCGCGACCTTGGTGGTCAACAAGATCCGCGGCACGCTGTCATGCATCGCGGTCAAGGCGCCGGGCTTCGGTGACCGTCGCAAGGCGATGCTCGAAGACATCGCGATCCTGACCGGTGGCAAGGTGATCGCCGAGGAGCTGGGCATCAAGCTCGAGAACGTGACGCTGCAGGATCTTGGCCGCGCCAAGCGCATCGTGTCCGACAAGGACAACAGCACGATTATCGACGGCGCCGGCAAGCGTGCCGATATCGAAGGCCGCATCAAGCAGATCCGCGCGCAGATCGACGAGACCACCTCTGACTACGATCGCGAGAAGCTCCAGGAGCGGCTCGCCAAGCTGGTCGGCGGCGTAGCGGTCATCCGCGTCGGCGCGGCGACCGAGATCGAGATGAAGGAGAAGAAGGCGCGCGTCGAGGATGCGCTCCATGCGACCCGCGCGGCGGTCGAAGAGGGTGTGGTACCGGGCGGCGGCGTGGCGCTGATCCGATGTTCGGCGGCGCTGGAAGGTCTGCGCGCCAGCGAAGAGGAGAAGATCGGTATCGCCATCGTCAAGAAGGCCCTCGAAGATCCGGCCCGCTGGATCGCCAGCAACGCCGGATGGGAAGGCTCGGTGGTGGTCGACAAGATCAAGAACAACAAGGGTGCCTTCGGCTTCAACGCGTCGAGCGAGGAGTTCGAGGACCTGATGAAGGCCGGGATCATCGATCCGACCAAGGTCGTGCGCAGTGCGCTGCAGAACGCGGCTTCGGTGGCGAGCCTGCTGCTCACCACCGAGTGCATGATCGCCGAGAAGCCGGACGACAAGCCGGCGGCGCCGGCGATGCCTCCGGGCGGCATGATGTAACTCGGCCGCAAGGCTGACACAAGGTCCGGCGCAGCCGGACGCCATGCCTGGAATGGAACGCGGGCCGCGTCGCCGATCGGGGACGCGGCCCGCGTCTTTCCGGAAGGCTGCTGCACCTGCTTCTGGTTGCGCGACCGGCTCAGCCGGGTAAACTGGCTGAGTCACGAATTCCACCGCCATGGCTATACAATCCACCAGCGCTCCCGACGTCGACGGACTGCGAAGGTTCGTGCGATGGCTCGGGCGCGAGTTCGAAGAGATGATACCCGCGGTGGCCTTTTTTTTGGTCGGCTTCGCGCTGATTCTGCTGATGGTCAAGCTGTTCGTCGAACAGTACTCGATCGAGTTGCGCGTCGCGTCGAACGCCATCATTGGCGCACTGTTCGCGGCCAAGGTCTCGCTGCTTCTCGATAAGCGCGACTGGGCGCGGTCGCACGGTTACCCGCGCGCCGTGGTCGTGGCGGGTAAAGTCGCTGTCTATACTCTCGGTGTGGTGATTCTCGGCATCGCCGAGCATTTGATCGAGAACTATCACAAGAGTGGATCGCTCGGCGGCGCATTTGAGTTGTTCGATCGGCATTTCAATGGCGAACGCTTCTCGGCCATCGTGCTCTGCGTCGCGCTACTGTTTACGGTCTTCTTCGTGATGCAGGAGGTGAATCGTAAAATGGGCGCGGGCCAGATGTACGCGTTGTTCTTCGGATCGCCCGCCGGCTCGAGCCCGCAGAGAATCAGCGCGACCAGCCCGGGCGGCCCGATGGTTTCGGAAACAGCGGGACGCCGAGGAACCGATCGATGATCAAGGCGCCGAGCGCCACCAGGATTAGTCCCCCGAAGCTCAGCATTTTCAGCAACTTCACCACCTGCTTCTGACGTGGTGTGACGTAAACTATCCGGCGATGGTTCTTTACCGGCTCGGTCTGCGCGCCGGTCGGATGGGTCGCCGCTGAGCGGTAGATCGTGCGGAAGGCAGACACGGTGACGATGCCCGTGACCGAGACCGCGACCAGATAAATCAAGAACGCTCGCCGGATACGCGAGTGCCGGCGTAATTGCTCGGCGGTCGCGTAAGAACCGCGCCCGGTGAACGATAGTGGATCGGCGGGCGGAAAACCCGTCGATGGTGCCGCGGACGGACTCAGAACCTCTGCCATATCCAGCAGCCTCTGCAACAGCTCGCGCGCCCAGTGCACCTCGAGGCCGAACGGGATTGTGATCATCAGGTAGCTGCCGGCGATCACCGCGGCGATAATCGCCAAGCTCTGGCTCCCGCTCTGCGAGCCATGCAGAGCGATCTGGGTCAGAATGATAATCGTAACTACCACCGCTATCACAGCCGCCGACGCAGCCGCCGCAAACCACGGCGGTCGCATCACAATCGCGAGCCGAGTGCCGAGCGGCGACGGCTCGACCCGGCCGCTTATCAGCGGACGCAGCGAGTTGCGATAACGGATGATACGGCTAATCTCGAATCGGTCGTCGTAAACCACGCCCTCGAAGTCGCGCGAGTTGGAAAACGGCACACGGAAGCGACGGCGCTCTTCGGTGGCGCTCTGGATGGCGGAAATTACCTCGGCCGGCGTGCTGTGGCTGATAATCTCGAAGCGCCGCCATGGCGGCGCGAGCAGATCAAGCAGTAGCGGGTAGTGCGGATCGGTAGTCATCGCGCGCTGGTCAAAGCAGGGCGAAGCCCCGCGTTCGGTCATCTCGACCGGAGCCGAGCGCTTCGCACAGTCGACAAGTGGTGAGATTCACGAAGGTCCTCAGCACGCCGCGATTGGGTGCAGGGATCACCTCTGCCCGCTACTTTTGCTGCATCGGGGCGCCGCAGCACTTGATCGTACCGCCGCCGGCCTTGGTCACGATGACCCGCGCGCCGCATTTCGCGCACTCGTACATCTTGCCGAGCTGGTTCGCCATCCTGGTCTCAAATCTCCCGTCGGATTCGATCTTCAGGCGCCTTTGAAGAGCGGCTTGCGTTTTTCGAGAAATGCCCGCACGCCCTCGCTTCGATCCGCAGTGGTCTGCAGCAGCGCGTAAAGATCCTCCTCCAGCCTTATACCTTGCGCGAGCGTCATATCGTAGCCCTTGAGCACCGCCTCCTTCGCCATCCGGACGGCCAGCGGTCCGCGGCTGAGGATCGATTCGATGCGCTCGGCAGCGATGCGCTTCAGGCTCGCGCGCGAGGCGGCGAGTTCGGTGACGAGTCCGGCAGCCAGCGCGGCGCGGCCGTCGATCGGCGTGCCGGTGAGTATCATCCGCATGGCGCGCGGTGCGCCGACAATTCGCGGCAGGCGCTGGGTGGCGCCGAAATGGGGCAGGATGCCGCGGCGCGGCTGGGTGATCGCAAAGCGCGCCGGCGCCGCCGCGATCCGTATGTCGAGTGCGAGCGCCAGTTCGAGGCCCTCATCGAAGACGTCACCGTCAATAATTGCGAGCGTGGGCTTGGCCAGGGCGGCTATCGATTCGACCAGCCGCGAATCAACCCCGGCCTCGAAACCGATACAGAACACTCCGCCGGCGCCGTTCAGCGCCAGCATCCGCAATCGTTCGTCGTCCTCAACGCGCTCCGCGAGCGCGAGCAGCTCGCGCGCCATCGCGGGGTTGATCCGGTTTCCGGCGCGCGGGCGATTGAGCGTGATGCTTAAGCATCGGCCGCGCGGTTCGACGATCAGTTCCCGATCGCGCGCACCACTAGCGCGAGATTTTCGCGCGGCGGCCAAGCTTTACGACGCCTGCTCGCGCAGCCGTTGGCGCAGGATTTTCCCGAGCGGATTTTTCGGCAGCTCTGCGACGAACTCGATGCGTTCGGGCCGTTTGAAGCTCGCCAGGCGGTCGCGGCAAAAGTCGACCAGCTCCTCGGCCGTGGTACGAACCGCGGGGCGAACGACGACGAAGGCCTTCACAGTCTCGCCCCATTCGAGCGACGGTGCGCCAACCACCGCGGCCTCGTCCACCGCCGGATGGCTCATCAGCACCGCTTCGATCTCGGCGGGCGCGATATTCTCGCCGCCGCGGATAATCAGATCGTCCTTGCGGCCGGCGAAAAAGATATAGCCGTCGGCATCGATCCAGCCGAGATCGCCGGTCGCGCGCCAGCCCTCGGCCAGCGCCGCGTCGTCCTCGCGCCCGGCATAGCCTTTCATGATCCGCGGGGTCCGGATCACGATTTCGCCGACCGCGTCGCGCTCCAGCCAGCCGCCGGTCTCGTCGCGCACCCGGACCTCAACATCGGGCAGCGGCCGGCCGATAGAGTGAAGCCGTTTGAGTTTGAGCTCGAGTTCGGCGGACGTGCCGGCGAGGCGATGGTCGTCGGGCCCGAGCATCGTCAGCGAAGAGGTGGTCTCGGTCTGGCCGTATGCATTGACGAAGCCGACCGCGCGCGGGAAGGCCTCGATCGCGCGGCGAATCACCGCGAACGGCATCGGTGCGCCGCCGTAAGCTAGATTATGCAGGCTCGAAAGATCGGTGCGCGGGAAGTCCGGATGGTCGAGCAGTTGCTTCATCATGGTCGGCACCACGAAGGCATGAGTGACGCGCTCGCGCGCGACCAGCCGCAGCCACTGGCCGGCCTCGAACTGCGGCATCACGATCATCCGGCGTCCCGTCCAGAGGTTGGTCATCAGGGCCGTCATGCCCGCGATATGGTAAAACGGCACGCATACCAGCGCGGCGCCGCGATCGCTGCCGTCGGTCATCTCGACGTTGGCGGTCACGTAGGCGGTGAAGTCGCGATAACTCAGCATCACGCCCTTGGGCTTCGAGGTGGTGCCGCTGGTATACATCAGCACCGAAGTTTCTTCGTCGTCGACTTCCGCCTCGCTCTTATCGGGTGCCGCCGCTTCGATAAG
>DATJRJ010000285.1:0-13238 GCA_035504735.1 Binataceae bacterium (SeqCode)
CGCTTCTGCCGGAAGTCGCCCGGATTCGGTATTTCGCCGCGATGCCCCACGAACACCCATCCGCGATGGAAGATCCGCTCCAGTTCCTCGTCGAAAACCTGCGTATCGGTATAGACCCGCGAGTTGATGCGATCGGGTTTCACCAGGTTGTCGTAGTCGATTTTTGTCCGCCCGTTCATTGCCCGTCCGTTCATTTAGGTTTCCTCGCCTGCTGACACGATTCTGTTGCCATCATCTAAAAGGGTACTTTCCACTTTGTAAAGCCGTAATTGTCCCAACGCGTGCGGACCTGCTCGATATCCTCGGGCCGATTGCGGCTGACAGGGGGGAATCTCTCGTTATTCCACTCGGGCCGGCGCGGAAAGCGCCAGGTCCGGGTCGCGTCGATCAGCAGCCGGTTCCACAAGCCCGCGCCGAGTTCGGAAAGCTTCCGGTTTTCCAGCGGGGTACTCGGATCGAGCGCCGATCCGAGCGTGCTGCGGAAGATCACGAGGTCATCAGAACCCGGATCGACGCGGTAATTGATCGCCCAATCGACCGCCTCGTAATCGGACGGATCGATATCCTCGTCGACCACGATCACCACCTTGTAGCGAAAGGTCGAGGCGTTCGAGCCCCACAATGCGGAAGCAATCTGCTTGGGCTGGCCCTCGTAAAGCTTCTTGATCTGGACGATTACGGTCGTGCCGTTGTTGACCGGATGGATATAGACGTCCTGGATGCCGGAAATACCGGCGTTTCGCAGGATGTTCCAGGCGATCGCGGCGCGCTGAATGGCCGACATATGGCTGTTTTCGCCCGACGCGCCGGGTAGCGAACCTTCAAGCGTACCCCGGAAGATCGGATGGTCGCGATGCGTGATCGCACTCACCTGGCATACCGGGCGTGGCGTCGAAACCTCGGCCGTGTAGCCGGTGAACTCCCCAAACGGCCCTTCAGGCGCGAAAGTCGCCGGATCGGCAGAGATGTGCCCCTCGATTACCATCTCGGCCCCGGCCGGCACCTCGAGATCGACCGTCTCGCATTTGACCAGCTCGACCGGCGCGTTCCGATACCCGCCCATCACGTCGTATTCGCAAATATTCGCCGGAATCGGGCTCCCGCCGACCCACTCCATGACCGGGTCCCATCCAATGACCCACGCCACCGGCATCGACTCTCCTCGTGCCCGATACTTCGCCCAATGACCGCCCCATCCCTGCGAACTCACGATCAGGCTCGACATCCGGTTGTGATCGATAATCATGCTTCGGTAGAGGCCGACGTTGGTAAGATTCGTTTCAGGATCCTTGGTGACGGTGCAGGCGAGCGTGCCGATATAGCGTCCGCCGTCAAGATGGTGCCATCTGGGGGCCGGGAAATCGTAGAGATTGATGTCGCGGCCGGTCAGCACGTTCTGTTTGACCGCACCGTCTTTCACGATCGTCGGCTTGATCAGGCGAGAATTGCGCTCCAGCACATGCTCGATCATCGCCCGATTCGGCTGTAGATCCTCAAATCCGAGCATCAGCGATACCCGCCGCATGGATGCGAAGATCCCTGTCGCTAGCTCGCGGCAGCGCGCGCCCTCGCCGTTATAGTCCTTGATATTGCGGAATGTCAGCGCAGGGCCCTTGCGCCGGTAAACCTCGCGCGTCAGGGTGCCGAGTTCGAGGTCCCAATCGACCTCACCCTCGACCCGGGTAAGCTCGCCCTTACGCTCCAGGCACTCGAGTGCGCTCCTCAGGTCGTAGAATCCGTCTTTCATTCTGGCCTCCCGGCCAGGAAGCGGAGCCCGATTCAGCCATCATGCCGGCCAGGTGGAGCGATGATGACCATTTGGATATTAGGCGCGGAATTAGCGGAGATTCAACCGAAGGATATTGGCGATCGTCATCGTGGCGGACGGCCAAACCGGTGCTCGCGGCCGGATAGTTCCGCAAATCGAGATTTCACTGAGCGCCTCGGCGGCGTATGATTGCGAAGATGCGAAGGCTAATCGTCGGGCTGACCGGAGCCAGCGGTATCATCTACGGCGTCAGGTTTATCGAACGCCTGCGGGAGCTCGATGACATTGAAATTCATCTGGTGATGACCGACGCCGCGCGTATTACGCTCTCCCAGGAAGTCGGGATGAGCCAGTCCGAGCTCGGCACCCGGGTGGCTGTGGTGCACAACTTGCGCAACATCGCGGCCTCGATTTCCAGCGGCTCGTTCGTCACCAGCGGGATGGTGGTGGTGCCGTGCTCGATGAACACTCTGGCGGCGATCGCCTATTGCCAATCGAACAACCTGCTGACCCGTGCTGCCGATGTCTGCCTCAAGGAGCGCCGTCCGCTGGTCCTGCTGCCGCGGGAAACGCCACTGCACCTGGGGCATCTGCGTGCGATGGTAGCGGCGGCCGAGATGGGCGCGATTATGCTACCTCCGGTACCAGCCTTCTATTTCGGCCCGAAATCGATCGACGATCTTATCGACCATACCATCGGCAAGATTTTTGATCAGTTAGGCTTTGGCCATTCGCTGTTCCAGCGTTGGGGGGAGGACCAAGGCTCAGGCGAGTCGCACCGCAAGGGATAGCGATTTTGTTCCCGGCTGGAAGCCCCTAAAAACGAGGTCGTATGGCGAAGTACCTGGGTGACAGGCTCCCCGCGGAGTTCTTGTCGGCGCTCGATGGCCGTGATCTGGAGCGCAAGTACGGCGACACGTATATCGTATTGACCGCCGATCCCGACGGCCTGCCGCGCCCCTGTATGCTGAGCGCGGGTGAATTGCTCGCCCTCGATGATCGCACGGTCCGGCTCGCGCTCTGGCCGAAGGGGCGCACCGGCGCCAACTTGAGACGGGGCGCGCGGGTGGTGATCTGCTTTGTCGCACCCAATCTGGTGCTCTACGTGCGCGGCCATACGCGCGAACTGGCGCCGGGCCACGACCCTGAGATCGAGCGCTTCGAAGTCGCGGTCGAATCGGTTGATTCAGATTCCCACGAGGGCCTGCCGGTGGCGCACGGAATTGCCTTCACTTCGACTCCCGAGATGCGGCAAACCATGCTCGAGCAGTGGCGCAAAGTGCTGGACGCGCTGCGTGGCACCTGAGCGGCAACGCCGCAGAGCGCGGCCGTCAAACCAGCGGGTAGTTCATTGAGATCCGGACACGATGCATCCACTAAGCCCTACGTTCATTACCAATCTGTTAGTGGACTGGGGCTACCTCGGGATCTTCGTATGCGTATTCGTCGGCAATCTCGGCCTTCCGGTACCGGAGGAGACGGTGGTGCTCGCCGCCGGCTTCCTGGCTGGGCAGGAACTCCTCGAACTTAAGCGGGTGTACGTAGTCGTCGTGCTCAGTGCGATCACGGGTGATGCATGCGGCTATCTGCTCGGGCGTACCGGGGGACAGCGGCTGGTCGAGCGGCTGGCGGGGCGGTTCGAGTTCGTCCGCAAGCGCTACAAAAGCATCCAGACTTTCTTCGAGACTCATGGTCCGAAAGCGGTCTTCATGGCGCGGTTCATTGCCGGAGCGCGCTTCATGGCCGGGCCGATCGCCGGAGCAGCCGGGATGGAATTCTGGCGGTTTTTCGCATGGAATGCGCTCGGCGCGCTGGTATGGTGCGCGTTGATGGTCGGAATTGGGGATCTGGTCGGCTGGTACCTGGTCGGGGATGAGTTATGGCAGGTTATTCACTTGACTCATCGGGCGGGCGAGATTGCTGCCGGGATAGCGATTCTAGTAATAGCGTTGGCGTTTTACCTATTTTGGCGACGTGAAGGACATAGTTCTGCAACTAAGGCCAAGGCTAACAGCTAGCCGCCGATTGCTGGGCGCGCTGCTGGCCGCCATACTCGGGCTGGCCGGCTGCCAGCCGCAACGCCGCATCGAGCTCAATTACCGGCCCGGTGCCGGCACCGGGATTGTGCGGCCGTTCGCACCCAGCCATATCGCGGTGATGCCCGCCGGCGATTCGTCAGTTAATCAGCTCTTCGTCGGGACGGTCTTTGATGCCAACGAAAACATGATGCGGCTTTTTATCGATAGCCCGAGCGATACGGTGAGCCACATGGTCGCCGAGGTGCTCGATCACGCGGGCCTCAAGGCGACGGTCTTCGCTGGCGGCCCTCCGCCAGACGGATTCGATTATGTCGTAAGCTGCAGCCCCGAGGAGCTAAGCGTGATCAAGCGGATCGATAACGGGAATGGCGCGGCACAAAGTTCGTTCATCATAGAGGCAAAGGCGCGGCTGAATTGCTCGCTCAGCGATCGTAGCGGTACCGTGCTGCTGAAAGGCGAGTTCTCCGGAACTGACAACGAACCCCCGTTGGGGGCAGAGGCACGGGGGGAGCCGCTGCTCAGCGATCCCGCCGAGGCTCTCTCGGCTGCCGTGGCAGACGCGATCGACGGTTTCGCCAACCATCCGGATTTCCGCCGCGTCCTACCCCAACGCAGAACCGCGAGCTTCGATATCCCGGCAAACCAGCCGCGCGCAACCTCCTCTGCCACGCCAACTCCATCCGGGCGAAAGCCAGCCGCAGCAGCCACGCCGCATCCGGCCGCTTCGCGCGTTCACGGTTAACGATACGACCCTGCGCGCGCGATCAAGAGGGCGTCGCGTTTTGCTTGCGTGCCTCTTCGGCCTTGCGCAACTCGACTCGACGAATCTTGCCGCTCACAGTCTTGGGAAGCTCGTCAACGAATTCGATTTCGCGTGGATACTTGTAGGGTGCGGTTACCCGCTTGCAGTGGTCCTGCAGCTCGCGCACCATCCGCTCGCTCCGCTCGGCATCTGGCCTGAGCTTGATGAAAGCCTTGACGATTGAGCCGCGGTCGGCGTCGGGGCTTGCTACCACTGCGGATTCCATCACCGCGGCATGCTCGAGCAGTGCGCTCTCCACTTCGAAGGGGCCGATCCGATAGCCCGCCGAGATAATCACGTCGTCGGCCCGGCCAACAAACCATAGGTAACCGTCGGCGTCCCGCCAGGCCAGGTCGCCGGTCAGATAATAATCGCCGCGAAAGACATTGGCGGTCTCGTCAGGACTCTTCCAATATTCAAGGAACAGCGAGGTCGGTCGCTCGGGAGTTATCCGCAGCGCGATCTCGCCAATTTCCTCAGTCCGGGTTTCATTCAGCTCCGCGTCCACCACCCGCACGTCATGGCCAGGGAACGGCCGACCCATCGAGCCGGGCCGGATAGGCAGCCCCGGCGTGTTGGCGACCACGATAATGGTCTCCGTCTGACCGTAGCCGTCATAGATGGTCAGGCCAGTATGCTGCTTCCAGAGTGCGATCGCCTCGGGATTGAGCGGCTCGCCGGCGCTGGTGCAATGGCGCAGATGCGGGAAGCGATAATTCCCGAGCTCCTCCTTGACCAGCATCCGGAATTCCGTCGGTGGCGCGCAGAAAGTGCCAACCCCATAGCGCGCGAGCAGCTCGAGCTGTTTTTTGGGCTCGAAGCGACCGTTGTACATCAGCGTCGTCGTGCCATTCATCCACGGCCCGAACAAAACCCCGTATGCCGCCTTCGCCCACCCGGTATCCGAGGTCGTCCAATGAAGGTCGCCGGGCTTGACGTCGAGCCAGTTCAGTCCGGTGAAACGATGGCTGTACGCATAACCATGACTATGCAGCACCGCCTTGGGATTCCTCGTGGTGCCCGAGGTGTAGTAACAAATCGCCGGATCGATCGCCTTGGTGCGGGCTGCGGAGAAGTCTTCACTCGCCTCCCGCATCATCTCCTGCAGGCTGGCCCACCCGGTGCGGCTCGAACCGGCCAATAAATAATTTTTCAGCGAGGGGCATTGCGATCGCAGGTCGGCAATCATGTCCGCGCTGCTCGGCGGCGCGATGATCGCGCGGGCCCCGGCATGGTTGGCGCGATAGACCAGATCTTTCTCGCGCAACATCGCGGTGCATGGCACCACCAGCGCCCCGAGCTTGAGCGCTCCGATATAAGCTGCCTGCCACATCGTGACCCGCGGCAGTACCAGCAGAACCGGATCGCCACGCCGAATCCCGAGGCCGGCGAGCACATTGGCGATACGATTGGACTGGCGCCGGATATCAGCAAACGTGAGTCGGGCGCGATTGCCGTTCTGATCTTCCCACAGCAGCGCGAGGCGTCGCGGATCCTGGGCGAACTCGTCGACGGTGGCGCCAAAGTTGAAATATTCGGGCGTCTGCCAGCGAAAGTTTTGGTAGAGCGCCTGGTAATCCTGGTTTTGCTCCATCTCGTAACTCACTATCTCTGGAACGCCGTCCGGCCACCTAACCGCTGCGGCCGGCGTGCGCCGTCCTGCGTTCCGCTGCCGGCGCTTGTGAATGCCGGGCGGCGGCCCGGATATACTTGATGCTCATCGGTGAGAGATCGTCGCGCTCGATGCGCGCGTCTATAATCGCGAACTCCCGGCAGGCATGAGCTTCGGCGAGCGCCGCCTTCAACTCCGCCTCGTTGGTCGCCTGGAAACCCCTCCCGCCCCAGTCCTCGGCGAGCTTGGCATACGGCCATGCCGGAATCTCGAGCAGCTCCTGGCGTTCCGCGATCGGCCTGAAGATTCCCCATCCGCCATTGTTGACCACGATTACGATCGGATTCAGCCGCAGCGCAGGAGCATGCGAGATTTCCGGACCGGTCATCTGGAAAGCCCCGTCGCCGCAGAGCACCAGCGGCCGCAACGCCCTGCCGATCTGCACGCCCATGGCGGCCGGCACCCCAAAACCCATCGAAGCGTAAAAGCCCTGCGCAAAATATCCGGAAATTTGCGGGACCCGCAGGTCGAGGCCGCCGAACAGCATGTCGCCGGACTCTGATATCGCGACATAGCGGCGGTTGGCGGCGAGGAATTCGTTCACGGTTCGCAGCAGCTCGCTCACCCGCAACGACCCGCCGCGTCCATTGGGCCCGGTCGCGGGCGGCAGATTGTCGGCATAGTGGACCGTCTCGCGATGGGTCCGCAGCTCCTGGCGCAGCAGCGCGCGGACGAAATCGCGCACGCCGACATCCGTATAGGTGTGATACTTGACGTCGACGCGCCGATCGACCGCCCACACGGTCTTGTCCTGAATGATCGAGGGTGGGCGATTGCCGAAGTTCATGTCGGTCTTCAGGCAACCGAGGTTCAATACGAAATCGGCCTCATCCATGCGCGCCACAATCGGCGGCGGGCTGAGCGGACCGATATGGACTCCCATGTAGAGCGGATGATGCATCGGGAAGGCGCCTTTGCCGAGCACGGTGGCCAACACCGGCGCACCCATCCGTTCGGCGAGCTGAATCACGTCGTGCGCGGCCTTGAAGCGATGAATCTCGATACCGACGATCACCACCGGCCGCTTGCTGGCATTGAACATCGCAGCAGTCTCGCGCGCCGCCTCTTCGAGTTTGCGCGAATTGGACTCGTAGAATGCCAGTCGCCCGTCCCATTCGATAAGATCTTCGGGCACCTCGATTTTCCGATCGACCATATCGCGATGGATTTCGACATAGCCCGGCCGCTGCTCGGCCCAGATGGTGCGTACCACGTCGTGCAGTTCGCGGGCCGCGGTATGCGGATCGGTCAGCACCCGCGAGGCGCAGGTTACCTCGTCATAGATTCTATGCTGCGATTCGATCTCGCGGGCCTGGTGATGAATCAGGGTGCCGAGTCTGCGTTCTTCGTCGCCCGGGCCACCCGAGAACACCAGTATCGGTACGCGCTCGGAGAACGACCCCGCCACCGGGTTCACCATGTTGTGGCCGCCGGCGCCGTACGTGACGCATACCACCCCGATACGGCCGCTGGCCCGGGCATAGCCGTCGGCCGCGAATCCGACACCGGGCTCATGCGAGAGCGTGACCATCTCGAAGACGCGCCGTTTGCCGAGCGCGAAGAACAGCTTGAGGGCGAGATCACCGGGAATGCCGAAGACGTGAGTGGTGCCGATTTTGCGCAGATAGGCAACCAGGAAGTCGCCCAGCGTCATATGCCTTTTCAACCGAGGATCACCTCTGCATCTGACTATTGTAGCAGACAGGAGACTTCAGAGGCGGTTTCGCATGAGACGGACGGATGGTTGCGCATTTGGCTTCCGGAAAGCTTGGGTATAACATCCAGCAAGGGTATGCTTCGCCAGTTTTTCAGGATGCAGATGTTGAACCCGGTCAGGCTGCGGGGAGTCATATTGTTCTTTCCGCACTTCGTCCGTTTGTTCTACCGCTTGATGAGGGATGCCCGTGTTTCGATGATCGCGAAGCTGGTACCTATTTTCGGACTGCTGCTGATGTTCACGCCGCCAGCGCTGGAGCTCGATTTCATTCCGTTTATCGGCGAGCTGGACTGGCTGCTGGTCGGCTACATCACGCTTAAGATCTTCCTGTGGCTCTGCCCGCCCGAGGTGGTGCGTGAACACGTCGGCCGCATTGCGCACGGCGCCTGATCACGCGACTTGCTGATGCGCCCGCGGATCATCGTGGCTGGCCTCGCGGCGATTATCGTCGTCGCGCTTATCGTTCTAAGCCTGCTCGATAATTTCTTCGTCAACCTGCTGTGGTTCGGCGAGCTCGGCTATCGCAGCGTCTACGTCACGATGGTGCTGGCGCAATACGCGATTTTCGGGATCGTGTGGCTGGCCGCGTTCGTCCCGATCTGTATCAGCGGCCTGATCGCGGTGCGCTTCAGTCAGGAGCGCGAACGGCTGCGCGTCGTGCGTCGTCCGGACGACATGGTCGAAATCAACCTGCCGGAGTTAATCCGCGCCCTAGGCGAGCGGGTGCCTTGGCAGTTGATCGCGATCGGAGCGGCCGCCGTGCTGGCGATCTTCGTGGCGCAAGGCGAGGCCGTCTCCTGGGACATCTATCTCAAGGGCTACCACGCGGTCCCCTTCGGGCGCATCGAGCCGGCCTTCGGCCACGACGTGGGGTTTTACATCTTTACACTGCCGCTTTTGGAAGATTGGCGTGACCTGTTTCTATTGATCCTGGTTCTGGCTACAGCGCTGACCGCGGGGATTTACTGGGTGCGCGGCGGGCTCGATTTTCGCGAGTCCCCGCCACGGATTTCAGAGGCGGCGGGCGCGCATCTCTCGGTCCTGCTGGCGGTTTTCTTTCTGCAGCGCGCGTTCAACTACTGGCTGGCCCGTTTCCAGCTCCTGCTCCATGGCAATGGCGTGGTCTTCGGTCTGCGCTATGTGGATCATCTGTTGTGGAAACCGGGGCTTTGGTTGCTGGTAGCGCTGTCGATCGTCGCGGCGGCCATCTGCCTGGCCAACCTGCGGGCGCCGACGCTCAAGCTCCCGGTAATCGCCGCGATCGTGGTGTTCGGCCCCTCGATCGTGCTCAGTTTGGCGCAGCCGGCGATCGAAAGCCTCTGGGTTAAACCCGACGAGCTGCGAATCGAGACGCCTTACATCAAACGGAATATCACGATGACCCGACAGGCCTACCGGCTTGACGGTTTCGATGTGAGGCCATTCCTCGCCTCCGGAAAGCTAACGCTGGATTCGGTCAACCAGGACGCCGCGACTATCAAGAATATCCGGCTCTGGGACCCGCGCCCGCTGATTGCAACCTTTCGCCAACTGCAGGAGATCCGGCTCTATTACAACTTCCTGGGCGTCGATATCGATCGCTACTGGATCAATGGCGAATACACGCAGGTGATGCTGGCGGCCCGCGAGCTGAACGCCGATCTACTGCCGGCCAACGCGCAGACCTGGGTCAACCGCCATCTGAAATTCACGCACGGCATCGGATTGGTGATGAGCCCGGTCAATCGCAAGGACTCCGAGGGGCTGCCGCTCTTTTATGTGAGCGACATTCCGCCGGTCTCCAACGCCGGCTTCAAGATCGACCGTCCGCAAATCTACTTCGGCGAGGCGGACAGCGGCTATGCGGTGGTTAACGCCGCGACGCCCGAGTTCGACTACCCGCGCGGCGCGGGCAACGTCTTCGGCTACTATCACGGCGACAGCGGAATTCCGGTTGCCGGTTTCTGGCGGCGACTGCTGTTCAGCTACTTCTTTCGCGACATCAACCTGCTCGTCACCGAGAACATCATAAAACCGACCCGGCTGATGATCCGGCGGAATATCAGCGACCGGGTGGCCAATCTGGCGCCGTTCCTGACCCAGGACCGCGACCCCTACATGGTGGTCTATAACGGCGGCCTGGTGTGGATTCTGGATACCTACACCACGAGCGATCACTATCCCTACTCGCAGAGTAACGGCGATCAGATAAATTACATCCGCAACCCGGTGAAGGTAGTGATCGACGCCTACACCGGAAAGACCGATTTTTACGTCTCGGACCCCGACGATCCAATCATCAAAACCTGGGAGCGGATCTTTCCCAGCATGTTCAAACCGCTCGCTGCGATGCCCCCGGAATTGCGCGCCCATATCCGCTATCCGGAAGATTTTTTCCTGATCCAGTCCGATATCTACCGCACCTACCACATGGTGGATCCCGACGTGTTCTACAACCGCGAGGATCAGTGGGAGTTCCCGCGCGAGAACTACGCCGACGAAACCATGCAGATGCAGCCGTATTACGTGATCATGCGGCTGCCCGGCGAAACGAAGGCCGAGTACATGCTGATGATTCCGATGGTGCCGCGCGGGCGCGACAATATGATCGCGTGGCTCGCGGCGCGCTGCGATGGCAGCGACTATGGCCATCTCTTCGAGTACGCCTTCTCCAAGGAGAAGCTGTTCTTCGGCCCCTATCAGATCCAGGCACGCATCAACCAGAATCCCGATATCTCGCGTCAGTATTCGCTCTGGAACCAGATGGGATCGAAGGTGATCCTCGGCAATCTGATTGTAATCCCTATTCAGGAATCGCTGCTCTACGTCGAGCCGCTCTACATCCGCGCCGAAAACGGCCAGCTCCCCGAGCTCCAGCGCGTGATCGCCGCTTACAGCGACCGTATCGTGATGGGTGAGACGCTCGAGCAGACGCTGCACGCACTGTTCGAGGGCTCGGGCGGCCCCGCCAAGGTTACGCAGACCGCGGCGCCGTCCGCACCGCCCTCGGTCATCACTACCGTTACCAGCAGCGCTTCACCGCCTAACTTGCAAGCCGCATCCAATCATTACAACCGCGCATTGGCCGCATTAAAGGGCGGCAACTGGGCCGAGTTCGGCGCCGAGATGGAAGCGCTCGGGCGCGAACTGGGTGAACCGCCGGGCCATCGTTGAGGTAACGCCCGCAGGCCGCTCCGATGGAAGTCGAGTCGCGAATCAGGGTTCTCCTCGCCGACGACCATCGTCTGATGCGCGAGGGGCTGCGCGCGCTGCTCGGCGAGGAATGCGACGTTGTAGGTGAGGCCGCGAGCGGCGAGGAAACCATAACCCTAACCGCGAAGACCCGGCCGCAGGTGGTCGTGCTGGACCTCCAGATGCCGGGTATCGGCGGGCTCGCCGCGGCCCATCGCCTGGCCAGAACCGCGCCCGCTACCAAGGTGCTGGTCTTAAGCCAGTACTCGGACGAGGAGTACGTGGTCGAAGCGTTCGCGGAAGCCGGGGTGGCGGGATACCTGGTAAAGACCGACGCCGCGGCCGAACTTTCAAACGCAATTCGAACCGTCGCTGCCGGGAAACGTTACCTGAGTCCCGCTGTCGCTCCGATCGTACTCAGCCGCATGAATCAGCCGCGCGATGCGGATGAAGTCTCCAAGCTTACGCGGCGCGAGCGCGAGGTCCTGAAACTCATCGCCGAGGGCGCGGCCGCGAAAGAGATCGCACGCCGGCTCGGGATCAGCCCGAAGACCGCCGAGGCGCATCGGGAAAATCTGAAAAACAAGCTCAACCTGAGCTCGACCGCCGCGATGGTTCGTTACGCACTGAAGCACAAGCTGATTCGCGATGATTAGCTAATCCTCGCGCGCTCGATTTTGGCCGAGATCGAAATCGTGCTACAGATGAGGCTGATTCCGGATCGAAATCCGCGGAGGAAATTACGATGAAGCGTGCTGGTGTTCATCATTTGGGGCTAGTGACGCTCGATGTTGAGCGGACGATCGATTTCTACAGCAACAAAATGGGCTGGAAGATCGCCTGGTGCGATATGCTGGAGCCGCGCGACGGCGGGCTCATCAAGCACGTCTTCTTCGACACTGGCGACGGCAGCTATATCTCCTTCATGTCGCCGCAGAAGATGCCGGGCGTGCCGGCTGAGTTTTCAACCGATATGAACAGCGCGCAGCATCTGCCGGGATTCTTCTACCACTTCGCGTTCTGGGTCGATTCGGTCGAGGAACTCCAGGCAAAGCGCGAGCGGCTCCTGGAGCAGGACGTAGAGGTCACCGCGATCGCCGACCATGAGTGGTGCAAATCGATCTACTTCCGCGATCCCAATGGCATGCTGCTCGAGTATTGTGCCACGGTCCGCCAACTCGGCGATGAAGACCAGGTAATGCGGGACCGCTCTGCAACCAATGTCATGTTCGGCGATGACCCCGACAAGGAACGCTGGTTCAAGATACTGTCGGGAACGGCCGGAAAATAATGACCGTTAGCTGGAGGCTGCTCGACGAGTTCGATCCCGTCGGGCCGCCCGCTCGGCGAGGTGGCGCTCCGCGACACTTGGGGAAAATCCTGGGTCAGTTAGAGCGCTGATGAGTGCAGGGGTTGTGGCGGGGCGGCACCGAATTCAATCGTGCCGCCCGCCGGATGGGTTGTGTGGTGGAATTAACCGAGCTGGTGCTTGAAAAACGAAACGACCTTGCCCCAGGCGTCCTTCGCAGCCTCGGGATGATACGACGGGCGATCATCGCACATGAATCCGTGCTCGGCGTCCGCGTAAAGTACCACTTCCGGATCCTTGCCGGCCTTCTTGAGCGCATCGCGGAACTTGTCGACATCGGCCAGCGGGATGAAGCTATCCTTGCCGCCGAAAAACGCCATCACTTTCGCTTTGAGATTGCCGGCATAGTCGATGGGCGCCTTGCCGCCAGGGCGCGCCGCGGTCATCCCGCCGCCGTAGAATGGCGCGCTCGCCTTGACCTCGCTATTGCGCGCTGCGGTGAGGAACGCGACCCGGCCGCCCATGCAAAAGCCGATGGTGCCAACCGCGGGCTTCGCCTCCTTGAGAGTCTTGAGATAACTGATCGTCGCGTTCATATCACCAACGACCTGCTCGTCATCCAGCTTGCCCATCAGGCTGATAGCGTGCGGCAGGTCGCTATACGGCACCACATTGTCGGGGAAACGAAAATAGAGGTTCGGCGCGATCGCGACGAAGCCCTCGGCCGCGAAGCGATCGGTCAGATTCTTGATGTTGCTGT
>DATJRJ010000286.1:0-4746 GCA_035504735.1 Binataceae bacterium (SeqCode)
GATCCGCATGACGCTGTCGCTCGCCTTCCTCGACCCGGCCCTCATCGACGCGGCATGCGCGGGAACTCTTCCTCGCGGCCACGGCGTCACGCGACTCATGGACCTTCCGGCGCACTTTGCCGATCAGTGGCGAGTGCTGGGGCTGGCACGCCCCGCCTGACCCGATCACCCTCCTTCACCTGAACCGCGGAAACCTCGACTCACCGAGAGCGGCTTCGCCTGGGCTCACCACGGGCGGAACGCGACGGCAATTTGACCTCAGTTCGCCACCTGCCCTTTTCGCGGCTACCCGACCTCGTTTCGAACCCCTCTCAGGCGTTTCGAACTCTGTCTCTGCCAACGCCCCCGCCGACGGCCGCGGAAACTGAAAAATCGCCGCCAGAGACCGAGGCCCCGTTCCGCCCGCCAAGGGCCAAATGACCCCGTGGTCAGACTGAAATTCCACGCCGGCCTGCGATAACTCCGCGAAAAGTCGGCCGAAATCGCCGGCGCCGGAAAGTGGGCCCGGTCGAGGGCGTGGTTGGTGGTGGACGCAGTCCTGAGAAACCGGTCTCCACCGGGGCGAATTCCCTGGTAACAGGGAAAAGAACAGGGAATTTTCTCGAATTTGCCTCTCGACGGCTTCAAGCGTCGGCATTTCCTGCCGCTCTATCAGTGAGTTAGGGAAGATTTCCCTACTTCCTTGAACAGGGAATTATTTTCGTTCGAACAGGGATTCACGCGGACCTGACAGGGAAATCGGCCAAGCAGTTTTCACGCCCATCCCGCCGCTTGTTGATTCCGCAACTCTCGGTCATCCTGACGCGAGCCCGACGTGAGTCGCGCCTGTCCCATTGATGGAGCTTCGCTATGGCAGCTACACCCCACGACCGCACGCGCCAATTCGCCCACATCGTTGAGATCGAAGTCCGTCCCGATCTTAGGATCAGCGACTGGGCGAATCGGATCCAAAATCTAATTGAACTGATTTTCGCCGATCAAGAGCTCAAAGCCCTCATTGAGCGGGCCGTCGTCGCCTTCGCTGGCTTGGCTGAGAAGTTTTCCGCAGTCCTGAAATCGGCGCTGCCGCAGATTGTGGAGTGCTTCGATCGCCTGGATCGTGCGGAACCGGTCCCGGGGTACGAGCCGCTTTTCATTGACCTTGGATATCATCCCCTGGTCGCGAGACTGATAGGTCGAATGATTGTTCAGGGTGCGGCAGACGACGTGGCCAGCTTGAACGCCCTGAGCCCGGTTGCAGAGGCCATCCGATTTATGGCCAAACCCCAGCGAAGGGCAAAGGCGATCGTCAAGAAAGCCGAGTTCCTGGTCAGAGCCGGAAGCACACTCAACCGTCTCGACGCCTTCGCGAAAACCGATTGCAATTCGACGAACTTCTCACTCTTGCTGCAAGGTGTGCTCCGAGGCGAACCGGACGCGATCGAGTCTGCTCGGAGCCAAGCCCGATGCGTAGCGCCCCATCTTAGTCTTCGGCGGGGTCCAAAGATCCAGACTGCAAGCTACGCCCATCAAGTGATCCTGCAGTTACTCAGAGGGGCTGGTTATACGTGGGATGCCGTCCAGGGGGATTTCACGGACCGGCTGACCACAGTCACGCGATCCGCTTTCAACGAACCGAACTTTGACCCTCGGCCAGCCTTGCGTCGCTTGCGAAAGCAGAGTGGAGACAATCGAGCGACAGCGCGGCGTTTCGGTTTCGAGCGCAATTAGTGCCTTAGCCAAAGGGCGCCGAATCAGCGACTTTCTGATCCCAACGCAGCTCGGAGGCGTCGGGGCGAAGGATAGGTCAAGGCTTGGAGTTGAGCCGCGAGCGGTTCGCGCGGCCCGGCGCGTCGCAATCGACGCCAATTCCGACGCGCACGAAATCCCGGCCGTGGACGTTCGAAAGGACAGCGTATGTTTGCGACGCCCGACCGCGATGAGCGGCGACAGCTTCGACGGCTTGAACGGAACAAGAAGTACGGTTCCCTCAGCGACGGTCAGCATGCCAACCATGTCCGATGACACCAAAAAAAGCGCCTCGCCGGACTACGAGGTCGGATTTGGTCGGCCGCCCAAGGCTCATCAGTTCAAGAAAGGCCAAAGCGGCAATCCCAACGGGCGGAAGAAGCGTAGGCCGTCACTCGGAGATGTGTGGCTGGAAACGGTCGATGAGCTTGTTCCAGTGAGAGAAGGTGGCCGCTCACGGCGGCTGCCCGCCGTGAAGGTAATGCTTCGTCAACAGCGCGCGGCAGCCATGCGCGGCAACCTCCCCGCGACGAAATTTCTTCTCGCCAACTATCATCAGGCAACCCTGTTCAAGGAGGACTTCGATTTCTCTGCCCTCAGCGACGAAGAGCTGGAGCAGTTGGAGAGGATCATTGTGAAGGCAAACGCATCGGAGCGGGCCAAGTGCGGCGACAAGCTGGACAAGCCGGTCGACGACAAACAGTCGGAGGACTGAATGCGCGCAGCCGATCGAAGTTGGCTGACGAAGGCAAGCCATTTGAAAACGCAGCTCCAGACCAAAAGCCGGACAAGGAGGGACGCTCTGGCGCCTCAGAGCATCCATCCTGCACCGATAGCCGCAGCCCGGAACGACATTCTTCCGAGCTTGCATCTGACGAACCTGACTCTCAGCACTCTACGTGCGCCAGCGCGTGAGGTCCGGAAGGTAAACTCCGCTCACGTCGCCCAAGTGGCAAGGTCGATTTCGACTCTCGGGTTCTGCGTTCCCGTCCTGGTGGGCGCTGGCAACCTCGTTCTGGACGGATGGATCCGCGTTGAGGCCGCAAAGTCCCTGGGGCTCGATCGCGCTCCCTGTCTTCGCATAGATCATCTGAGCGGAACGGAGCAGCGATTGCTCCGCCTGGCGGTTAATCGGCTCGGCGAGAAGGGGGAGTGGAACCTGGAGGAACTGAGAGTCGAGTTCACGGAACTGATCCTCGAGGACGTTCCCATTGAAATCGTTGGTTTTGAAGCCGCCGAAATTGATCACATCGTTTTAGACGATGTGGAAACAGCTGAACCGGGCCCGCTCGCCCCCGGCCCAACAACCTCCGTCGCGGCGAGCCGTCGGGGGGACATTTTTGCCCTGGGTCCCCACAAGCTCATGTGCGGAGACGCCACGAGCCCGGACGATCTCGCCAAGCTCATGGAGGATTGTGGATCCCCGAGGCTCATTCTGACCGACGAGCCCTATAACGTGCCTATCGCCGGCCACGTGTCGGGATCGCATCGCGAATTCATCATGGGCTCAGGCGAGATGTCTAGCTCCGAGTTCCTCGCCTTCAATCAAGCTTGGATGCAAGCCGGACTTGTTTATCTCGCCGATGGGGGTGTCTTCGCAACCTTTATTGACTGGCGCGGCTTTCCGACTGTTCATGCTGCGGCGGTCGATCTCGGTTTGACTCCGCTCAACCTTGTGGTGTGGGGCAAGACAAATGCGGGAATGGGGTCTCTGTATCGTTCGCAGCATGAGCTGTTGCCGATGTTCAAAAAGGGGTCGGCTCAGCACGTGAACAACGTGGAGCTCGGGAAGCGAGGTCGATGGCGTTCGAACCTGTGGACCTACCCTGGGGCTTCGTCGCTCGGCTCGGACGCTCGAAAAGGCTTGGAGCAACATCCTACGGTAAAGCCTACCGCGATGCTCGAAGATGCGCTTCTCGATTTGACTCAACGCGCCGACGTAGTTCTTGACCCATTCCTTGGTTCTGGATCGACGCTTTTGGCCGCTCACAAAACCAATCGCATTTGTCGCGCCCTCGAGCTCGACCCTCTATACGTCGATGTGTCGATTCGGCGAATTGAAGCTGCGACCGGCCTTACCGCACGCCTCCTTGAGACTGGAGAGACATTCGCTGAAATGACCCAGCGACGGATCGCCGAGAAGGAATTGCCCGCGTGCGCCGCGCGGCCAACCTGATCGCCATCACCCACCAGGAGCGCCAGACTAGATGTTTGATCCCAGGCTTTGATGGGGCATTCTTGTCGAGCGATTCGAAGGATGCGCTTTGGGCCAGGTTCTTCATGGGAGCGCCACACGACAGAGGCGGTCCGTCGAGCGATACAGCATAGTCAAGAGAGCTTGAGGACGCTGGCCAGGCGCTACGGCGTCAATCCGAAGACGGTCGCCAAGTGGAAGGCGCGCAAGTCCGTCGCCGATCTTCGGACAGGTCCGAAAGAGCCCGATCATCGGTCCTGACCATTGAAGAGGAGGCAGTCGTGGTCGCCTTCCGGAGGCATACCCTGCTGCCGCTCGACGACTGCCTCTACGCGCTGCAGCCGACATGCGGTTGCGCGATTTCCTGCACGAACTGCGCCCAGAGGTCTGCCATTGGGTCGCTTTCGACTGCCTGAAGCGAGGCTGGCGATTCTGGACCTGGAGGGCCGGTATCGAGACATGTCCGGGCGCTCGCGATGCTCCGGATCACGCTCAAATGGGTTACAGGGCTTTGTTCTTGTTTATTGGGTTGCTGCAGGCGGGAGACGCCAACTATTCGGAGCTGAAGAATCTGATTGTCTGGGCGAAGGACAATGGCGCGACACGCTCGATCCTCATGTGGTCGAGGTTTTGATGGATGGAGAGAAGGTTCAGATGGCCTTCACCGATCCGCCCTGGCGTGGAAAAGTGCCCCCTGACTGGAGTGGGCCCCTTGGGGCGGACGGTTGGGCGATCAGGAATTGACCCTCGGACCGGGCTTTCGAAGGATGAAAGCCCATGGCCAAGCACCGCACGCACAGCATCGAGTTCAAGCGCCAAGTCGC